>JBDHRR010000038.1:0-28038 GCA_039807685.1 Burkholderiales bacterium
TCGCCTTGCCCACGACTCCCTGCCCCGCGACCCGATGACGGCGTTCTCCGATTTCGACGGCTACCTCTTTCGCCAGGGGACGCATCGGCGCCTGTACGAGAACCTGGGCGCGCACCGCGAAGGTGAGGGCTGGCGCTTCGCCGTGTGGGCGCCGAATGCCCGACAGGTCGCGGTGGTGGGGGACTTCAACGGCTGGAGCGGCAGCGCGCACCGCCTGCAGCCGCGCAGCGACAGCACCGGCGTGTGGGAGGGCCGCGTCGCGGCGGCCCAACGGGGCCAGCGCTACAAGTTCCGGGTGACCGATGCCAGCGGACGCGCGATCGACAAGGCCGATCCCTTTGCCTTTGCGACCGAGGTCCCGCCGCGCACCGCGTCGCTGCTCGCCGACCTCGACTATCGCTGGCGCGATGCCGACTGGATGGCGCGGCGCGGCGAGCGCCAGGCGGCGGCCGCGCCGCTGTCGATCTACGAGGTCCACCTGGGCTCGTGGCGACGCGACCCCGCCGATCCGGCGCGCCAGCTCTCGTACGGCGAGATCGCTCCCGCGCTCGCCGCCTACGTCAAGGATCTGGGCTTCACCCACGTCGAACTCCTGCCGGTCACCGAGCACCCGTTCTACGGCTCGTGGGGCTACCAGACGACGGCCTATTTCGCACCCACCGCGCGCTACGGATCCCCGCAGGATTTCATGGCGCTGGTCGACACGCTGCACGCGCACGGGATCGGGGTGATCCTCGACTGGGTGCCGTCGCACTTCCCCAACGACGAGCACGGCCTCGCGCGCTACGACGGCACGCATCTTTACGAGCATGTCGATCCGCGCCAGGGCTTCCATCCCGAGTGGAAGAGCTGCATCTTTAACTACGGGCGCAACGAGGTGCGCGCCTTCCTCGTGTCGAGCGCGCTGTTCTGGCTCGACCGCTACCACATCGACGGCCTGCGGGTCGACGCCGTGGCGTCGATGCTCTATCTCGACTATGCGCGCCGCTCCGGCGAGTGGATTCCCAATGCCCGCGGCGGGCGTGAGAACCTCGAGGCGGTGGCCTTCCTGCGCGAACTCAACGACGCGGTGGCCGCGAGCTACCCGGCCGTGCGTACCATCGCCGAGGAGTCGACCGCCTGGCCCCTGGTCTCGCGCCCCACCGCGCAAGGCGGCCTGGGCTTCGCCCTCAAGTGGAACATGGGGTGGATGAACGACACGCTCGCCTACTTCCATCGCGATCCGATCCATCGTCGCTTCCACCACGACCAGATCCGCTTCAGCCTCTGGTACGCCTTCAACGAGAACTTCGTGCTCCCGCTGTCGCACGACGAGGTCGTCCACGGCAAGGGCTCGCTCATCCGCAAGATGCCGGGCGATGCCTGGCAGCGCTTCGCCAACCTGCGCCTGCTGCTGGGCTACATGTGGGCGCACCCCGGCAAGAAGCTCCTCTTCATGGGCGGCGAGTTCGCGCAGGATCGCGAGTGGAATCACGACGAGAGCCTCGACTGGCACCTGACGCAGTGGCCGCCGCACGCGGGCGTGCAGGCGTGGGTGCGCGATCTCAACCGCGCGCTCGCCACGCACACCGCGCTGCACGCCGACGATTTCACCTCGGCGGGCTTTGCCTGGATCGAGCACGACGATGCCGCGCAGAGCGTGCTCTCCTTCCTGCGCCACGATCCGCAAGGCGGCCCATCGGTGCTGGTCGTGTGCAACATGACGCCGGTGCCGCGCGACGGCTACCGCGTCGGAGTGCCCCGCGATGGACGCTGGCGCGAGATCCTCAACAGCGACGCCACGGCGTACGGCGGCAGCGGCCTCGGCAATCGCGGTGCGGTCGCCGCCGACGCGATTCCCGCGCACGGCCACGCGCACTCCCTCGCACTCACCGTCCCGCCGCTCGCCTGCCTGTTCCTCGTGCCGGCGCCATGACGCTGCGTCGCCTCAATCGCCTGCCCGGCGGGCGTGTCGTCGCCCCGGGCGCCAACGCCACCGCCGACCCGCTCTGGTACAAGGACGCCGTCATCTATCAGGTGCACGTCAAGGCGTTTCGCGACAGCAACCACGACGGCGTCGGCGATTTCGCCGGTCTTACGCAGGGGCTGCCGTACATCCGCGATCTCGGCGTGGATACCGTGTGGGTGATGCCCTTCTATCCCTCGCCGCTGCGCGACGACGGCTACGACATTGCCGACTACCACGGCGTGCATCCGCAGTACGGCACGCTCGCCGACTTCCGGTTGTTCCTGCGCGAAGCGCACGCGCTCGGCCTGCGCGTCATCACCGAGCTCGTCATCAACCACACGTCTGACCAGCATCCGTGGTTCCAGGCCGCACGGCGCGCGCCGAAGGGTTCGGCCAAGCGCAACTATTACGTGTGGAACGACGACGACACGCGCTGGCCGGAGACGCGCATCATCTTCACCGACACCGAGAAGTCGAACTGGACCTACGACCCGATCGCCCGGCAGTACTACTGGCACCGCTTCTTCTCGCACCAGCCCGACCTCAACTTCGACAACCCGAACGTGGTGCGCGCCGTCGTGCGGGTGATGCGCTACTGGCTCGACATGGGTGTCGACGGCATGCGCCTCGATGCCATCCCGTACCTGTGCGAGCGCGACGGCACGATCAACGAGAACCTGCCGGCCACCCACGAGGTGCTCAGGCACATGCGCGCCGAACTCGACCGCAGCTACCACGACCGCTTCTTCCTCGCCGAGGTCAACCAGTGGCCGGAAGACGTACGGCCGTATTTCGGCGACGGCGACGAGTGCCACATGGCGTTCCACTTCCCGCTGATGCCGCGCATGTACATGGCGATCGCCGAGGAGGACCGGCACGCGATCACCGACATCATGGGGCAGACGCCGGAGATTCCCGACAACTGCCAGTGGGCGATCTTCCTGCGCAACCACGACGAGCTGACGCTGGAGATGGTCACCGAGCGCGAGCGCGACTACCTCTACCGCACGTACGCCGCCGATCGGCAGATGCGCATCAACCTCGGCATCCGCCGGCGGCTGGCGCCGCTCATGGACAACGACCGGCGCAAGATCGAGCTCCTGAACAGCCTCCTCCTCTCGCTCATCGGCTCTCCCGTCGTGTATTACGGCGACGAGATCGGCATGGGCGACAACATCTATCTCGGCGATCGCAACGGCGTGCGCACGCCGATGCAGTGGTCGGCGGATCGCAACGCCGGCTTCTCGCGTGCCGATCCGCAGCGCCTGTATCTGCCGCCGATCATGGACGAGGTATTCGGCTACGCCGCGGTCAACGTCGAGGCGCAGCAGCGCAGTGCCGCGTCGCTGCTCAACTGGATGAAGCGCATCATCGCCGCCCGCCGCGGGCACCGCGCCCTGTCGCGCGGCACGCTGCGCTTCGTACGGCCGGGCAATCGCAAGGTGCTGGCGTACGTGCGCACGATCGACGAGGAGACGATCCTGTGTGTCGCCAACCTCGCGAGTACCAGCCAGCCGGTAGAACTCGATCTGGCCGCCTGGAAAGGGCGCACGCCGGTGGAGATCCTCGGCAATACGCCGTTCCCGCCGGTGGGCGAGTTGCCGTACTTCATCACGCTGCCGCCGTACGGCTTCTACTGGTTCCGGCTGGAAACGGCGGCGGCCGCGCCCACCTGGCACGTCGAGCGCAACGCGCCGGAGGAGTTGCCGGTGCTGGTGATTCCCGAGGGACTCCTGGCAGCCCTCACCGCGCACGACGACGGCAAGGGCCTGCGCGCGCTCCTGGGTCGGCGCGTGCGCGAGCAACTCGAACGCGACGTCCTGCCCCGCGTGCTGCCGGCGCAGCGCTGGTTCGCCGACCCCGCGCAAGCGATCACGCAGGTCACGCTGCGCCAGCGCGGCGAATGGAGCGGGCCCGGCGGCGACTGGCTGCTCGCGGTCGCCGATGTGGTCCTGGCCGACGGCACGGCGCACGCGTATTCGTTGCCGCTGGCGCTCGCCTGGGAGACCGGCGACGGCGCCGCGCTCGCCACGCTGGCCCACTGCACGCTGGCCCGCGTGCGGCAGCGCTCCCGTGTGGGCATCCTCTACGACGCGTTCTGGGACGACGCCTTCGTGCGCGCCGTCGCGACCGCGATGGCGCGCGGCGACACGACAGCGGTCGCTGGCGGGCAACTGCACTACGCGCACACGGGCCGGATCGGCGCGCTCGGCGAAGGCTTCGGCGCAGCGGTCGCCGCAGCGATCCAGCATCCGCCCTTCGAGCAGGTGAACACGCTCGTGGTCTTCGGCGAGACGCTGCTCCTCAAGGGCTACCGCCGCCTGCGCGCGGGCATCGATCCCGAGATCGAGATGGGCCGCTTCCTCACCGAGGTGTCGCCGTTCGCAAACGTCGCCCCACTCCTCGGCAGTCTCGAGCACGTCGCCGACGACGGCGAGCGCACCGCGCTCGCCGTGCTCTTCGGCTACGTCGGCAACGAGGGCAACGGCTGGGACTACACGCAGGCGCACCTGCGCCGCCTCGTCGCGGACACGCTGGCGCGCGGCAGCGCGGCAAGCGACGCGACCGCCAACGCGGGCGCACTCGACGCGATTCCCGGCGAACACGGCAACCTCCGCGAAGGCTTCCTCGCGCTCATGGCCACGCTCGGACGGCGTACCGCGGAACTCCACGCCGCGCTCGCCTTCGCGAGCGGCGATCCAGCTTTCGACCCCGAGCCCTTCACGGCCGACGACGCGCACGCGTTGCGCACGAGTCTCGTCGCCGAGTTCGAGGCGGTCCTCGCGCTCCTCGCCGCCGATCCGGATGCGCTCCCCGCAGCGAGTGCCGCGCTTGCCCGGCAACTCGTCGCCGCGAAATCGGCGGCGCGCGAACGCGTGGTCGCGCTGGTGCCCGTCGAGATCGGCGCGCTGCGCACGCGCTACCACGGCGACTACCACCTGGCGCAGGTGCTCATGACGCGGCACGACTTCGCGATCATCGGCTTCGAGGGCGATCCGGCCCGGCCGCTCGCCGAGCGCCGCGCCAAGCACTGCCCGCTGCGCGATGTCGCCAGCATGCTGCGTTCGTTCGGCTATGCCGCGCACGACGCGATGCGGCACGGCTCCGCGCACACCGATGCCGAGCGTGAGCGCGTCAGCGTGCCGCTCGCGCAGTGGCACCAGGCGACCACGGAGTCTTTCTACGGCGCCTACCGCGAGCGGATGCAGGGCGTGGCGTCGATGCCGCCGCCCGCGGTTGCCGCCTCGCTCCTCGACGCCTTCGTCGTGGAAGGCGCGCTGCACGAGCTGCGCAGCTCGCTCGAGCGGCGTGTGGAATGGGCCGAAGTGCCGCTACAGGCCATCGCGCGCATCCTGCTGACGACTTCCACGGCCGGCGTCGCATGAACGACGACACCTCGGCCGCGGACGGCGCGACACCACCCGCGAGCGTCGCCCCGTCCCTGCCGCGACGCGCGTCGCGTACGCCGTTCACCGTCTGGCGCGGAGTCTCGGCGCCGCTGGGCGCCACCTGGGATGGCGCCGGCGTCAATTTCGCGCTGTATTCCGAGCACGCGGAGCGCGTCGAGCTGTGCCTCTTCGACGCGACCGGACGCCGCGAGATCGCGCGCATCGACGTGCCGTATCGGACCGACTTCGTCTGGCACTGCTACCTGCCCGAGGCCTATCCCGGGCTGCACTACGGTTATCGCGTGCACGGTCCCTACGCGCCCGAGAGCGGGCATCGCTTCAATGCCTGCAAGCTCCTCCTCGATCCGTACGCAAAGATGATCGACGGCCCATTCCGCTGGTCCGATGCCCACTTCGGCTATCGCGCCGGCGGCCGCCGCGAGGATCTCGTGCCCGACCTGCGCGACAACGCCTCGGGCACCTTCAAGGCGCGCGTGGTCGATTGCGCCTTCACCTGGGGCGACGACCGTCCGCCGCGCACGCCGTGGAAGGACACCGTGCTCTACGAGGCGCACGTGAAGGGGTTGACGCAACTGCACCCCGACGTGCCGCCGGCGCTGCGCGGCACCTACGCCGGCCTCGCCGCCCCGGCGGTGATCGGCCACCTGAAGCGGCTGGGCGTCACCGCGGTGGAACTGCTGCCGGTCCACACGATCCTCGACGACCAGCGCCTGGTCGAACTCGGACTGCGCAACTACTGGGGTTACAACACGGTGGGCTACTTCGCACCGGATGCCCGCTATGCCGCGGGCGACGCGCTGTCCGAGTTCAAGACGATGGTGAAGCGCCTGCACGAGGCGGGCCTCGAAGTGATCCTCGACGTCGTCTACAACCACACCGCCGAGGGCAACCACCTCGGGCCGACACTGTCGTTTCGCGGCATCGACAACGCCGTGTACTACCGCCTGCGCGACGACGATCGCCGCTACTACCAGGACTACACCGGCACCGGCAATACGCTGTCGACGCTGCATCCCATCGTCCTGCGCCTCATCTTCGACAGCCTGCGCTACTGGGTCACCGAGATGCACGTCGACGGCTTCCGCTTCGACCTCGCCACCACGCTCGGCCGCGAGGCGCGCGCCTTCGATCCCTACGGCTCGTTCCTCGACATCGCGCGGCAGGATCCGGTGCTCTCGCAGGTGAAGCTCATCGCCGAGCCGTGGGATCTGGGCGACGGCGGCTACCAGGTCGGCGCCTTTCCGCCGGGCTGGTCGGACTGGAACGGGCGCTATCGCGATGCGATCCGCTCGTACTGGAAGGGCGACGGCGGCACCATCGGCGAGCTCGCGAGCCGGCTCTCGGGATCGAGCGACCTCTTCGCCGCCGGCGGCCGCGGGCCGACGGCGTCGATCAATTTCATCACCGCGCACGACGGCTTCACGCTGCGCGACCTCGTCTCGTACAACGACAAGCACAACGAAGCCAACGGCGAGGACAACCGCGACGGCGAAGCGCACAACCGGAGTTGGAACTGCGGCGTCGAGGGGCCGACCGACGATGCGGCGATCCGCGCCCTGCGCAAGCGCCAGATGCGCAACTTCCTCGCCACGCTCTTCTTCTCGCAGGGCGTGCCGATGCTCGTGGCGGGCGACGAGATCGGGCGCACGCAGCGGGGCAACAACAACGCCTACTGCCAGGACAACGAGATCTCGTGGGTCGACTGGGAACGCGACGACGAGGCGCGCAGCCTCCTCGCCTTCACCCGCCGGGTGATCGCGCTGCGCAACCGGCATCCGCTCTTCCGTCGCCTGACCTTCTTTCGCGGCCGCGCGGTGCACGACGACCGCGAGAAGGACATCAGCTGGCTGCACCCCGCGGGTCGCGAGATGGACGACGTCGAATGGAGCCAGGGTCACGCGCGCTGCATCGGCGCGCACCTCTCCGGCCGCGGCCTGTCCGAGCGCGACGAGCGTGGCGTGCCGGTCGAGGACGACGACCTCATGCTGCTGCTCAATGCCCACCACGAGACGATCGGCTTTCGTCTCGGCAACGCCGGTGGCCCGCCTTGGGATGTCCTCGTCGACACCGCCTACGACAACGGCGACGGGCATGCCGCGGCGCAGGCCGCGGGCACCGACTACCCGCTGCAGGGCCGCTCGCTCGTGCTCCTGTGTCGCGCCCGAACGTCGTGAGCGAAGCGCGGCCGCCGCACGCCATCTCGCGCCCGGATCCGTGCGCCTCGTGGCCCACGAAGGACTCTCGATGACTGCAACGCCGGCAAACGATTCATCAATGACGGACGCAGCGCTCGATGCGCTGTGCGCGCACTACGGCATCGCGCTTTCCTACCGCGACATCTGGTATCAGGAGCACGCGACGCCGGTGGCGACCAAGCGTGCGCTCCTCGTCGCAATGGGCGGGCGGGCGCACGATCCGACGCCCGCCGGCACGCCGCCTCCGGCGGTGTCGACGCTCGTCCACATCGAGGGCGACCCCGATCCCGAGATCGCCTGGACGGCCGTCGACGAGCCGTCTGCCGGTCTCCCACGCTGGGCGCTCGCGCTGGAGGGTGGCGCCGCGCGCTCCGGTTCCGGCGAGCGCGTCGATCACGGCGACGGGATCACGCGGTTACGCTGTGCGGGTCTCGCGGCCGAGCTCCCATTCGGCTATCACACGCTGACCCTCGCGACGGATTCGGCGCAGCATGCGCTGGCGCTCATTGCCTGCCCGCGCCGCGCTGCGGGCGTGCCGGGAGGTGAAGGCGTCCGCCATTTCGGCCCGGCGATCCAACTCTATGCGTTGCGCTCACGGCGCAACTGGGGCATCGGCGATTTCACCGACCTCGCGAACCTGGCGCGTCTGGCCGCCGCGCAGGGGGCAAGCTTCGTCGGCGTCAATCCGTTGCACGAGCTCTTCGTCGATCGGCCGCAGGCGGCGAGCCCCTACAGCCCGTCGAGCCGGCTCACCGTGAATCCGCTCTACCTCGACGTCGAGGCGGTGACCGATTACGCGACCACCGCTGCGGCACGCGCGCTGGTGGCCAGCCCCGCCTTCGCCGACCGGCTCGCCGGACTGCGGGCGGCACCGCTCGTCGATTACGTCGGAGTCGCCGCCGCCAAGCACGAGGTGCTCGCCTTGCTGTACGCCGCCTTCCGGCGCGACCACCTCGACCACGACACGCCGCGGGGGCGGGCGTTTCGAGCATTTGCCGCCGAGCACCGCGACGGACTCGCCAGCGCCGCCCGCTTCGATGCCTTGCAGGCGCGCTTCGCGCGCGAGCACGGTGCGTGGGGGTGGCCCGCGTGGCCGGCCGAGTATCGCGAGCGCACGCACCCGCAGGTGGAAGCGCTCGCGGCCGGACTCGCGGTGGACATCGACTATCACCTCTACCTGCAGTGGCAGGCCGACCTGCAGCTCGCAGAGGTGGCGAAGGCGGCACGCGACGCCGGGATGGCGATCGGCCTGTACCGCGATCTCGCCGTAGGTGCCAATCCGGGGGGCGCCGAGACCTGGCACGATCCACAGCGCTTCGCGCCGGGTGTGCACGTCGGCGCGCCACCCGACGAATTCAACCAGGGCGGCCAGGACTGGGGGCTGCCGCCGTGGATTCCGCATCGGCTCGTCGCCGATGGCTTTCGCGCCTTTCGCGAGCTCGTCGCCGCCAACCTGCGCCACGCCGGCGGGCTGCGCATCGACCACGTCATGGGTCTCGCGCGCCTGTACTGGATTCCGGAAGGCGCGAGCGCCGCGCAGGGCGCGTACGTGCGCTATCCGCTGCGCGAGATGCTCGGCGTGCTCGCGCTCGAGAGCCGCCGGCATGGTGCGCTCGTCGTCGGCGAGGATCTCGGCACGGTGCCCGACGATTTTCGCCAGGTCACCGGCGCCGCGGGCCTCCTGTCGTATCGCGTGCTCTACTTCGAGCGGCAGCACGACGGCGAATTCCTGGCGCCGGCGGCGTATCCCGCGCCGGCGCTCGTCACGATCAGCACGCACGACCTGCCCACGCTCGAGGGTTACTGGCAGGGCACCGACCTCGCCGCCGGCGATGCGCTGGCGCTCTTTCCGTCGCCCGAATTGCGCGCGCGCGCCTACGCCGATCGCGCGGCCGATCGCGAGCGCCTGCCGCGGGCCCTGGCCCGCGAGGGCCTCGCCGCACCCGCCGCATCCGCGCCGCGCCTCGACGCCGACGTCCGCGCCGCCGTGCTCGCCGACGTCGCGCGCACGCCCTGCGCGCTCATGACCTTCCAGCTCGAGGACGTGTTCGGCGACGCGGAGCAGGCGAACCTGCCCGCGACCACCGAGGACATGCAGCCCAACTGGCGCCGCAAGGTGGCGCGCGATCTCGAGGACTGGGAGGACGACGGTCGCTTCGCGGCGATCTGCGCGGCGATCCGCGCGCAACGACCCGTGCGCTGATCCGGCGGGGGAGCGGCCGACGCGCGAAACCCTATTCGCCGGCCGGGTGCGTACTCGCGACGAGCGCGCGCCGCTCCTCGTCGGACGGCAATTGCGGCCGGTCGCGCTGCGTCGGGACGAGGCAGAGGAAGCCCAGCGGCGCGTCGCTCGCGGCGTGGAACTGATGCCAGGCCAGCGGGGGTACACGGATGAGATCGTACGGCGCGAGCGTCCAGGTGCGCTCGCCGACGCGGCACTCGCCGCGGCCGCGGATCACCATCACGTTGTGCACGTGCTCGTGCCGCTCGAGCGTGGTGTGGCCGCCCGGCGCGACCTCGAAATAGCGCCACTGCGCCGGGATCTCGTCGCCGGCAAAGAGCACCTGGCGCGTCACGTCGCGAAAGGGCGCAGCGTCCGCCTCCTTGTAGTGCAGGACGGGCACCTCGTCCCACAGGAAATCGCCGCGATGGCGGCGCACGATCGGTTCGCTCATCGGGACCCTTTCCGCTCGACGCTGTCGTGGCGCGCGGAGGCCGCGCGCACCCGCTCGACGAACGCCGCCGCGGCGGCGGGCAGGCCGGCACCTGCTTCGAGGAGCGCCCCGCCGACGAGCAGCATCACGTCGCGTCCGTAGAAATCCACCATCTCGTCGACGCGCGCAGCCGACATGCCGCCTGCGGGCACCGGCAAGGCGGGCCCGAAATGGCCGAGCGGATCGCGTGCGCGCGCCGCCAGTGCCAGGCAACTGTCGGCGTCGTAGCTGAAGCGCCCGCCGTAGTTCGGAAAGATCACCGCGTCGGCCCCGAAGAGGCGAAACAAGGTGCCCAGAAGCAATGGCGGCGCGATGCGTTGCGCGCCGGCAAAAGCGGGATGCGCGAGGACCGGCAGGTCGAGGTGCTCGCGCACCAGTTCGGCCAGCACCGGCAATCCGGACAGCATCGGCGCGGCGAGGACGGCGCGCACGCCCGCCTCCCGCGCGAGCCTCGCCTGCGCGATGAGTGCCGACGGCCCGCCCGAGAGCGTCGGCGCGTATACCGAGCGACCGCCGGTTGCGGCATTGGCCTCGTCGACCGCGCGCTGCACCGCGACAACGCGCTCGGCGAACGGCGCGTACGCCTGATTGGCGATGCCGTGGTCGTCCTTGATGACGTCGATGCCGGCGCGCGCGAAAGTGGCGGCGAGTTCTGCCAGCGCGTGAGGCCCGAGCCCCTGCGGCTTCAAGGCGGTGGCGGTCAGCGCGCGATCGCGCGCGCCGGTCAGCGCCCGCAGGCCGGCGACCCCGAAGCGCGGCCCCGGAAAGGCGGCGAGGAGCGGCTCGGGCAGGCTGACGTCGACGAGTTCGACATCCGGCTGCAGCGAGCTGTTGCCGAACGCCATGTTGAGGAATTGCCCCGGATCGAGCCCCGTCGTGGCGACGGCAAGCGCGATGCGCACCCGGAAGTGCTGCGGTCCGTCCGGCTCGATCGAGGCGACGCGACCGACGATGTCCTCGCGGATGTGCGCGTCACCGATCGCCGTCACCGGCATCTCGACGCTTTGCTCGACCGCGATCGCCTCCGCGCGGCGCTCGATGGCGGCCGCGTTCGCGGCGACACGGTAGACGACGACGAAACGATCGATGGCAGCGGACGTCATCGGACTCTCAGCGTGCCGGAAGTGCAGCGATCGTGGTGCGGAACTGCTGCGCGAGCGCATCGGCGCTGCGCGCGAGCAAGCCGGTATCGACGCCGACAGCGGTGAAGGCGGTGCCGAGTTCGAGACAGCGGGTCGCGAAGGCCGCATTGCCGGTCAGGATGCCGCTCGGCTTGCCGAGGGCGGCAAGTCGTCCCAGCGCATCCTCGATCGCGGCGACGACGCGCGGATGGTCGAGTTCGCCCACCACCCCCATCGTCGCCGCGAGATCTCCGGGCCCGATGAAGACGCCATCGATTCCCTCGACGCTGGCGATGTCCTCGAGCCGCCCAAGCGCCTCCTCGGTCTCCACCTGCACGAGGACGCACAACTCCTCGTGCGCGCGCTGCCCGTAGCGCGGCACGCGGCCGAAGCGGGTGGCACGGGTCGCTGCCGAGACCCCACGCACGCCATGCGGCGGATAGCGGGTGGCGAGGACCGCACGCTGCGCCTCCTCGACGGTCTGCACGTACGGGATGAGCAGCGACTGCACGCCGATGTCGAGAAAGCGCTTGATGAGCACGGTGTCGTTGGAGGCGGGCCGCACCACCGCCGAGACGGGGTACGGCGCCAGCGCCTGCAACTGCGGCAGCACGGTGATGGGATCCCCCGGCGAATGCTCGGTATCGAGCAGCAGCCAGTCGAAACCGGCGCCGGCCACGATCTCGGCCGCGTAGGCGCCGGGCAGCGTGCACCACAGGCCGAGTTGTGGCTGCCGCGCGGCGAGCGCGCGCTTGAAATGATTGACCGGCAGATCCATGACCTTCCCTTTGAATGCGCCACGCGGCGATGGCAGCAGTCGATCTTACCGCGTCGCCACCGCGCCCCCCACCCGCCCCGCAACCGTGTCGCCGGCGAGCTTCGGTCGTGCACCATGCCCCGTACAATGCCGGACTTGGCGTGGTGCAGGCCGGCGGCGCGCCCGGGGCGGGTGCGCGAGCGCCCGGACCGGCCGCAACAGGGGGTGGAGTCGATGCAGCGGTTGCTAACGTTCTCCCGGGTCGTGGATTGGTTGAATGCCCAGATCGGAAAGTACGTGATCTGGCTCATCTTCGCCGCCACCGCGATCAGCGCCCTCAACGCCGTCGTGCGCAAGCTCTTCGACACGAGCTCGAATGCCTATCTCGAAGCGCAGTGGTACCTCTTCGCGTGGTCGTTCCTGGCCGCTGCCGGCTTCACGCTCCTGCATCGCCAGCACGTGCGCATCGACGTCGTCAACAGCCACCTGCCGAAGAAGCTCAGGGTGTGGATCGACATCGTCGGCTACACGCTCTTCCTGACGCCGATGTGCCTCATGGTGCTGTATCTGTGCATACCCGTCGCCATCGAGAAGCTCACGTCGGGCGAGATGTCGGGCAATCCGGGCGGCCTGCTGCGCTGGCCGGTGTGGTTCGCGCTGCCGGTGGGCTTCACGCTCCTGCTCCTGCAGGGGTGGTCCGAACTCATCAAGTGCATCGCCTTCCTGCGCGAAGCGGGCCCGGATCCGACCGAGAAGCGCGATGCGAAGAGCGACGAGGAGACGCTCATCGACGCCTTGCGCGAGCACGCCTCCGACGACGCCGGCGGCAGCCGCGCGACGGCACGCGCGCACTGAACGACGAGCGCCGGCACGATGGAATTCGTCGCTGCGAACTACGCCCCCATCATGTTCGGGGGCCTCATCCTCTTCCTCATCCTCGGCTTTCCGGTCGCCTTCAGCCTTGCGGCCGCGGGGATCTTCTTCGGACTCCTCGGCGTCGTACTCCATATCTTCCCGTCCGCGATCCTCGCGGTGCTGCCGTTCCGCCTGTTCGGCATCATGTCCAACGAGACGCTGCTGGCGGTGCCGTTCTTCACGCTGATGGGCCTCATCCTCGAGCGCAGCGGCATGGCCGAGGACCTGCTCGATTCGGTGGGGCAGGTGTTCGGCCCCCTGCGCGGCGGCCTCGCGCTCGCGGTCATCCTCGTGGGCGCCATGCTCGCCGCGACCACCGGGGTGGTTGCAGCGTCGGTGATCTCGATGGGACTCATCTCGATGCCGATCATGCTGCGCTACGGCTACAGCCGCACGCTCACCAGCGGCACGATCGCCGCATCGGGAACGCTTGCGCAGATCATTCCGCCGTCACTGGTGCTGATCGTGCTCGCCGACCAGATCGGCAAGAGCGTCGGCGACATGTACAAGGGTGCCTTCATCCCCGGCTTCGCGCTGGTGGGGCTGTACGTGCTGTGGGTGGCCTGCCTCGCGCTCTTCCGGCCGCAGGCGGTGCCGGCGCTGCCCCCCGAGGCGCGCAGCTTCCGCGAGGCGAACGGCAGCCACGGCTACCCGTCGCTCACCGTGCTCGCGCTGCTGTCGACCGCCGTGGCGATCGTCCTGGGGTGGAACATGGCGGCGGTGCACACGTGGTGGCAGGGCAAGCCGGTGACCTCCGTGCCGACCGACGAGAAGATCGTGGTCGCCATGTGCGGCGGCGTATTCGTCGCCTGGCTGATCGCCGCCATCAGCCGGGTGCTGCACCTCGGGCTCCTGTCGAAGCTCGCGGAGCGGGTCACCTTCGTGCTCATTCCGCCGCTCCTGCTCATCTTCCTGGTGCTGGGAACGATCTTCCTCGGCGTGGCGACGCCGACCGAGGGCGGCGCCATGGGCGCCATGGGCGCGCTGGTGATGGCCCTGCTGCGCAAGCGGCTCGACCTGACGCTGCTCAAGCAGGCGCTCGCCGCCACCACCCGGCTGTCCTCGTTCGTCATGTTCATCCTGATCGGCGCAACGATCTTCAGCATGGTGTTCCAGGCGGCCGACGGCCCGGTGTGGGTCGAGCACCTGATGCGCAAGCTTCCGGGCGGCGAGTTGGGCTTCCTCATCTTCGTGAACGTGCTGGTGTTCGTGCTCGCGTTCTTCCTCGATTTCTTCGAGCTCTCTTTCATCGTGGTGCCGGTGCTGGCACCCATCGCCGAGAAGATGGGGATCGACCTCATCTGGTTCGGCGTGCTGCTGGCCGTGAACATGCAGACGTCGTTCCTGCATCCGCCATTCGGCTTCGCGCTCTTCTACCTGCGCTCGGTGGCGCCCGAGAAGCCCTACGTCGACCACGTCACGGGCAAGACGATGGATCCCGTCACGACGATGCAGATCTACAAGGGCGCCATTCCCTTCCTGATCCTGCAGCTGCTGATGGTCGCGGTCCTCATCGCCTTCCCCAGTCTCGTCGTCGGCAATCTCGACCGCAAGCCGAGCGCCGACCTCGAGGCGATCGGCACCAAGATGCTGCAGCAGCTCGAGAATGCGCCGGGTGCCGATCCGAATGCGCCGGGTGCCGATCCGAATGCGCCGGGTGCCGATCCGAATGCGCCGGGTACCGATCCGAATGCGGCAGGCGCAAACGTCGGCGATCCGCTGAAGGCGCTGGAGAAGCCGGCCGCGAAACCGTAGCCACAAGCACGCGGCCACGACCATGCGACGAACGAACCGCGACGGGGCGCCGCGGTTCGTCGGTCATGCGGGTGCGCCGGGCACCCGCCTGCGGCGTCAGATCTTGGCCGACGCCATGTACTGCATGAACGGCAGCTCCGACACCCGGTTCCACAGGATCTGGTCGCGCTGGAAGGCGCGCATGTCCTCGAACACCTTCTTGAATTCGGGCGACTTCGCGCTGTGCTCGGCGTAGACCTCCTGCGCGGCCTGGAAGCCGGCATCGACGACGCTCTTCGGGAACGGCTTGAACTGGATGCCGCTCGCCACGATGCGCTTCAGCGCCGGCGGATTCAGCGCGAGGTACTTGCTGGTGCCGTCCTTGTAGGCGACCGCGGCCGCCGCCTGCACGATCGCCTTGTTTTCCGGCGACAGCTTGGCGTACGCCTTGTTGTTGATGAAGAACTCGAGATCCGCACCGCCTTCCCACCACGCGTTCCAGTAGTAGTACTTGGTCACCTTGGCATAGCCGAGCTTCTCGTCGTCGTAGGGGCCGACGAACTCCGCCGCATCGAGTGTGCCCTTCTCGAGCGCCTGGTACACCTCGCCGCCGGGCATGTTCTGCGCGATGACGCCGAGCTTGGCCATCGACTCGCCGAAGACGCCGCCGCCGAGCCGCATCTTGAGACCCTTGAAGTCCTCGGGCGACTTGATTTCCTTGCGATACCAGCCGCCCATCTGGGTGCCCGTGTTGAGGGCATTGTGGGCGTGGAAGTTGTACTTGCCGTAGAGCTCGTCGAGGAGCTTGCGGCCGTTGCCGTGGTCCTTCCAGGCGAGGCTCTGGCCGGCGGTGAGGCCGAACGGAACCGCGCAGCCGAAGGCGAAGATCGGATCCTTGCCGGTGTAGTAATACGCGGCCGTGGTGCCCATTTCGAGCGTGTCGTTGCTCAGCGCATCGACGATGCCGAAGGCCGGGATCAATTCGCCCGCCGCGTGCACCGACACCTCGAACTTGCCGCCCGAGAGCGCCTTCACGGTCTCGGCAAATTTCACCGAGCAGCCATGCAGCGTGTCGAGCGACTTCGGGAAGCTGGTGGCGAGCCGCCAGCGCACCGCCTCCTGCGCGTGGACGGCCGGCGCCACGCCGGCGGCCAGGATGCCCGCCATCCCGGCATTCTTGATCAGGGTACGACGATCCATAGTGGAATACCTCCCTCGTTGACGTTGGTGAGGGGCCGTCGGTCGCGGCCCGGAATGACCCGATCGATGTCTCCGCAGCGGGACATGGCGCAAGTGTAAACGGGTTCACGCTTCCCCCCGTCCCGCCATGGCCGACCGGGGTACGCTCGGCAGGCGCCGGCGCGGCGCGGATGACGGTGCACGTCTGGGCAGATCACGCCAGCGGTGCGCGTTCACGACCCGCCAAGGGCAATGCCAGGTCGGATCTGCCGGTGCGATCCGGTATGCTGCCGCACCGATCGTTCCGCACCCCTCCCGCCGTGTCCTACCTCGCCAATCTGCTGGCGCGCAGCCGCCGGCTGTTCGTCGTCCTGATGAAGATCATGCTCCCGATCATGATCGCGGTGCGGGTCGGCGAGGAACTGGGCTGGATCGCCGCGCTCGGACGCGCCATCGCGCCCGCCATGGCCGGCCTCAACCTCCCGCCCGAGGCGGGGATGATCTGGGTCGCCGGCGTGTTCGTCGGCGTCTACGGGGCCATTGCCGCGCTGATCGGGCTCGCGCACGGTCTCGACATGACCGCCGGGCAATTCAGCGCGCTGTGCACGATGATCCTCTTTGCGCACTCGCTGCCGATCGAGCAGTCGATCGTGCGCCGCGCCGGCGGCAGTTTCTGGCTGACGGCAGCGCTGCGCCTCGGCGTCGCGCTGGCCTACGGCGCCGCCGTCGCCTGGGGCAGCCGGAGCCTCGGCGTGCTGACCGAGCCGATGCGCTTCGACTGGCTGCAGGGGTCGGCTCCCGCCGGCGCCACCGGGCTCTGGGGCTGGATCGTGACGACGGCGATCTCGCTCGCCATCACCTTCGCGATCATCGCCGTCCTGCTCGTCGTGCTCGATCTCCTCGAACGCACCGGCATCACGCGACGCATCACCACCGCGCTCGCGCCGCTGCTGCGCATCTCCGGCCTCGACGCCAGCGTTGCCCCGGTGACCACCGTCGGCGTGCTGCTCGGCCTCACCTACGGCGGCGCGCTGATCATCGAGGAAGCCGAACGCCGCGCCTTCCCGGCACGCACGCGATTCCTCGCGCTGGCCTGGCTATCGCTGTCGCACGCGCTGATCGAGGACACCGCGCTGCTGGTCGCGCTCGGCGCCAACCTCTGGATCGTGCTCGTCGGGCGCGTCCTCGTGACGCTCGCGGTCGTCGCGCTCCTCGCCCGCCTCCTCGACCCCGACGACGATCCTCGCGCGAAGCCGCACGCCCAGCCACGATGAACTGCGCGCGGTCCGTGGTCCGCGACGTGTCCGCGCTACCAGGCGAAGCCCACCCCGATCATCGGTCCGTTGAAGTACATCGACTCCAGGGCCGCGCCCGACTTGAAGTCGTAGTCGAGGTAGCGCCAGACGGCGATCACCTGCCCCCACGAGAACGCGTAGCCCACTCCACCGAGCAACTGGTAGGTGAGCTTCGACTGGCCGGCACCGACGTCGGCGTACCAGGGCACGAACCACTCGCGCCGCTCGCCGAAACGGAACTGTCCCTTGGCACCGACGATCGCGTCCCAGTTCGTGGGGTGCACCGTGCTCGTATACGATCGGCCCGGCCCGGTATCGTGGCCGAGATCCGCGGACAGCTCGAGCGTCAGCGTCTGCTGGATATCGAGCATGCGCGCGCCGGCCAGCACATCGACGCTCGCTGCCGGCTCCTGCAGCGCCGAATAGAAGCCGGCGAGTTCCAACACCGTTCCGCGCAGCCCCAGATTGGCATTGGCGGTTACCCCCACCGGCAATTCGTGGCCGTCGATCGATACGTGACGCGTCTGGGTCTTCGATCCGCTCACGTCCATGTACAGGAGATCGGCGAGAAAGCCGTAGCGACCCTTCTGCGCCTCGAAGGTGCCCATGAACGCGAACTTGAGGTTGTCGATGATCTTGCTCGCATCGACCTTGGCGCTGCCACCGCCGGCTTGCATGGGAAAGTTCGTGGTACCACCGATGTCCGGCAGGTAGCCGTAGATCAGGGCCCGATACTTCCAGCCGTCGGCGAGCGATTGGGCATCGGCGGTTGGCGAGAGTGCGGCCAGCGCGGCGGCACCCACCAGCGCGATGGCGGCTGCGCTGCGGGTGCTCATTCGCGCCTCCCCGCGCCCGCGAAGCAACCGCTGCCGTCCTCGGGGCAGATCACGAGGTAGGTCCCGCGCTGGTTGCAACCCGCAGCGCCGATCGTGTATTCGAGGCGCGGCGTGCCCCGGAACTGGAGCACCGGCGGAACTTCCTCGCGCGAGAGGACCGTCGTCGTGACGTTCGGGCACGACAGCTCGAACTGCGCGCGACGTTGCGCAATGCTGATCGCCTGCGGCTGCGACGCATCCATGATCTGGGCGGTGGTCTGGCATCCGGCGAGGACAGTGGCCGCCAGCGCCGCGGTGAGGGGAATGGCAAAGCGTGCGTTCATGCGCGTCTCCTGTGCGTGGATGAAACGGGGTGGCGGGCGAGCGGATTCTCGCTCATGGCGCGTGCCCGGATGACTTCGGACGACCCTTGGCGTCGATCACCCGGCGCACCGCGGCGAGGAGCTCGTCATTGCCGAAGGGTTTGAAAAGCACCGTCGGTGCGTGCAGCCTCGCCAGGGCAGCGGCGGCATCCTGCCGATCCAATGCCGTGATGAAAATCGTCGGCGGATCCTGCCCCGCGGCAGCGAGCGCCAGGCGAAAGTCGACCCCGCTGGTACCGGGCAGATTGATATCGAGGACGAGACACGCGGCGGAACAATCCACCCCGGACGCGGCAAGCCGGTCGGCACTGTCGTAGGACTCGACCGCGTAGCCCGCGAGCCGAAGCGTGCGGGCGAGCGCACGACGCAGCGACTCGTCGTCGTCGACGAGCGTAATCCGTCGCTCGGGTGGGATCGTCATCGTGCGCCCTGCGGCATCTGCCCGACTGCCCCGCAGGGCCATCGTACCGGCACCGAGTGTGCAACCCACCGCCACCGCAGGCTATAGGACCTTGGGGCTACGGTGGAGTGGACCGCGGGCGCGCCGCGGGGTCGCTCGCGCCCAGGGTCTGGGCGATGCGCACGAGATCGGCGAGGCGCCGCACGCCCATCTTCGCCATGACCCGCGCGCGATGGATCTTGATCGTCTTCTCCGCGATGCCGAGGCGATCAGCGATGACCTTGTTCATGAGCCCGTCGGCCACCAGCCAGAACACGTCCTGTTCGCGCGGCGTGAGCGAGGCATAGGCGCGGCCGATCGCATCGTGCGCGCGATGCGTCGCGACGCGCTCGGCGGCAACGGCCAGCGCCTCGTCGAGAGTGGTCAGCAGCGCGCCGTCGGTGAAAGGCTTGGTGAGGAAATGGACGGCGCCCGCGCGCATCGCCGCCACCCCGGTAGCGACGTCGCCGTGCCCGCTGATGAAGACGATCGGAACGTCGCATTGCTCGGCGGCGAGGACCGCCTGCAGTTCCAGGCCGCTCATCCCCGGCATCCGCAGGTCGGTGACGATCGCGCCGACGTCGAGCTGCGCGCGCCGTTCCAGAAACTCGAGGGGAGAGGCAAATGCTTCGACGACGTGACCGGCGGCGCGCAAGCGGCGACCGAGCGCACGGCGAACCGACTCGTCGTCGTCGATGAGCACCACCACCGGAACCGGGAGAGAAGGCGGCGGCGTCACGACTCGTGAACAACCGGAAGCAGGAGGCGAAACACGGTTCCCACACCGGGCGTCGAGCGCAGCGTCAGTGACCCGCCGTGCTCCTCGGCGATCGAGCGACTGATGACGAGGCCGAGCCCCATCCCCTTCGCCTTCGTCGTATAGAACGGCACGAAGGCGCGCCCCTGTGCGGCCTCGTCCATGCCGACGCCGTTGTCGCTCACCTCGATCGAAACGTGGGACGCATCGACCGCCGCGGTGACGACGACCTGCCGCAGCCCAGCGGAATTACCGGCCACGGCATCGAAGGCGTTGAGCAGCAGATTCAGCAACACCTGCTGGATCTGCGAGTGATTGCCGACGACGGTCCCGAGCGCCGCCGGGCTCTCCAGGCGCAGGACGATTCCCTTGCCGACCACCTCGCCGCGCACCAGCGACAGGACCTCGTCGATGAGGGGCCGCATGGCGAGGGCAGCGCGCTCGAGTTCGTCGCGTCGCAGGAAGCGCCGCAGTTGCTGGATGAGCTTGCCCGCGCGCATGTCGTCGGCGAGGATGTCGTCGAGTGTGGCGCGAAGCTCGGCGGGATCGGCGTTCTCGTCGCCGGCCAGCATCTGCGCCATCTGCACGTTGGTCATGATCGCAGCGAGCGGCTGGGTGAGTTCGTGCGCGAGCGAGGCGGCGACCACGCCCATCGTCCCCAGGCGGGCCGCGTGCGTCGCCTCGGCGCGCGCGTCGCGCTCGGCGACTTCCGCCTGATTGCGGGCGACGACGCTGGCGATCATCTCGCCGAAGAGCTGCACCCGTGGCAACAGCGACTCCGGCCACCCTTTCTCCTCGCGTTCGCTCGCGAACGACAGGGCACCGGTCACCCGCCCACCGATCGAAAACGGAACGGCCACGATCGACAACCCGCCCATCGCGCGCAGCGTCGCGCCATCGATGGCGCCGGCCGGCGGAAAGGCCGACACCGGACGCGACACCGCGCGATCGGACAGGAGTTCGCCGATCATCCACGGGAATATGGAAGCATCGACCTTGTCGGGCGCAGGAAAGATCCCCTCCCGCTGATAGCGGTGCATGCAGTGGAACTCGCCACGCACCGGACCCGTACGCCACAGCGCGACGCCATCGGCATCGAGCAGTTCGGCCATCTCGCCCAGGCCGGTCTCGATCAGGCGGTCGACGTCGGGCGGTGCCGCCCGCAGCAGTGCCGTGAGCGTCGTCGAGATGAGGCGCTCGAACGCCATCGCGGTGGCAAGTCCGCGCTGCACGCGGTCGTGCTCCAGCGCATTGCCGAGCACGGTCGCGAAGAGCCGCATCCGCGCGATGATGTCGGGCGGCCACTGCCGGTGATAGCGAAAGCAGGCAAAGGCAAGTGCACCCTTGAACACGCCGCCCACGAAAAACGGCACGGTGGCATTGGAGGTCACCGCGATCCGTGTCCAACTCGCCCGGTCGACCACCGCTTCCGTCGGCAGCTCATCGATGTGCGAGAAGGACATCGAGCGCCCTTGGCGAATCTCGTTCAGCGCCCACGGGTACTGCGGCTCGAGTCCGACCGCGACAGGAGCGATTCCGGCGACCGCCGCCGAGTGGCTGACGTAGGGCACACCGCCCTCGCGCTCGCGCACCAGCGTGATGCGCTCTGCCTGTATCGAGTCGGCGATGCGTACCAGCGCGCTCGTGATCGCGGCGTCGACCTCGCCCGCCGGGATGTTGACGAATCCCGCGGCCACCTCGGCGAGTACCTGCTCGAAGCGCTGCAACTCATCGCGCAATGCCGCGGCGGTATCGAGGGGAGCGGGAACCATGTCGGCGGCAACCGTGAGGTGGCGCCGAAGTATAAACTCGGACGCGCGGCCCCTCCCCTTGCGTGCCGACTCTCGATGAGTCCCGGTGGCAGCGCCTATCGATGCGCGCGGCTTCGCACGTGCGCTTGCCGCTGCTCGGCGGTCCCGGCAACCGCGCCTATTTCGGGAACATGAGCTGGATTTGGGCGCGGATCTGCCAGTTGGCGGCGTAATCCGGACGCGCGACGTTGTAGTAGGCGTTGATCTGCATGTTCACCGGCAGCTTGCCGAAGTGAAAGATGTGGCCGATACCGCCTCCCAACGGCACCGTCCAGCGCTGGCTGCCGTCGGCCTCCCAGTTCACCGTCAGCACCGGTGACGAGGTGAAGTACGTGCCACCGGGCAGGTTGTAGTTGAGGAATGGCTGGATGAGGCCGTTGTTGTACTTGGGCGCATCGTTGCTCGTTCCGACCGACCACACGTTGTTCACGAGCACGCCGTAGACCCACGGCGAACCGTGCTCGAGGTGCAGGACGACGAACGATGGTCCCAGCCCCCAGTTGTCGTTGCCGAGGGCATTGTTGCTGTGCGTCGGCGCCTGCGCGATGGCCCCCGCACCCCAGATCCAGGTGCCGGGCTTGGCCGGCGACAGGAATGCCGTGAACTGCAGGTCGCCGATCCCGTTGGTGCGCGACTCGCCCGGCGAGAAGCCCGGCTGGGAGATCACCGGAAGGATCGTTCGCGTGATGATGTTCCAGTCCTTCGACACCTCGATCGGAATCACGGGCTGGATGTTGAGGATGTTCTGGGTCGCCTTCTGCGGGCCGACGTTGAGATTGACGTTGTCCTGGAACGGAACGCTGATCATGTTGCCGACGGGGTTCTGCGCGAGCTTGGCGAGCTCTTCGGCCGACATCTCGGCGCGCGCGGATACGGCCAGCAGGCCGAGGGTGGCCGCGCAACTCGCCGCCCAGGCACGGCGACAGGTGTTCGACTTCATCGGCTCAGCTCCTCATTGCACGCGTTTCAGACCCGGCGGATTCCAGCTGCCCTCGCCCGCCGGCAGGATCGACGGCGGCGTGTCCTTCGGCCAGTAGAGCCGCATCACCATGTAGATCGGACCAGCAGGCGCGGGCAGCCAGTTGGCTTCCTCCGCCTTGCCCGGCGACTCCTTCTGCACATAGATCGTCAGCGAGCCGTCGGGGTTGGTCTTCATACCGGGCAGCATCGGGCTGTTGACCAGGTAGCGGTTGATCGGGTTGTCGACCAGCAACTGGTTCTTGCCGTCGTACATCGTGACCGACCAGAACGCGTTCACCGGCGGCAACTCGCCCTTGGCGAAGGTCAGTTCGTAACGGTGCTTCGACCCGTCCAGCGGCTGGCCCTCGGCATCGACGTGCAACCCCGGGTACATCGCCTCCTCGGCGTTGTTGCCGTAGATGCCGGCCTTGGCCGCAGCGGCGCGCAGCAGCCAGTTGCCCTTGAAGAACTCGCGGTCGCCGAAGGCCGCGCCGACGCGCCACCCGTTGATGTCCTTGCCGATGCCCTGAGCGGCCTTGTCGATCTTCTCGAAGCCTTCCTTGATCGCCAGCCCCACGGCCGCCTTGTGCTCGACCGACAACTCCTTGAAATCGAACTTCTTGCCAGGGCCGATGCCGATGCTGGCGAGCTTCGCGCGCAGCGGCTCGTCCGCCGCGGCTGGCCCGACGGTCGGCGCAAACTGCAGCAGGAAATCGAGGGTGGCCGGGAAGCCGGTCTTGAACGGGTCGTCGCCGACGAACTTCGGGAACTCGATCGCCGCTGCCGGCGGCGGCGCCGGCTGCTTCAGGAACGCAGACAAGGTCTGCACCGTGTAGCCGGCCTGGATCTTCTTGACGTTGTCGATGTCGGCGGCGTTGAACAGCTGCGTGCGGAAGATGATCAGGCTGAAGTCGGTTTCCGAGCGGAACAGCTTGTTGACGCCTTCCGGCTTGTCGCCCTGCCAGCGCGGCCCGGCCACCACGTAGCAACCGGCGTCGCTGCCGGTGGCGCGGCTACCGATGTAGCCGTAGTTGAACGAGTACAGGTCGGCGAGCTGCACCGAGTAGTAGCGCTTCTTGTCCACCGCCGGCACGCACAGCACGATCGGCTCGGCGCGCAGGTCGGCCTGCACCATCGAGTACGGCGTGTCGGCGTTCGGCGTCGGGATCGCGGTGTCCTTCGGCGTGAAGGGCTTCGAGTCGTTCCAGATCTCGTTGAAGGCAGCCTTGTACTGCGACGAGGTCTTGTCGACGTTGAACTCGTACAACGCCTTGTAGGCCGCGACCATCGGGAAGCCGTAGACGTAGGCCTCTTCCATGATCGCCTTGGTCTCGGCGATGCCGGGTGCGGACACGCCGGCGACCTTGTCTTGCGTTGCGGCTTGCGTGATGGTGTCCTCCTTCTTGCCGCAGCCGGCAAACAGCAAGGCGGCAATCGCACCGCAGAGGACACCCGCGGCGCGCGCGTGTTGCGTCATGTTCATTCCATCGCCTCCGCTGACGGTGGGTCAGTGAATCCGCTGGTCGCCAGCGCCCTGCGCTGCAGCGGGCCCGCGCAGAAGCAGCGCGGCGAGCCGGCGCATGCCCAGCACCCGGCCGTCAGCCCCCGACCTTCTGGATCTTCGGCGGGATCCAGGTTCCGTCGAGCACCGACGGATTCTTTTCCTTCGGCCAGTACATGCGCAGCATCGGAATGAATTCGCCCTTCGGTGCCGGCAGCCAGTTGGCTTCCTTGTCCTTGCCCGGCGACTCGTTCTGGAAGTACAGCGTCAGCGACCCGTCGGCGTTGAACTTCGGGTGGTCGCGCATGCTCACCGTGAACTTGTTCAGCGGGTTCGGCACGAACCACCAGCCCTGGTCGATCATGTACATCGTGAACGACCAGAAGGCGTTGACCGGCGGCGTCTGGCCCTTGGCGAAGGTCAGCGTGTACTTGTTCGCGCCGGAGAGCGTCTCGCCCTTGGCATCGACCGTGGTGTACGGATAGACCGCATCCTCCTGCAGGTTGGCCGGCCAGCCGAAGGCGGCGACGACGGCGCGCTTCATGTAGTCGGTACCGTACTGCCCCAGGCCCTTGGTCATCAGCCAGCCGTTGGCCTCGGTGCCCAGGCTCTTCTGGTTGGCGCCGATCTTGTCGAGCGCCTTCTGCGGCAGGTCCTTCAGCGCGGCCTGCACCGCCGGGTCGAGCTTGGCCAGCTCGAATTTCTTGCACGGCTCGATGCCGATCTTCGCGAAGCGCGCCAGCGCCGGTGCGTCGGCGGCGTACGCCGGTGCGGCCTCGCACATGCGCTTGGCGAGCCAGTTGAAATAGCCCTCGGTACCCATCGCCAGAATCACCGCCTGCGGCTTGTCGGTCATCGAGATGCCGGGGTTCGCATCCACCGGCGGTGCTTTCGGCGTGTACGGCTTGCCCCAGGCCGAGAGCGGCGTGATCTTGTACTGCGCCTGCAGCGCGTTGGCCGCCTTGTAGTCGGCGTCAGTGCCGTCGGCATACGTGCGACCCAGGATCACCATGTAGCGCGTTGCGGAGGTGATGTGCTGCATGCCCTTGGGTACCGTGCCCTTCCAACCCGGACCGGTGATCAGGAAGTTGCCCGCTTTCTGGCCGGTAGTGCGCGTGCCGGGGCTCGCGAAGATCGTCATCCACAGGTCGACCATCGGGAACAGGAAGTAGCGCTTGCCCATGTCCGGGTGGCTGAACACCTGCGGCTCGGACAGGTCGAGCCAGGCCAGCGAGTACAGCGTATCGGCATTCGGCGCCGACACGCCGCGGTAGTCCGCCGGCGGATAGCGCTTCACGTTGGCAAACTGGTTCAGCGGCGCGCGCAGTGCCTCCACCGCCGGGATGTTGGACATCTGGATGCGCGTCACGTCGGTGGTGACCAGCGAGTAGCCGTAGATGTAGGCGTCGGTGGCGATGTCCACCGCCTCCTGGACCGCCCCGCTCGTGGCCGCGGTTGCCGGTTGTGCCCGGGCGGTCTGCACCATGGTGATCTCTCCCTGCAGTCCAGCAACGGTGAGGATGGTCGCGACGAGCGCGAACCACCTTGGATGTCGAATCGCCAACTTCATTGCACACCTCCGCACGATGGCAGCGCCACGGACCACGACGCCGGACGCGCAGTATCCGGCGGCACAGGCAACGATGCAGTAGGACCAAGGACCTACGCGCACCGCGCGTGTTGCCCCCCCCACCCGACGCTGGGGGGCAACACGCGCGGTGCGCGCCCCACCATGCACTGGCCGATGCGGGCCGTCTTGCGACCCGATTGCTTGCTCCGAGGAACCCCCATGCCACGATTGCCAATCGCCACCGCCGTACGCTCGCTCGCGACCGCGATCCTCGCGATCGCGAGCGCCGTCACGTCGGCGACGGCGCAGCCGCCCTCTGTGGGGCCACAGCCCGCGGGCGAGGACTGGCGAGAGACCTACGCCTATACGCAGGGATTGCAGGCCTTCGTTTTCGGTTTCCCGTGGGTGTTCCTGCCGCAGATCCGCTACCAGTGGATCACGCAGCCACGCAATCCCAAGTGGATCCCGTACATGCCGCTCAACACGTTCTGGAATTCGAGCGACCTTGCGACGGCCGAGTATCGCGACGGCGGATCGCCCAACAACGATACCGCGTACACGATGGCGATCCTCGATCTCGCCAAGGAGCCGTTCATTCTGAGCGTGCCGGCCACTGGAGAGCGCTACTTCGGATTCGAGATGGCATCGTTCGATTCAGACAACTTCGCCTACGTCGGCACCCGCACCACCGGCAACCAGGGCGGCCACTTCGCGATCATCGGCCCGGACTGGCATGGCACGCTGCCGGCCGGCGTGACCGCGCTGCCTGCGTCGCGGACCCGGTACGCGATCATCTTCGGGCGCACGCTCGTGTATGGACCGGAGGATCTTCCCGCGGTGCGCAAGCTGCAGGCGCAGTATCGGTTGACGCCGCTCAGTCACTGGGGCAAGGAAGCTGCCGCCCCTTCCACGGCCGAACGCAACGTCTGGGCGCCGTATGACATGAAGACCGATCCGCTGGCCGCGTTCAAGACGATGAACCGGGCGATGGCAGAGAACCCGCCGAACGAAGGCCACGCATCGATGGTGAAGAGTTTTGCCGGCATTGGCATCGGCCCCGGTCTCGACGTCGAGACGATGGATGCCGCCACCAAGCGCGGCCTCGCCCGCGCGCAGGTCGACGGCATGAAGGTGCTGCGCGGGGCGATTGCGAGCGGCATCGGCAAGAAGGTCAACGGCTGGACCTACCCGCCGCCGGTGATGGGGCGCGCGGGGCTGCACGACGACTTCCTGACTCGCGCGTCGATCCAGAACCTGGGTGGGATCATCGCCAACGACCCGGCCGAGGGGATCTACATGAATACCTTCGTCGACGCTGCGGGTACGCGCCTGTCCGGTGCCCATCGCTACACCATGCACTTTCCGCCCGGTGGACTGCCCGACGTCAAGGCCTTCTGGTCGCTCACGATGTACGGCCTCGACAACAACCTCGTGGCCAATCCGATCAATCGCTACAAGCTCGGAAGCTATCCAAAGGGCGCCATGCGCTTCGATCCCGATGGCAGCCTCACCCTCTACATCCAGCGCGAGTCTCCGGGTCCGGACAAGGAGAGCAACTGGCTTCCGGCGCCCGAAAGTGATTTCTACCTCATCCTGCGCACCTACCTCCCCGGCCCGAAGCTCCTCGCGCAAGAGTGGGTTCCGCCGGCGGTGACGCGCGTCGATTCCCGGTGATGGCGCGTTTTGACGCGTAGCAGGATCGCGACGGGACCGCGGGGCTCGCCTGCCGCCATGCGTGGCGCTGGCACGGGTTCCGCCCGAGACGAACTGCCGGACGAGTGGCACACGCCGCGCCCCCGTAGGCCCAAGGTCCGATAGCGCAACGCCCCCCGGGCCAGATACCTTTGCTGCGCAGCATTGATCAGCGCAGGGTCCATTTCCCTCGCGGCCAACGACCTCGATCGAATCGCCCGTGTACGGACGCACCGCTTCCTCGCCAAGGGTCGGCCCGCCATCCCCTCCTCCAGATGGACGAGACGACGCCTCGCATGAGGGCATTGGACCGGGCGCGCCCCCCGCGCGCCCGGTCGTCCTTTTCCCGACACTTGTACGCCGGCGCGGCGCGTTTGGAGCGTAGCCATGCAATCGACGATCGGCATCATCCTTCTTGGTCTCCTGGTCACGGCCAGCGCTGCCGTCGCGCAGGCGATCCCCAGCGCCCCTTGGCCGCGCGACGTGAGCATCGCCGACGCCGCGGTGCTCATCTACGAGCCGCAGGTCACGCGCTGGGAGGACAACCGGATCGAGTTCCGTAGCGCGGCGGCGATCAAGCCGACCGGGACCAAGGACGAAACCTTCGGCGTGATCTTCGCAAGCGCCCGCACGCAGGTCGACAAGGTGGCGCGCACGGTCGTCTTCGAGAACCTCACGATCAGCAAGGCCGACTTTCCGACGCTGCCGGATCGCGGTGCGAAGTACGTCGCGGACCTCGGCAAGCGCATCGCTGCCGACCTGCGTACGATGCCGCTCGATCCGCTGGAGGCATCGCTTGCACTCACCGGCGTCAAGCCGCCCGCCGTGCAGGTGCAAAACGA
>JBDHRR010000170.1:0-5850 GCA_039807685.1 Burkholderiales bacterium
GCACCAACGTGCGCGCACCGCTCTTCCTCGCACAGGCAGCGGCCCCCGCGCTGCGCGCGACGCGTGGCGCCATCGTCAACATCGCCGACATCCACGCCGAGCGCCCGCTCAAGGACTACGTTGTGTACTCGATCGCCAAGGCAGCGGTGGTGAGCATGACCCGCTCGCTTGCCCGCGAGCTCGCCCCCGAGGTGCGCGTCAATGCGATCGCGCCCGGCCCCGTGCTCTGGCCCGAGGACGGCTCGTTCGACGCGTCGATGCGCGAATCGATCGTCGCGCAGACGCCGCTCGCCCGCGTCGGCTCGCCCGAGGACATCGCCAGGGCGGTCGCCTTCCTTCTCGGGGAGGAGTCCCCGTACGTCACCGGCGTCACGCTCGCCGTCGACGGCGGGCGCAACGTCGTGCTGTGATCGTCCGCGTGCGCCGCCGTCACCCGCCACCCGCGCGCAGCGCCTCGACCTTCGCGGCAACGGTCTCGAGATAGCGGTCGGCGATGCCGTGTGCGGCGAGTGCTGCCCGCGTGCGCGCAAGGTAATCGAGCGACGTGCCGAAGGCGCCCGCGGCGCTGGCGACGAGCGCCACCTGCGCATCGAGGTCGAGATGCCCCGCGTACTGCGGATGGCCGCGACGCAGCACGAAGGTGAGCGCGACGATGCGCCGGCCGTCGCGTCCGGCGAGTTCGACCCACTTCGGTCGATAGGCGCCGGTGACCATCTCGCGCCGCCAGAGGAGCGCGAGCTCGTCGCGGGCGCGCGCGGCGGGCAGGCGGTACGCAACCCCGGCGCACGCACCGCCGCGCGCCAGCGCCAGCACGAGCCCAGGCGCTGTCGGCGTGCCGCGGGCGGCCATCGAGTAGAGGGAAAAGCGCCGGTGCAGTCCGTGCAACGTGGCGGGCCGTGTCTCGGCGAACGCGAAGAGCGGATTCCACAGCAGCGAGCCGTACGCGAACACCCACCAGCCGGAACGCTTGGGCCGTGCGGCGAGCGTCGCGGCGAGCGACGCCGCGAGTGCTGCATCGTCGAGTGCGTGCCCGGTGCCACCGAAGGCGATGGCGTACAGATCGCGCATGCGGCCCGCCTCGAGGTCGCCGCGCGACAGCGGCGGCAGGTCATTCGGCTCGTGGATCATGGACGATGCAGCACGCCACGCAGGTCACTCGGCGTCAGGGTCACGGGCGAGCCGGCGGGTAGCGAGATTCGCGGCGTGCCGCAGCGCGCGCTTCGACTTGCCGTGCGCACCGCCCTTGTGCAGGAGCGGCGAGCGAGCGACCGGATTGCGCGGCTTCGGCAGCGGTGGCGGGTGCTGCTTCGCGCGCTTCACGATTCAGCCAAGACCGGTGCGCAACGTGGTGCGCGGTTCACGACGCGCGATCGCCGGCGAGCGGCGGGACCGGCGCCGGCGGCAGCATCGCCTCGACGGCGAGCGCGGCCGCGAGCAGCGAGGCGTCGCGCCCCTGCGGTGCCGCGAGCTGCAATCCGAGCGGCAGGCCATCGACGGTGGCGGCGGGGATGCTCAGCGCGGGGAAGCCCAGGAGCGACCACAGCGTGCAGCATGCGGGATCGCCGGTGGTGGCCAGCCCGTGCGGGGCGACACCGGGCGCAGCCGGCGCGAGCACCGCGTCGAACTCGTCGAGCCAGCCGGTGAAGAAGGCGATCGCCCGCTCGCGCTCGACGCAGGCGTGCCGATAGGCATCGACGGCGATCGCGCGTCCCTCGTCGATTGCGGCGTTGAGCGCCGGCGTGAGCCGGGCACGCTCGCGCCGTTGCAAGTCGCCCAGCACGTCGAAGCCTTCGCGCAGCATGATGCAGCGGTGCAGCGCGTGGGCTTCCCCCCACGCTGGCGGAACGGCCATCGCGATCACCTCGGCGTCGGCGCCGCTCCGATCGACGACGGTCGCGAGCGCACGCGCAGTGTCCGCGTCGGGTTCGCTCCACGGAAACCGCGCGAGCCACGCGAGGCGCAGACGATGGCGGGGCAGCTCGACGGCATCGGGAATGCGCGCATCGTCGGTGAGCGCACTCGCGAGCAGCGCGGCATCGGCGACGCCGCGCGCGAAGCTGCCCACGGTGTCGAGCGTCGGGCTGAAGGGATGCACGCCGCGCACGTGAATCGCCCCGACCGTCGGTTTGTAGCCCACCACGCCGCAGTACGCGGCGGGACGGATGACCGAGCCGTTGGTCTGCGTGCCGATCGCGCCGAGAACGTGTCCCGCCGCCACCGCTGCTGCCGACCCGGACGACGATCCGCCGGGCGTGTGCTCGGGTCGATGCGGATTGCGCGTGCGGCCGGGGTCCATGTAGGCGAACGGCGTGGTGACCGTCTTGCCGAAGACGTATCCGCCGCGCGCCCGCAGGTGCGCCACGCACGCCGCGTCGACTTCGGGGCGATGCTCGGCATAGATCGGCGAGCCGGCCGTCGTCGGCAGCTCGGCGGTGGCGATGATGTCCTTGACGCCGATGCCGACACCCGCGAGAGGCCCTGCGGGCAAGGCGCGATCGGCTGCCGCCACGGCCCGCATCACGTGCTCGCGATCGAGCGTCTGCCACGCACCGATCGTCGCTTCGGTGGCGTCGATGCGCGCGAGCTGCTCGCGCGCCGCGGCGCTCGCCGTGGTGGCGCCGCGGCGGATCGCCTGTGCGAGCGTGTGCAGCGGGCCGCTCATCGCCCGGTCCCGGTGGCGTCGAGATGGATGCGCGTCGGCGCCGGTCGCCGCCTCGCGGGCGATGCGGGCAGGAAGAGTTCGAGGAGGTCGTTGAGGAAGCGGCGCCCGAGCGGGGTGGGTTTGAGCACCAGCGGATCGGCCTCGAGGAGTCCCTTGTCGATCGCCATGCGCAGCGGCCGCGCGACGAGCGCCAGCGAGTAGCCGGTGCGCTCGCCGAAGCCGGCAGCGGGAACCCCGGCGGTAAGGCGCAGCGCATTCAGCATGAACTCGAAGCCGATCTCGTCGCGGGTGACCGCGTGCGCTTCCTGCAGCGGATCGTCGGCAGCGAGCTTTGCAAGATACTGCTTCGGCTGCTTCCAGCGCAGTTCGCGCTCGATGCGATCGGCGTACGAGAGCTTGGAGTGCGCGCCGGCGCCGATACCGAGGTAGTCGCCGAACTGCCAGTAATTGAGGTTGTGCTGGCACGGGTACCCCGGTCGCGCATACGCCGAGGTCTCGTAGTGCGAGTAGCCCGCGCGGGAGAGCGTCGCTTGCACCGCGCCCTCGATGTCCGCGCTCGTATCCTCGTCGGGCAGCGGCGGCGGCGCCTTGAAGAAGAGCGTATTGGGCTCGAGCGTCAGGTGGTAGCACGACAGGTGCGGCGGCGAAAAGGAGAGCGCCACCGCGAGGTCGCCGAGCGCCTCGTCGACCGTCTGCTCGGGCAGCGCGTACATGAGATCGAGGTTGACGTTGCCGAAGATCATGAGCGCCGCCTCCGCGGCGCGCCGCGCCTCGTCGCCATCGTGCACGCGACCGAGCGCCCGCAGCTTCGCGGCATCGAAGCTCTGGATGCCGAGCGACAGGCGATTCACGCCCGCGGCGAAATAGTCCGCGAATTTCTGCCGCTCGAAGGTTCCGGGATTGGCTTCGAGCGTCACCTCCGCGCCCGGCACCAGCGGCAGGCGCGCGCGAATGCCGGCCAGCAGCCGATCGATCGCCGCTGCCGAAAAGAGGCTCGGCGTGCCGCCACCCAGGAAGACGCTCACCACGCGACGTCCCCACACCTTCGGCAATGCGAGCTCGAGGTCGCGCAGGAGTGCCGCGACATACGCATCTTCCGGCACCTCGCCGCGCGCCTCGTGCGAATTGAAATCGCAGTACGGGCACTTGCGCAGGCACCACGGCAGGTGCACGTACAGCGCGAGCGGTGGCAGCGTGATGAACGACGGACCCGACGAGGGCGCCGCGACCTTCGCGGGTCGGTCGTGGCCGGTGTGATCGTCGCGCCCCGACGCCCGTCGGGCGGGCAGCCGCGGCGCTTGCGGCGCGTCGTTATCGGTGCCCATCGGCAGTTGCCTCGATCGCGCGCAATTGCGCGATGAGATCGCGCATCGCGCGCCCGCGGTGCGAGATCTCGTTCTTCTGCGCGACCGGCAGCTCGGCGCCGGTGAGGCCGGTGCCGTCGTCCTCGAAGTGAGGGTCGTAGCCGAAGCCGCCGCTGCCGCGCGGGATGTCGATGATGCGTCCGTGCCAGCGCCCGTGGGCGACGAGCGGCTCGGGATCGTCAGCGTGGCGCACCAGCACGAGGACGCAGGTGTAGTGCGCACGGCGGTTCGTCTCGCCGGCGAGGGCGGCGACGAGCTTCTCGTTGTTGCGCGCATCCGAGCGCGGCTCGCCCGCGTAGCGTGCCGACTGCACGCCGGGCGCGCCTCCCAATGCGTCGACGCACACGCCCGAATCGTCGGCAAGCGCCGGCAGCCCGGTGTGCCGGCTCGCGTGCCGCGCCTTGGCGAGCGCGTTCTCGATGAAGGTAACGTGCGGCTCCTCGGCCTCGCCGATCCCGAGCGCGTCCTGCGCGACCACGTCGATGCCGAGCGGTGCGAGCAACCGGCGGAACTCGCGCAGCTTGCCGGCGTTGCCCGAGGCGAGCACCAGCCGCTCGATCATGCGGCGAGCGCCGCCTGCTGCGCCGCGACGAGCTCGCTGATCCCCGCCGCGCCGAGCGCGAGCAAGGCATCGAGCTCGGCGCGCGTGAACGGCGTGCCTTCCGCCGTCCCCTGCACCTCGACGATGCCGCCGCTCGCGGTCATCACCACGTTCATGTCGGTATCGCAGGCCGCATCCTCGGCGTAGTCGAGATCGAGCACGGCCGTGCCGTCGACGATGCCCACCGACACCGCGGCGACGAACTCGCGCAACGGCTGTCCCGCAACGAGCCCGTGCGTGCGGCACCAGGCAAGCGCATCGGCCACCGCCACGCAGGCACCGGTGATCGATGCGCAGCGCGTGCCGCCGTCCGCCTGCAGCACGTCGCAGTCGATCTTGAGCGTGCGCTCGCCGAGCGCCGCAAGATCGACGACCGCGCGCAGGGAGCGCCCGATGAGGCGCTGGATCTCCTGCGTGCGCCCGCTCTGCTTGCCCTCGACCGCCTCGCGGCGTCCGCGCGTGTGCGTCGCCCGCGGCAGCATCCCGTACTCGGCCGTGAGCCAGCCTTCGCCGCGCCCCTTGAGAAATGCCGGCACGCCCTCCTCCACGCTCGCCGTGCACAGGACGCGCGTCTCGCCCATCTCGACCAGCACCGAGCCCTCGGCGTGACGGGTGAAGCCACGGGTGAAGCGCAGCGGCCGCAGGGCGTCGGCGCGGCGGCCGCTGGAGCGGGAGGACATGGCGAGTTCCGGGCGCGCAAACGGGAAATGCGCAAAGGAGAAATTATAGCGGCGCCATCCCGTCGACCGCCGCCGCGAGGCCCGCCGCCAGCGACAGCGGCGGCGTCCACTCGAAGCGCGTGCGAAAGGCCGTGGTGTCGACCGCGAGCGAGGTGACGAGGCGCGCGATGCGCTCGCCGATCACGGGCAGATGCGTGGCGACCCGCAGCAACCGCGGCGGGCAAGGCACGATGCGCGGCGCGACGCCGAGCGCCGCCGCGAGCGCGCACACGAGTTCCGGCGTCGATGGAGCCTCGGTATCGGCGACGAGATAAGGCGCAAAGCGCGTCGCACCGGCGCCGATGCCGGTGCCGGTGCTGCGTTGGTCGGCGTCGAGCACGGCGAGCAGCGCCGAGGCGAGGTTGCCGGTCGCAAGCAGGCTGCGCCGGTTCGCGAGCGATCCCACCGGCAGGAGCGCGCCACGGCGCACCGCGCGCACCAGGGCGGCGAAGTTGGCCTTCGCTCCCGGGCCGTAGACGAGCGGCAGCCGCAGCGCGGTGACGC
>JBDHRR010000171.1:0-5821 GCA_039807685.1 Burkholderiales bacterium
GATGCCGGCGAGCGCGACCGGCAGCAGTGCGGCGAGCCCCAGGAAGAGCCGCCAGTCGAGGCCCCCGAGGAAGAGGATCCCGAAGGCGATCGCGACGATCACCACGAAGGCGCCGAAATCGGGTTCGAGCAGCAGGAGGCCGCCGACCACCACCATCACCGCGAAGAGCGGCAGGAAGCCGCGCACGATCGTCTGCCGCAGCGGTTGCTCCGCGTGCAGGAAGGCGGCGCGGCGCACCGCGTAGCTCGCGGCATAGAGCACCACGGCGAGCTTCATGAACTCGGACGGCTGCACGTTGACGAGCGACAGCGAAAGCCAGCGCCGCGAGCCGTTCACCGACTTGCCGATGCCCGGCACCAGTACCACCACGAGCAGGACGACGCCGGCGATGAAGAGCCACGGTGCGAACGCCTGCCAGGCGCGCATCGGCACCTGGAAGGCAAGCAGCGCGGCGACGAGACCGGCGGCGACGAAGAGCGCGTGTCGGGCGAGGAAGTACCACGCCCGATTGCCGGTGTGCGCGGTCGCCTCGGCGCTGGCGATCGACGCCGAATAGACCATCACGAGACCGATCGCGAGGAGCAGCAGTGCCGCCCAGGCGAGCGACGCGTCGTACGCGGCGAGCGTGCGTGCCGCGCTGCCGCGTGCGGCGGCCGTGGCGGCGGCTTCGGGTCGCAGCGGACGCACCGCGATCCGGCCGGGAGTCGGTTGCGTCAATGCCTTACGCATGCGACGCGTGCTCCGCGAGACGGGCGTGGACGCGAGCGGCGAAGCGCTCGCCGCGTTCCACGTAATTGCTGAACTGGTCGAGGCTCGCGCATGCCGGCGAGAGCAGTACCGCATCGCCCGGGTTGGCGATTTCGATGGCACGATCGATCGCGCGATCGAGGGTGGCCACGATTTCGACCTGCGCGGCGGTGCCGGCAAGCGCGGCGGCGAGATGCGGGGCGTCGCGACCGATCAGCAGCACCGCCCGGCAATCGGCATCGACCGCCGCCTTCAGCGGACGGAAGTCCTGGCCCTTGCCGTCGCCGCCCGCGATGAGGATCACCGGGCGCTCGATGCCGTCGAGCGCCGCTCGCGTGGCCGCCACGGTGGTCGCCTTCGAGTCGTCGATGTAGACGATCCGTCGGACTTCGGCGATGCGCCGCATGCGGTGCGGGAGCCCCTCGAACGCCTTCAGCGCATCGAGGACACGATGATCGATCCGGGTCACCGTCGCCGTCAGCGCCAGCGCGGCGAGCGCATTGAGCGCGTTGTGCCGACCCATGAGGGTCAGCGCGTCGACGGGGGCGAGCAAGCCGCCGCCGTGCGCGAGCCACGTGGTGCGCTCGACGCGCACCAGCCCCCACTCGCCTTCGCCCGCCGGCACGCCGGCACCGAAGGTCTCGACGGTGCGGCCCGCGATGCGCATCGCCAGCGTGCGCGGATCGTCGCGATTGAGCACCTGCACGCCGCGCGCCGAGAAGATCCGCGCCTTGGCCGCGGCGTACGCCGCGAGATCGACGTAGCGATCGAGATGATTGTCGGTGACGTTGAGCACGGCGGCTGCCGCCGGCGCGAGCGACCACGTCGTCTCGAGCTGGAAGCTCGACAGCTCGAGGACGAAGACGTCCGGCCACGGCTCGCGGGCGGCCGGACCGGCGAAACGGGCGAGCACGTCGAGGACCGCATCGCCGATGTTGCCGGCAACCACCGCGCGCAGGCCGCCGGCACGGCACAGCGCGCCGGTCAGCGCGGTGACCGTCGTCTTGCCGTTGGATCCGGTGATCGCCAGCACCTTCTGCCCGGCGGGCAGCGCGCGCGCGAAGAGCTCGACGTCGCCCACGAGTTCGGCGCCGCGGGCCACCGCCGCTGCGATCGCCGGCTGGTCCTTGGCCACCCCGGGACTGATCGCGATGAGATCGACGCCGGTGAAGGTGGCATCGTCGAAAGGGCCGGTGGCGAGCGGCACGTCCGGCAGCGCCGCGGCGAGCGGCGGCCGGGCCCGCGTGTCGGCCACCCGCACCCGCGCGCCTTCGGCCACGAGATAGCGCGCGAGCGACGCGCCGGTGAGCCCGGCACCCAGGACCACCGCATTGCGATCTGCGTAGCGCGGCGTGCTCATCGCAGCTTCAGCGTCGTGAGACCGAAGAGCACCAGCAGCATGGTGATGATCCAGAAGCGGACCACGACCTGGTTCTCCTTCCAGCCCTTCAACTCGAAATGGTGATGGATCGGCGCCATGCGGAAGACGCGCTTGCCGCGCAGCTTGAAGGACGCGACCTGGATCATCACCGAGAGTGTCTCGGCGACGAAGACGCCGCCCATGATGAAGAGCAGGATCTCCTGGCGAACGATGACGGCGATGGTGCCCAGCGCCGCGCCCAGCGCCAGCGCGCCGACGTCGCCCATGAAGACGTCGGCGGGATACGCGTTGAACCACAGGAAGCCCAGTCCCGCGCCGCCGATCGCCCCACAGATGACGGCGAGTTCGCCGGCACCCGGCACGTGCGGAAAGCCGAGGTAGCGCGCGAAGATCGCATTGCCGGTCACGTAGGCGAAGATGCCCAGAGCGCCCGCGATCATTACCGTGGGCATGATCGCGAGGCCGTCGAGACCGTCGGTCAAGTTCACCGCATTGCTGGTGCCGACGATCACGAAATACGTGAGCGCGATGAAACCCCACATGCCGAGCGGATACGACACGCTCTTGAAGAACGGGACGATGAGGTCGGCGCGCGCCGACAGCCCGGCGGCAAATCCGCTCGCCACCCATTCGGAGAAGAGCTGCAGCAACTGCGGATTGTTCTCGGCAGAGACCGAAAACGCGAGGTAGACCGCGGCCACGAAGCCGATCACGGATTGCCAGAAGAATTTGGCGCGTGCCGACAGGCCCTTGGGATTGCGGTGCACGACCTTGCGCCAGTCGTCGACCCAGCCCACCGCGCCGAAGCCCAGGGTCACGAGCAGGACTACCCACACGAAGCGATTGCCGAGGTTGCCCCACAGGAGGGTGGTGACGATGATGGCGACCAGGATGAGCGCGCCGCCCATCGTCGGCGTCCCCGCCTTCACGAGGTGCGTCTTGGGGCCGTCGTCGCGCACCGCCTGGCCGATCTTCATGCGCGCGAGCCAGGCGATCATGCGCGGGCCGATCAGGAACGAGATGACGAGCGCGGTCATCGTCGCGAGTACGGCGCGCAGCGTGATGTAGCTGAAGACATTGAAGGCGCGCGCGAACTGCTCGAGCCATTCGGCGAGGAGGACCAGCATCAGTGCTCCTCGTCGCTGCGGCCGGTGAGCGCCGCCACGATCCGCTCCATGCGCATGAAGCGCGAGCCCTTCACCAGGATGGTGACGCCCTCGCCCGCCTCCGCGGCAACTGCGGCGGCGAGTGCCGCGGGGTCGGTGAAGTGCGCGGCGGCGTCGCCGAAGGCGGCGGCCGCCTCGGCGGACAGCGCGCCCAGCGCATAGAGCCGGTGCACGCCGCGCTCGCGCGCGTAGGCACCGATCTCGCGATGGAATGCCGGACCCTCCGCGCCGACCTCGCCCATGTCGCCCATGACGAGCACGCGGTCGCCTGCCGCTGCCGCGAGCACCTCGATCGCCGCCCGCATCGAGTCGGGATTCGCGTTGTAGCTGTCGTCGAACACGCTCGCGCCGCCCGTCGCACGCACCGCCACGAGCCGGCCGGCAACGGGTCGGAACGCGGCAAGGCCGCGCTTGACCGCCCCGATCGAGGCGCCGGCCGCGATGGCCGCCGCCGCGGCCGCCAGCGCATTGCGCGCCATGTGCAGGCCGGGTGCCGCGAGGTTCACGTGCGCGTGCCCGACCGGCGTATTGAGTGCCAGCACGCTGCCGGTCGCCGCCGCGCGCAGCGTCGCGGTCACGTCGCTCCCCGTGGCGAAGCCGAAGCTCACGACCCGCGCCTGGGCGCGGGCCGCCGCGGCGCGCCAGAGATCGATGTGCGCGTCGTCGGCATTGAGCACCGCGACGCCGCCCGGCGCGAGGCCGGCGATCGCATCGGCGTGCTCGGCGGCGACGTCGGCGACACTCGTCATGAATTCCTGGTGCTCGCGCTGCGCGTTGTTGACGACGACGACCGTCGGCCGTGCGATGGCGACGAGCTCGCGCGTCTCGCCGCGGTGATTCATGCCGAGCTCGATCACCGCGGCGCGCTGCGCTGGCGTCAATCGCAGCAGCGTCAATGGCAGGCCGATCGCGTTGTTGAGGTTGCCGCGGGTGGCGAGCACGCCGTCGGCACCGAATTCCTCGCGCAGGATCGCCGCCGTCATCTCCTTGACGGTGGTCTTGCCGTTGCTGCCCACGATCACCGCGAGCGGCAGCGTGAAGCGGGCGCGCCAGTGCGCGGCAAGCTCCCCGAGCGCAGCGAGCGGATCGGCGACGGCGATGCGCACGCCGGGGAGGTCGGCCGCCCGGTCGTCGGCGACGATGGCGCCCACCGCGCCACGCGCCAGCGCCGCCGCCACGAAATCGTGACCGTCGAAGCGCTCGCCGCGCAGCGCGACGAAAAGATCGCCCGGCTCGAGGTCACGGCTGTCGGTCGTCACCCGCCGGAACGCAGCGCATCCGCCGAGCGCGCGACCGCGCACGGCCTGCGCGGCGGCAACGGTATCCATCATGCCGCGCTCCATGCCGTCAGCGCCATCGCCGCCTCGTCGGCATCCGCGAACGGGTGCCGCTCGCCCAGGCGCTCCTGATAGGTTTCGTGTCCCTTGCCGGCGATGAGCACGACGTCGCCCTGGTCGGCATGTGCCACCGCCTGCGCGATGGCGGCGCGGCGGTCGACCTCGATGGTCCAGCGCCGATGCCCGGCGTCGAGGACACCCTTGGCCACCTCCTGCGCGATGGCGAGCGGGTCCTCGCTGCGCGGATTGTCGCTCGTCACCACGATGCGATCGGCATGCGCCGCCGCGATGGCACCCATCTGCGGCCGCTTGCCCGGATCGCGGTCACCACCGCACCCGAAGACGCAGACGAGTTCGCCGCCGGGGGTCACCGCCGAGCGCAGCGCAACCAGCACCTTCTCGAGCGCGTCGGGGGTATGCGCGTAATCGACGACGACGAGCGGCTTGCCCTCGCCGCCCAGGCGCTGCATGCGCCCGGCGGGCGCGGCGAGCGTCGCCAGGACCTCGAGCGCCCGCGCGAGCGGCACGTCGCAGGTCAGGAGGACGCCCAGCACGCCGAGGAGATTCTGCGCATTGAAGGCGCCCACGAGGCCGGAGCGCAGCGTGCCGCGGCCCCACGGGGTCGCGACGTCGAGGACGATGCCGCGCCGGTCGACGGAGAGCGGCGTGGCGGCGATATCCGCGCTGCCGAGACCGTAGGTCAGCGTCGGCTGGCCACGGCCGCGCGTCGCGTCGATGAGACTGCGCCCGAAGAGATCGTCGGCATTGATCACCGCCGTGCGCAGTCCCGGCCAGGCGAAGAGCTTCGCCTTGGCCGCACCGTACGCCGCCATCGTGTGGTGGTAGTCGAGATGGTCGCGCGTGAGATTAGTGAAGAGCGCGACGTCGAAGACGGCGCCGTTCACCCTACCCTGGTCGAGTCCGTGCGAAGACACCTCCATCGCCACCGCGCGCGCGCCCGCGCCGCGGAACTGCGCGAGGAGTTCGTGGAGCATGGCGGCGTCGGGCGTGGTGTGCGCGGCCGGAGCGGTCGCGCCGACCAGTCCGTTACCCAAGGTGCCGATCACCGCCGCGCGCGTGCCGAATGCATCGAGCCCCTGCGCGATCCAGTGCGCACACGACGACTTGCCGTTGGTACCGGTGACGCCGATGAGTCGCAACTCGCGCGAGGGGCTGCCATAGATGAAGTC
>JBDHRR010000039.1:0-27396 GCA_039807685.1 Burkholderiales bacterium
TGGTGCGGCCGGCACGCATCTCGGCGTCGATGCCGCGGGAGACCACGTCGCGGGTCGCCCGCTCGCCGCGCGGGTCGTGGCGATGCATGAAGCGCTCGCCCGTGCCGTTGAGCAGATGCCCGCCCGCGCCGCGCAGGCCCTCTTCCAAAACGGTCCCGGTCATCCGGGTTTCCGGTCCGGCGAGCAATCCGGTGGGGTGGAACTGCACCATCTCCATGTCGCGCAGCGGCAGGCCTGCACGCAGCGCCATCGCGAGTCCGTCGCAGCTCTTGTCGCCGGACGGCGTGTGGTAGCGGTACATCGTCGGCCCGCCACCGGTGGCGAGCAGCACGGCTTTCGCCTGCACGAATACGAACTCGCCCTTCGGCATGTCGATCATCAGCACCCCGGCGAGGGCGTCGCCTCCGGGCGTCCTGATGAGCTCGATCGCACGATGGTCCTCGAGTCGCGCGATGTCGCGCGCCCAGACCTGCTCGGCGAGGCGGTTGATGATCTCGATGCCGGTGAGATCCCCCTTGTGCACGGTGCGGTCGAAGGTCTGCCCGGCAAAGGCCTTCTGGTGCACCGTTCCGTCCGGGTTGCGATCGAAGAAGCACCCGAGTTCGTTCTCGAGCTCGTGAATGCGCTCGACCGCGCCGTTGACGAGCGCCCACGCGAGATCCTGGTCGGCGAGCCACTTCGACCCTTCGATGGTGTCCATGAAATGGCGCTCGACCGAATCGCCCTTGCCGATCGCGACGTTGTAGCCGCCTTGAACCATGCGCGTGCAGCCGCACTTGCCGAGCAGGCCCTTGACGGCAATGGTGACCGACAACTCGGGCGCCGCCGCGTGCGCGTGCAGAGCGGCGAAGAGGCCGGCCCCGCCCGAGCCGAGGATCAGGACGTCGGTGACGATCCGCTTCACGTCTTGACGCCGAGCCCGGCGAGCACCGCAGCGCGTCTGGCGGCCGCGCTCTCGCGCACCGTTTCGTAGAGGCTGCCACCGACGCTGTCCATGCCGACCAGGAGCGGCCCGAAGTCGCGAATGCGGAATTTCCATAGCGACTCGGGGTTGAGGTCGTCGAGGTCGACGTCCTCGATCGCCTCGATCCACGTCGTCTCCAGCGCGGCGGTGCCGCCGACGATCGCGAGGTAGGCGCCACCGAGTTCGCGGAAGGCCGCGGCCGATGCCTCGCGCAGTCCGCCCTTGCCGACGATGAGCCGCACTGCGCAGCGTTCGATGAGCGGCCGGGTGAAGCGCTCCATGCGATCCGAGGTCGTGGTGCCGATGCACACCGGCGCATAGCCGGCAGGATTGGCCGCATCGGGTTCGACCTTGCGCACGTTGGGCGCGGTGTGGATCACCGCGTGTCCGGCGAGATCGAAGCGCGTGGTGCGCCCGTGATCGAACATGTGGATCTGCGTCGCATCGCGGATGCCGAAGAGCGTACGCTGCAGGGTTACCGTGTCGCCGACGCGAAGGCGCCGCACCGCCGCTTCGTCGATCGGCATTTCCAGTTCGTGATGGGCCATGGTCGATCCTTGGTCACGCGTGGTGCGGCCCGCGCGCGATCCGCTGCGAGCGGGCGTCGATGTGCATCAGTACCCGTACTCGATGCCGGCGGGCGTGAAGGTCGCCGACGCCCGTCGTGCCGAGTGGCACTGCATGTTCACGGCCACCGGGTTCATGGTGATGTGCGTTGCCGCAAGCTCGACGTGCACGGCGAAGGAGGTGGCATCGCCGCCGAGGCCCTGCGGGCCGACTCCCAACGCATTCACCGCCGGCGACAGGGCGGCTTCCAGCGCTGCGCCGTCGGGGTCGGCGCAGTGCGTGCCGAGCGCCCGCGTCGCGGCCCGCTTGGCCAGCGCGACGCACAGGTCCGACGTCCCGCCGATACCGACGCCGACGATCGTCGGCGGGCAGGTCTTGCCGCCGGCGGCGAGCACGCAGTCGATCACGAAGGTCTTGATGGCGTCGATGCCCTCGGCGGGGATCGCCATGCGCAGGAACGAGTTGTTCTCCGAGCCGCTCCCCTTCGGGATCATGGTGATGCGCAGCGTCTCGTCGGCGTCGATGAAGTCGACGTGGATCGCCGGCATCTCGATACCGCACGAGGTGTGCTCGTTGCGCCGCGTCAGGGGATGCACCACCGACGAGCGCAGCGGGTGCTCGCGCGTGGCGCGCTCGCAGCCGCGGCGAATCGCCATCTTGAGCGCGTAGCCGTCGACTTCGACCCCACGCCCGACCTCGACGTTGTAGATCGGCAATCCCGTGTCCTGGCACAGGAGATTGTCGTCGCGCTCGGCGATCGCGATGTTGGTGACCATGGTGCCGAGCACGCCCCGCGCGGTGCTGTCGGTCTCGTGCGCGACCAGCGCGCTGAACCCCTCCTTGATGTCGGGCGGCAGCATCTTGAGTGCCCGGATATAGAGTTCCCGGCTGGCGTTTTCGACGGCGGCAGGATCGATCTTCATGTTCGTGGCTCCGATCGTTTCACTTCACGAGCGCCAGCGCAAAGACGAGTCCCACGGCGAGCGCCACGCCGCCGCTCGCGGCGACGAGATCCTTGCGCAGCCCGGACCACGGTCGGAACTCGATCAGCAGCAGGCGGACACCTCCTGCCAGGTGCGCAGCCAGCAGCACCACCAGCAACCACTCGGCAAGCTTGAACAGCGGTCGATCGGTAAAGTGCAGGAAGCCGTCGAGCGCCGCGTCGCCGCGCAGGGCGCTCGACAGGGCGACGAAGTGCACCGGCAGGAACAGCGCGAGCGCGACCCCCGACACCCGGTGCACCGCGAATGCCCACCAGGACGCGTGCGCATGCGCCCGGCGATCGTTGCGCCCGCGCGCCGGTGCGCGCCGCTGCGGGGCGTCGTGTTCGTGCGCTGCGCTCGTGCGGTCGGCGCTCATGCGGCCACCATCGCGTACACCGCGGTCATGCCGAGAATCGCGAGCAGCACGGCAAAGGCATGTGCGAGGCCGTTGGCGGTGCGCCGGGCGAGGCCCAGCCATTCTTCGCCGACGTGCGCAAGGCCGATCGGCACGTGGACCGCGCAGGCGGCGACGAACACGGTGTAGAACGCGGCGAAGGCGACGCTGCCGCGGGTTCGCGCCAGCAGAGCCTCTGCGGACAGGCCCGAGCGCACCGCGTAGACGATCGTCGCGAGGTGCACGAGTACGCACAACGCCAGCACCATGGCGCTGATGCGCTGCCAGTACCAGCGCTTCGCCTCGCGCGCGACGTCGCCCATCGCTACAGCTTCCCGCGGGCGGCGGCGCGCGCCGTGAGCCGCTTGAGGCCCGCGATCGCGCCCGTCGGCGCGATGTGCTTGGGGCAGCGCTCGGTGCACGAACCAAGACTGTGGCACGAGTGGCACCCCGCATCGCCAGCCACCGCGCGCAGCCGCGCACCCTGCGCCGTGTCGCGCTCGTCGTTGACGAGCGTCCACGCGCGATTGAGCGCTGCGGGGCCGAGATAGTCGGGGCGCCAGGTGACGACATCGCAGGACGCGTAGCAAACCGCGCAGCCGATGCACTCGATGCCGGCATCGGCGGCCCGGCGTGCGGTGGAGCCGGGGTCCACCCGCGCGAAATCATCGCGCCGGGTGCGATCGCCGGTGAAGCGGCCGTGGGCCCGTGCCCACTTGTCGAAGAATTCCCGCATGTCGGTCACGAGATCCTTGACGCGCGGCAGGTTGGCGAGCGGCGCGATCTCGACGCGATCGTCGCGTGCAACCTCGGCGACGTGGGTGCGGCAGGTCCACCGCGCCACGCCGTTGACGGTCATGGCGCAGGATCCGCACATGCCGACGCGACAGGCGAAGCGGTAGGCGAGCGACGGCTCGCGGTGGCGCTGCACCCAGGTGACGACGTCGAGGACGGTCTGGCTCGCGAGTCGCGGCACGTCGTAGGCGACGAATGCCCCTTCGCCGCGCCCGCGCCAGATCGAGACCCGCAGCGTCGCGCCTTCTCCGGGCGCCGTGCGCTCGGACGCCGGTGCCGGGCCGCTACGCGCCGCCGCGGCAAGATCCGCTTCGCCGGTGGAGGCGCCGCTCGTTTCCATACGCTCCATTCTCCCCCAGCGGGATAGCGAGGAAAAGCCAATTGTTCGCAAGCTGAGATAAAGTTGTGCTTGATGATCTCGATTCGCACATTGCGCCTCCTCGTCGCGGTCGCTCGCGAGGGCAGCTTTGCCGCGGCCGGGAAGGCAGTGGGCCTCACGCCGGCGGCGGTCGGGTTGCAGATGAAAGCGCTCGAGGCCGACCTCGGCGCTTCGCTCTTCGATCGCGGGGCGCGCCGCGTCGTACTCAACGCCACCGGCCGCGACGCGGTCGTTGCCGTGGGCGACATCCTGGCGCGCTACGACGCGCTGCTGGCCCGCCACGATGACGCCGACCTGGGCGGCACGCTCGTGATGGGCGCGCTGGTATCGGCGTTGATGGGCGCATTTGCCGATGCGCTGTGGGCAATGAAGCGCGCGCACCCGCGCCTCGTCGTGCGCCTCTTCGCCGGCAAGTCCCGGGACTTTGCCGAGCGCGTCGCCGACGGCGAACTCGACGCGGCGATCGTCATGCGCCCGCCGCATCGGCTGCCGTCGCACCTCGTCTGGACGCCGCTCTACGCGGAGCCGATGGTCCTGATCGTTCCGCGCCATCCGCATTTCGCGTTGCCGCGCGCGAGCGAGCGCATTCTCCGCGATGCGCCGTTCATCCGCTTCGATCGGCAGGCGTGGACCGGCCAACTGGTGCGCCGCGCGCTGCGTCAGGCGGGGGTCAAGGTCCGCGACGACATCGAGCTCGATTCCGTCGAGGCGATCGTCGAACTGGTCCGGGGTGGCTTCGGGGTGTCGATCGTGCCGCGGCTTGCCAATGTCGACTGGGCCGCCGATCGCGCGCTGCGGATCGTCGCGCTGTCGCGCATCGACGTCGTGCGCGAGGTGGGTCTGCTCGAGAGGGCGCGTCATCCGCGACTGCCGGCGACCGCGGCGATCAAGGCGTACTTCCACCGGCGCGCCGCACCCTGACGAGCCGGATCCGGTCGTGCGTGGCCAGGGCTTGCGTGGCCCCGTGCGATCAGAACAGCGACGTCTGCACTGGCGCTTCGTCGGCTTCGTCCTCACCGTTCGCGGGCGCGACGGGGTCATCGGCGACCGCTGCCTCGTCGGCCACCGGCTCGATCAGCGTGGCATCGTCGTTGCGCACCGAGTTGACGCGCGTCGACACCGGGTGAAAGCGCAACGCCTCGGGCGGGAACGGGGTGAGGAGGTCGGCGACATCCTGAACCTCGCTGTCGAGCCAGCGCGCGTAATCCGCGGGCGCGACGATCGCCGGCATGCGGTCGTGGACGGGGGCGAGCAGCGCATTGGCTGGCGTGGTGATGATGGTGCAGGTATCGAGCGTATCCCCGCTGGGTGTCCGCCAGCGCTCGCTCAGACCGGCAAACGCAAACGGCCCGCCGTCCTTCATGGTCACGTGCAGCGGCCGCTTGCCGCCGCCCGGCACGACGGCCCATTCGTAGAAGCCGTCGGCTGGAATGAGGCAGCGGTGCCAGCGCAGCGCCGTGCGATACGCGGGCTTGGTGGCGACCGTCTCGGCGCGCGCGTTGATCATGCGCGCACCGATCGACGCGTCCTTGGCCCAGCGCGGGACGAGGCCCCAGCGGACCTGGGCGAGTTCGCGGCCGCCGCTGCGCGTCGCGCGAACGATGGGGACGTCCTGCATCGGTGCGATGTTGTAGCGCGGCCGGATCCCGGGCGGGAACGGCAGTCCGAAGGCGAGCGCGAGCGCCGCCGGGTGCGTGTGCAGCTCGTAGCGTCCGCACATGATCAGTCGCCGGCGACCGGCACCTCGACAGCGAGCACGCGCTGTGCGGTTCTTGCCACCTGCAGCGTGTCCCAGTACGCGTAGGCGCCGATGGCCGCGGCGCCGGCGAGCGGCACCCAGCGCGTTGCCGCGGTGCCGGCGACCCGCTTGCTGATCGCGATCCCGGCTTTTGCCGAGATGACCTTGATCGCGCCGGTGGACAACTGCTCGACGACGATGCGCTGCCCGGTGCGCACCGCGACGTCGCGCAGCACCTGGCTCGCGGCATGGCGAAAGAGGCAATACAGCATGTGCGTGCGCGTCAATTCGGCAGAGCGGCCGTGGAGCGCGAAGATGTCGGCGACCATCTGGCGCTGCGTCTTCCAGATGAGATAGAGGTCGGGCAGCACGGTGGCCAGGCCGAACGGCCCCGGCGGGAGCGCAAGCGAGCCCGACAGGACCGCGGCCTGACGCGCGGCGATCCTGGCGATGGACTGCGCCTCGCGAAGCGGATCGCGCACCTCATGCGTCCGTGGCGCGGGGACGTGCGCGATGACGCGTTCGATCACGCCGGTCACCTCGCGCGTGGCATCCGCGCGTGGCACGGGAAGGAATTCGCTCGAATCGGACATGACGCGGTACATGGGGTGTCGCGGGCGCTTCCACTATAGGCGGCCGCGCCGCGCGCCGCCAGCCGGCGGCGCCTGGGCGGCGGCTTGCGGCGGCTTCAGTAGAATCGGGCTTCCCCCGCGACGACCTCCCGACATGAAAACACTCGACGCACGACCAGACAGGCGATTGCCGCGATGAGGATCGGCGTTCCGCGCGAGACGAAGGACGGCGAGCGGCGCGTCGGCGTCACCCCGACCGGGGTTGCGGCACTGGTCGCCGACGGGCACCGCGTCGAGGTCGGCGCTGGCGCTGGCGCCGCCGTGGGTTTTGTCGATGCCGAGTACCGCGCTGCGGGTGCGCAGGTCGTCGCCGCCGCGTCGGTGTGGGCCTGCGATCTCGTGGTCAAGGTCAAGGAGATCCAGCCCGACGAGTACGCGAGCCTGCGCGAAGGCTCGACCGTCTTCGGCTTCGCGCAGATCAATCGCGATCCGACGTTGCTGGCGGCGGTGCTCGCGGCGCGCATCGCGGTGATCGGTTACGAGACGGTGCGCGATGCTCAGGGGCAGGTGCCGCTGCTGGCACCGATGTCGCGCATCGCGGGTCGGCTCGCGCCGCTTGCCGGCGCCGATGCGCTGACCACCGCCCGCGGCGGCAGCGGCGTGCTGCTCGCCGGCGTCGACGACGTGCCGGGCGCGCAGGTGGTGGTCATCGGTGCCGGTCAGGTCGGCGCCGAGGCGGCGCGCATCGCCGCTCGGCTCGGGGCGCGGGTGACGGTGTTCTCGCGCGGTGCCGCGCGGCGCGAGGCGCTGGTGCGGACGCTGGCGGCGGAGGGCCACGCGGTCCGCGGCGTTCCGATCGCGCAGGCGGACGAGTTCGTGGCCGCCGTCCGCGGGGCCGATCTCGTGATCGGCGCCGTGCTCGAACCGGGAACGCTCTCACCCACACTGCTGCCGCGCGACCTCGTCGCGGCGATGCGACCGGGCTCGGCGATCGTCGACGTCGGGATCGACCAGGGCGGGATTGCGGCGACCTCGCGCATGACGAAGCTGTCCGCGCCGACCTACGTCGAGTGTGGGGTGGTCCACTACGCGGTGCCGAACATGCCGTCGCTCGTCGCCCGGACCGCGACGCTCGCCCTCACGGCGGTCACGCTGCCGTACGTGCGCCGGCTCGCGGCGGGGCTCGATCGGGCGCTGGACGCCGATCCCGGCCTGGCGGCGGGCCTCATGGTCCGGGCTGGCGCGATCGTCCACCCGGGGCTTGCCGCCGATGCCGCGCGCGCGGCATCCGGGGGAGCATCGACGCTTGCCGGAGCGCAGGCATGAGGATCTTCGGCTTTGCCGGATGGTCCGGCAGCGGCAAGACGACGCTGCTGGAAAAGCTCATCCCGGCGCTCACCGCGCGCGGGCTCACGGTGTCGCTCGTCAAGCACGCGCATCACGACTTCGACGTCGATCAGCCCGGCAAGGACTCGTACCGCCACCGCCAGGCGGGTTGCCGCGAGGTGCTCGTGGCCTCGTCCCGCCGCTACGCGCTCATGCACGAACTGCGCGGGTCGCCGGAGCCGACCCTGGATGCCCTGGTGGCGCGGCTATCGCCGTGCGATCTCGTGCTCGTCGAAGGTTTCAAGCGCGAACCGGGGCTGTCCAAGCTCGAAGTCCATCGCGAGGACAATGGCAAGCCCTTCCTCTACGGTGACGACCCGTCGATCATCGCGGTTGCCGCCGACACCACGCTTGCCATTGCGCTGCCCGTCTTCGGGCTCGATGCGATCGAGCCGATCGCCGATTTCGTGCTCGCCCACGCGCGCCCGTGGTAACGCCGTCCGGCGGCTGGTTGTTGCGCTGCGGTAAACGCAACGGCGCGGCCCGTTTCCAGCGCTTTTGTGCTGTCGCCAATTGACGTCACTTGCCCGGCGGGAGTACGGTGAACTTTGTGGAGGGGCGTGTGGACAAACCCGGGAAAAGCCGGGCTTCGGACGCCCCGAGGTCCCCGGCAGCGACAGCCACGAGCCTTCATCATGCGTCGACTTCTCAGCACCGTCCTTGCCTGTGGCCTCGCCGTCGCGACGGCCGTGCATGCCGCGGGCCCGGCCGAGACGTCGACGCTGCCCGGCTTCTACGGTGGCATTTCGTTGCGCACCGGCGCGGCGCCGAGCCAGGGCCTCGCCTTGGGTGGGACGGGATCCGCGTGGAGTCACTACGCGCTGCCGGCCGCCGACGATGCCGGCAACCGCGCCCTCGCCTACGGTGGTTATCGCTTCGCGAACGACGCGGCTCTCGAAGTGGCGGTATCCACCTTCGATCGCTATACGCTCGCGCCGCCGGCGCCGGGCACGCGACGCGGCGTCGGATTGGCCCTCGCGACGGCGGGGGACCCCGCTGGCAAGGCGTGGAACGTGGACCTGTATACGACGTGGGAGTTGCGTCGCAGCCTCGCGCTGTACGGACGCTTGGGCTACACGCAGAGCAACGCGGCCACGATGCCGCTCGCCGGCTTCACCGGCGACGTTCGTCGAGAACGTGACGGCATGAACTACGGCGTGGGCGTTCGCTACGATCTCAATTCTGCGCTCGGTCTGCGACTCGAATACTCGCGCTTCGCGCGGCTCCCCGGCGAATTCGCGCCGGGCGCTCTGCCGGAGAGCGATCAGGTGCAGTTCGGCGTCCAGTATCGGTTCTGAGGTTTCGCGCCGACCGCGGTGTGCCGGCCGGCATGCGGGCACTGCGTTGCAGTGCCGGATCGTCGCGCTTGCGTATCTGCGCGCGATGGTGGGTCCCTCTCGACGATCGGCCTATAATTTGGCGAGGCCGCTTCGTTCACATCGCATGACCACGTTCGCGCCCGCCGTCGCGGCGGACATCACCGTCGATCTCATCTACCTCGCTCGGCTGCGCGAAGCTTTCGGGTGCAGCAGCGAATCGCTGGCGTTGCCGGCGGCGACCACGGTGGCCGAGGTCATTGCCACGCTGGTTGCGCGGGGTGGCGCTTACGCCGAAGAATTCGCGAGCGGACGCGGCGTGCGGGTGGCGGTCAATCACGAGGTGGTCACGACGGCGCATCGGGTGCGCGACGGCGACGAGGTTGCGTTCCTGCCGCCGGTGACGGGGGGCTGATGACGGTACGGGTTACTGGCGACGACTTCGATGTCGGCGCCGAGATTGCGGCGCTGCGCGCCGATGACGCCCGCGTCGGCGCGGTCGTGTCGTTCGTCGGCACCGTCCGCGACCTGAGCGACGGTCGCGCGGTGAGCGGGCTTGCGCTCGAGCACTATCCGGGGATGACCGAGAAGGCGCTTGCTGCAATCGTCGACGAGGCGCGCGCGCGTTTCGACATCCACGACGTGCTCGTGATCCATCGAATCGGTCCGTTGTCGCCAGCCGACCAGATCGTGCTGGTGGCGGTCACCAGTGCCCATCGCGGCGACGCCTTCGACGCCTGCCGCTTCGTCATGGATTACCTCAAGACCCGCGCGCCGTTCTGGAAGAAGGAAACTACGCCGGCCGGCGCCAACTGGGTCGACGCTCGCGAGAGCGACGATGCGGCCGCCGCGCGCTGGGCGCGTTAGCTGCGATCACCCCGATGCCCTCGCGCAGCGCGCTCATCGCCATCGATTGGGGCACCACGTCGGCGCGCGCCTACCGGCTCGACGGAGCGGGCGGCGTCGCCGACACGCGAGCGGCGCCGCTTGGCGTGTCGCAGGTCGAAGCGAATCGCTTTGCGGACGCGCTGGCGGCGCTGCTGGGAGACTGGGCCACGCTGCCGGTTCCGCGTCTTGCCTGCGGCATGATCGGCAGTCGGCAGGGGTGGGTCGAGGCGCCCTATCTCGAGTGCCCGGTGGCGCTGGCCGCCTTGGCCGATGCCCTGGTGCCGGTACCCGGCGATCGGATGCTGGTGGTGCCGGGTCTGCGCACCCGCGATGCGAATGGGATGCCCGACGTCATGCGCGGCGAGGAGACGCAGGTGCTGGGCGCCGCCGCTGCCGACGCCGGTCCGACACTCTTCGTGCTTCCTGGCACGCACAGCAAATGGGCGTTCGTCGAGCAGGGCCGCGTCGTCGATTTCGTCACCTACATGACCGGCGAATTCTGGCAAGTCCTGCTTCGCCACAGCATTCTGGGCCGGCTCGCCGTCGGTGGCGTCGACAGCAGTGACGGTGCCACTCCGGCATTCTTGCGCGGGGTCGCCCGCGGCGCCGGCAACGGCGGCTTCCTGCACGACGTCTTCGGCGCACGCACGCAGGTGCTGCTGGGCGAACTCGCCGGTGAGGACGTCGCGGACTGGCTGTCGGGACTGCTCATCGGTCGCGAAGTGCGCAATGCCCGACTGTGGGCGCACCGGCACGGGCTCGATGCCTCGCGGGTGCACGTGGTGGGCGATGACGGCCTCGTCGCCCGCTATGCGGCTGCCCTGCACGCGGGGGATGTCACCGCCACCTACGCCGACAGTCGCGCGGCTGCGTTCGGACTGTGGCGCATCGCCGTGCAGGCCGGGCTCGTTCACCCTGACCAGGATCATCCATGAATCCACTCTTGCGTTACCTCGATCCGCTGCCCCTCGTCGCGGTGCTGCGCGGCATCACCCCGGAGGAGGTTCCGGGCATCGGCGACGTGCTGGTCGACGTCGGCTTCCAGATCCTCGAAGTGCCGCTCAACTCACCGCGACCGTACGAGTCGATCGAACGACTCGCGCGCCGTTACGGCGAACGCTGCCTCATCGGCGCGGGGACCGTGCTGGCGGCGAGCGACGTCCCGGGCGTGCGCGACGCCGGCGGTCGCATCGTGGTCATGCCGCATGCCGACGGCGAGGTGATCCGCGCGGCGAAGGCGCTGGGCCTCGTCTGCGTTCCGGGTGTGGCGACGCCGACGGAAGCATTCGCGGCGCTCGCTGCCGGCGCCGATGCACTGAAGATGTTTCCGGCCGAGGGCCTGCCACCCGGCGTGTTGCGCGCCTGGCGGGCGGTCCTGCCGCGCTCGACGCTGGTGCTGGCGGTCGGCGGCATGAAGCCCGACAATCTCGGGCCGTACTGGGCCGCCGGTGCCTCGGGGTTCGGCACCGGCGCGTCGCTGTACCAGCCGGGCGCCTCTCCCGGAGTCGTGCGGGAAGTGGCGGCCGCGTACGCCGCGGCGATTCGGGCGCTGCCGGCGCACTGACGACGGCGAGGGGTCGGTCGCCGGCGGGCGCCGGGATGAAACGAACGGCGGGGCGATGGTGGACGAGGGCATGCCGACGCCGTGGCAGGGCTGATCGAGCGAAGGGGACGATTCGCATGCGTACATGGTTGATGCTGCTCACGCTGGCGCTGCTCGGATTCCACGAATCCCCGGCGCAGGCGCAACAGGGCTTCCTGCATTGCGCGAGCAACGGTTACCGCTACCAGTTCTGCTCGGCGAATACGCAGGGGCGCGTCGTGCTGGTGCGCGAGGTCTCGACCGGTAACCTGTGTCGGCAGGGACGGGGCTGGGGCTTCGACAACAGCGGCATCTGGGTCGATCGCGGATGTCGTGCTGATTTCAGCTTCGGCCGCGATGGCGGCAACTGGAGCGGGGGTGACTGGACGGGGCCCAATACGCTGGTCTGCGAGAGCATCGGCTATCGGCGCAACTTCTGCCGCGCCGACACGCAGAATCGGGTGAACCTCATGCGCGAGATCTCGACCGGCAACCTGTGTCGGCAGGGCTGGGGATGGGGTTTCGACGGCGGCGGCATCTGGGTCGATCGCGGTTGCCGCGGCGAATTCAGCTTCGGCCGCAGCAACAATCGCGACCGCAACAACGATGCGGCGATTGCCGCCGGGGTGATCGGTGCGCTGGCACTCGGCGCCGCGATCGGCGCCGCGAATACGCCGCAGGCTGCGCCGGCGGCACCGCCGCCGCCGCCGCTGACACCCGGCCAGCAACGGCCGCCGGCATGGATGATCGGCTCGTTCCAGGGCTTCGATCCGGATACCGGCGACATCGTCACGCTGGTGGTCAGCGGCGCTGGCCACGCCTACCTGCGCAGCGAGACCGGTGACATCGTGAGCGAGGGCGCATTGCGCGACGGTGTGATCGTCTGGGGCAATGGCCAGCGCTCGTGGATCGCGAGCGAGGGCCCTGGCCTCCTCCTCGGCGACATCAATTCGGGACGCCACTTCTACTTCCGCCGCAATGCCTGACATCGTCGCCCTGGGCGAGCCACTCGTCGAGTTCAATCAGGCGCGTGCCGCCGATCACGCCACGTATCTGCAGGGGTTCGGCGGCGACACGTCGAACATGGCGATTGCCGCGGCCCGCTTGGGAGCCCGCGTCGCCTACGTCACCCGGCTGGGGGATGATCGCTTCGGTCGCATGTTCTTCGAACTGTGGACGCAGGAGGGCGTGGACCACGCGGGCGTAGCGGTGGATCCCGAGGCGCCCACCGGGATCTACTTCGTGACGCACGGTGCGCAGGGGCACGAGTTCGCGTACCTGCGCGCCGGCAGCGCCGCCACGCGCCTGCGGCCCGAGACGCTGCCGCTCGACCTCATCAGGAGCGCGCGCCTCCTGCACGCGTCGGGGATCAGTCAGGCGATCTCGGCATCGGCCTGCGACGCCGTGTTCGCGGCCTTTGCCGCTGCCCGTGCGGCGGGCGCGATCGTCACCTACGATCCCAACCTGCGCCTGAAGCTGTGGCCGCTCCCGCGGGCGCGGGCGGTGATCATGGCGAGCATCGCGCAATGCACCTGGTGCCTGCCGAGCGAGGATGACGCAAAACTGCTGTTCGGCGCCATGCCGGCCGACGGCATCATCGATGCCCTGCACGCCGCCGGAGCGCCCAACGTCGTGTTGAAGCAGGGCGCGCAAGGTTGCATCGTTTCGCACGCCGGACGGCGCGCGCGTGTCGCGGCGTTTCGTGTCGATAGCGTCGATGCCACCGGCGCCGGCGATTGCTTCGATGGCGCATTTGCGACACGGTTGCTGGCCGGTGACGATCCCGTTACCGCGGCGCGCTACGCCAATGCGGCGGCGGCGCTGGCCACCACCGGTTACGGTGCGGTGGCGCCGTTGCCGCGACCGGCCGACGTCGCGCGCCTCGCAGCCGATCCACCGGCGGGAGGATCACGATGACGATCGACGCCGCACTACGTCACCTGCGCAAGGGCGACTGGGAGAAGGCGCATCCGATCGTGCAGGAGGATGCGAGCGAATTCGGCTGCTGGGCGCACGGCATCGTGCATCTGCTCGAAGGCGATGTCGGCAATGCGCGCTACTGGTTCCGCCGCGCGCATCGTCCTTTTCCGGCGCAGCCCGACGCCACTGCCGAGATCGCTGCGCTCGCCGCAGCGCTCAAGTCGGCGTCGCATTGACGCCGCGCGCCTGCCACCCCCCGCGCGACGTCGACGTCACTTCCCATGGCCTTGCAACTCTTTGCCATTGCGCTCGGCGCGACGCTCGGCGCGTGGCTGCGCTGGGGGCTTTCGCTGTGGCTCAATCCGCGCGTCGCGCACTTTCCGCTCGGTACGCTGACCGCCAATCTGGTCGGCGGTTATCTCATCGGGATCGCGGTGGCATTCTTCGTGGCGCGTACCGACCTGCCGACGGCGTGGCGCCTCTTCGCGATCACCGGCTTCCTCGGCGGGTTCACCACCTTCTCGACCTTCTCCGCCGAGGTGACCGAACTTCTGGGTGCGGGTGCGTACGGCACCGGCATCGCGCTCGCCGCGACGCATCTTCTGGGCTCGCTCGCACTCACCGCAGCGGGCTTTGCGACGTACCGCCACTGGCTCGCCTGACGCGGCCATCGAAACCATAGGAGGTCCCATGCCCCACGCCATCCGCATCCACGCTATCGGTGGCCCCGACACCCTGCAGTACGACGAGATCGCGGTCGGCGCGCCCGGGCCCGGCGAGGTGCGCCTGCGCCAGACGGCGATTGGCGTCAATTACATCGACACCTACCACCGCAGCGGGCTGTATCCGTTGCAATTGCCGGCGGGAATCGGCCAGGAGGCGGCCGGCGTGGTCGAGGCGCTCGGCGTGGGAGTGACGGACCTGCGCGTCGGCGACCGGGTCGCGTATTGCGGCGGCGCCCCGGGCGCCTACGCGACGCACCGGATCATGCCGGTCGACAAGCTGGTGCCGATTCCCGAAGGCATCGACGACGTCACCGCAGCGACCCTCATGCTGAAGGGCCTCACGGTGCAGTACCTGTTTCGCCAGACGTTTCCATTGCGGGGTGAGGAGACGATCCTCTTCCACGCGGCGGCAGGCGGCGTGGGTCTCATTGCCTGCCAGTGGGCGAGGGCACTCGGCGTGACGATGATCGGTACCGTCGGTTCCGATGCCAAGGCCGAACTCGCCAAGGCAAACGGCTGCACGCACACGATCGTCTACACGCGCGAGGACTTCGTCGCGCGCACGCGTGAACTCACCGGTGGTCGGGGCGTGCCGGTCGTCTACGACTCGATCGGCAAGGACACCTTCGAGCAATCGCTCGATTGCCTGCAACCGCGCGGCCTCTTCGTGAGCTTCGGGTCGTCGTCGGGACCGATCGCCGCCTTCAATCTCGGGCTTCTCGCGCAGAAGGGATCGCTCTACGTCACGCGGCCGACGCTTTTCACCTACGCCGCGACGCGAGCCAGCCTCGTCGCGATGGCCGCCGAGCTATTTGCCCTCGTCGCGACCGGCAAGATTCGCTCCGAAGCCCGGCAGCGCTTTGCGCTGCGCGAGGCGGCCGCTGCGCATCGCGCGCTCGAATCGCGAGCGACGACGGGCGCGACGGTGCTGATTCCATAAGCGGTTGCGCGCCGCTCCGCGCGAGCGGCGACCACGCGCGAGGCGACGCCTGGACGCGCGGGTCCGGGACTTCAAGCCCGCACGCGTCCCGCGCGATTGAGCAGCGTGCGCGCGGCGTCCGGGAGTTCGGATGCCGTCACCCCGAGTGGTCCGCCGCCGGCGGCGACGAGGTGGTCGGCCGCAGCACCGTGCAGGCACACCGCGTACCGCAGCGCGCTGCGCGCGTCGAGCGCCTGCGCGAGGAAGGCGCCGAGCATGCCGGACAGCACGTCGCCGCTGCCCGCACTCGCGAGCGCGGGCCCGCCGCTGGCGTTGATGTCGAAGCTGCCGTCGGGGTACGCGAGGATACTGCCCGCCCCCTTCAGCACGACGCTCGCACCGAGTCGTTGCGACAGCGCGCGTGCCGCGGCGAGGCGGTCGCACTGGATGCCTGCCACGCTGGTGCCGAGGAGGCGCGCGGCTTCGCCCGGGTGCGGCGTGGCGAGCGTGGGCGCGGACCGCGTGCGTATCGCCTGCGCCAGCGCGGGATCGCGGGCGATGAGGTTGAGCGCGTCGGCGTCGAGCACGAGCGGCACTGCGGCGGCGATCGCACGCCTGAGGAGGGCGCGCGCGGCATCGCCGGTGCCGAGGCCAGGACCGACGACGAGCGCATCGGGCTCCGCCTCGAGGACCCGGTTCGCGTGCCGCAGCATGAGTTCGGGCAGTGCCGCGTCGAACGGGGGCGGTTCGGGCATGAGAAAACCGAGCCACACCTTGCCCGCGCCGCAGCGCATCGCCGCGCGGCCGGCGAGGACGAGCGCGCCGCCCATGCCGGCGGCGCCACCAATCACCCCGAGCGTCCCGAACGACCCTTTGTTGACGTTGCGCTGGCGGCGGGCGAGGACTGCCGGCAGGGTGGCGGCGAGGGCATCCCAGGCGAGGCGATGACCCGTGTCCGGCAGGTCGCCGATGCCCAGATCGTGGACCGAGAGTTCGCCGCAGTGATCGGGTCCGTCGAGGGTGAGCAGGCCGGGCTTCAGTGCGATGAACGTCGCGGTGTGCGTGGCGCGCAGCGTCGGAGCGTGCGCCGCACCGGTAGTCGCATCGAGCCCGGTCGGCACGTCCAGTGCGAAGACCGGCGCCGCCTGCGCATTCGCCCACTGCACGAGTTCGCCGATGCGGCCGTCCGGCGCGCGCGTGATGCCGATGCCGAGGAGACCGTCGACGACGAGCGCGGGCGCCGGAGGGAGGTCGTCGGTGGGCCGGCACCCAGCGGCGGTGAAGGTCCCAAAGGCGGCCCTGGCGTCGGCCGGCAGCCGCTCCGCGCTCCCCGCGAACACCACGCGCACGTCGTACCAGGCGGCGGCGAGGATGCGCGCCAGCACGAAGGCGTCGCCGCCGTTGTTGCCCGGGCCGGCGAGGACGACGAGCGGCCGGCCGCGATCGCCGGCCAGTCGCATCGCGACGGCGGCCGCCGCCGCACCGGCGCGTTCCATGAGCCCGGCCTCGGCATGGTGGGCCTCGATGGCGCGCAACGCGGGCAACTCGACGATCGGTGCCAATGCTGCTGTCATGCTTCGATTATAGAAGGCGGTGCGGATCATGCCGCCGCGCCGGCCTGCCGCAGGATCCTGCTTCACGCGGGGTGCGGGCCGTCGGGCTGGCACTGGCGTCCGGCCACCCGTCCAAGTCCATGGACAAGACCACGACCGCGCGGCTACACTTGCCCAGCGCCGACGGGTCATCCCCGGCGGCTTTTTCTTGTCTGCCCCCCGGATGCCGCCGGCTGGATCGCCGTGGCGGGTGCGGAGGGTGCTCACCGTGGAGAATGGAATGAAACTACTTCGCAAGACCGGATTCGTGCTGGTTGCCGCGCTGCTCGCGATGCCGGTGTACGCCCAGCCGCTCACGGGCACGCTGAAGAAGATCAAGGACAGCGGGACGATCACGCTCGGCACGCGCGAATCGTCCGGTGCGCTCGCCTATACGCTGGGTGACGGCAAGTACGTCGGCTTCCACACCGAGATGGGGGAGAAGATCGCCGCCGACATCAAGAAGAATCTCGGCATGAGCCAGCTCACCATCAAGTTTCAGCCGGTGACCTCGCAGAACCGGATCCCGCTGGTACAAAACGGCACCGTCGATCTCGAATGCGGATCGACGACCAACAACCTCGCGCGGCAGAAGGACGTGGCCTTCGCGGTCACCACCTACGTCGAGGAAGTGCGCATCCTGACCAAGGCCAACTCCGGCATCACCGGCATCGCCGGCCTCAACGGCAAGACGGTGGCGACGACGACGGGCACGACCTCGGTGCAGACGCTGCGCAAGAACCGCCGCGCGCAAGGCATGGATTTCAAGGAAGTGTTCGGCAAGGACCACGCCGACAGCTTCCTCCTGCTCGAGTCCGGCCGCGCCGATGCGTTCGTGATGGACGGCCAGATCCTCGCCGGCCTCGCGTCCAAGGCGAAGAACCCGGGTGACTTCAAGATCGTCGGCGAGGTGCTCTCGGTCGAGCCGATCGCGTGCATGCTGCCCAAGGACGATCCCGCCTTCCTGAAGATGGTCGACGACAGCATCAAGGCGATGATCAAGAGCGGCGAGCTCGCCAAGATGTACGACAAGTGGTTCATGCAGCCGATCCCGCCGGCCAACGTCAAGGTGGGTCTGCCGCTGTCGGAGGCGACCAAGCAGGCGTGGGCGAATCCGAACAACAAGCCGATGGAAGAGTACTCGCTGCCCTGATCGTCCACCCCCGATCGAGGGCAGGCGATCCTGCAGTCGTAACGAAGGCGCGCCGCGGTTGTCCTGACCGCGGGGCGCCTTTTTCGTTTCAGTCGAAGGCCAGGGAGGCCGGTCGCGCATGAGCTGGGATTGGCAATTCTTTCTCCAGGACACCGGAGGCGGCGAGACCTATTTCCACTGGATGATGTCGGCGTGGGGGTGGACGCTGTCGCTTTCCGCCTGCGCGCTGGTGGTGGCGCTCGTCATGGGGACGCTGATGGGCGTCGCGCGCACGACGCCGGTACGCGCCTTCGTGTGGATCGGCAATGCGTGGACCGAGCTCTTTCGCAACATCCCGCTCATCGTGCAGCTCTTCCTGTGGTACCACGTGGTGCCGCGGATCTTCCCGAGCCTGCAGGAAGTCCCGGACTTCGTGGCGGCGGTGGCGGGCTTGGGCCTCTTCACCTCGGCGCGCATCTCCGAGCAGGTGAAGGCCGGCATCCAGGCGCTGCCGGGCGGCCAGCGCTACGCCGGCCTCGCGATGGGGCTGACGCTGCCGCAGACGTACCGCTTCGTGCTGCTGCCGATGGCGTTTCGCATCGTGATTCCCCCCCTCACCAGCGAGTCGATGAACATCATCAAGAACTCGTCGGTGGCCTTCGCGGTGAGCATCACCGAACTCACCTTCTTCGCCATGCAGGCGCAGGAGGAGACCTCACGCGGCGTCGAGATCTACCTGGCGGTGACGTTCCTCTATTTCATCTCGGCACTTGCCGTCAACCGGGTCGCCGCGCTGATCGAGAGGCGGATGCGCGTGCCGGGCATGATCGGGAGCGCGAAATGAATCTCTCGTTCGCGTTCTTCGACTGGGGCCTCGTCCAGAGCTTCATCCTCAAGGGCTTCCTCTTCTCGATCCAGCTGACGCTGGTGGCGATGGTCGGCGGCATCGCCATCGGCACGATCCTGGCACTCATGCGGCTGTCCGGGCGCAAATGGCTCGAGCTCCCGGCTGCGGCGTACGTGAACACGCTGCGTTCGATCCCGCTCGTCATGGTCATCCTGTGGTTCTTCCTGCTGATCCCGCTCCTCATCGGGCGGCCCCTCGGCGCCGAGGTCTCGGCGATCATCACCTTCACCGTGTTCGAGGCCGCGTATTACTCGGAGATCATGCGCGCCGGGATCCAGTCGGTGCCGCGCGGGCAGGTCGCCGCCGGTTACGCCGTGGGGATGACCTATCGCCAGTGCATGCAACTCATCGTGCTGCCGCAGGCCTTTCGCAACATGCTGCCGGTGCTCCTCACGCAGACGATCATCCTCTTCCAGGACACGTCGCTCGTGTACGCCATCGGCGCCTACGACCTCCTCAAGGGCTTCGAGGTGGCCGGCAAGAACTTCAACCGGCCGGTCGAGATGTACCTCCTCGCGGCGGCCACCTATTTCGTGATCTGCTTCAGCCTGTCGATGCTCGTGCGTCGGCTGCAGAAGAAGATCGCCATCATTCGTTGATACGGGGCGTCATGATCGAGATCAAGCATGTCAGCAAGTGGTATGGAAGCTTCCAGGTCCTCGACGATTGCACGACGAGCGTCAAGAAGGGCGAGGTGGTGGTGGTCTGCGGGCCCTCCGGATCGGGCAAGTCGACGCTCATCAAGACGGTCAATGCGCTCGAGCCGTTCCAGAAGGGGGACATCGTCGTCGACGGCACGTCGATCGCCGATCCGAAGACCAATCTCCCCAAGCTGCGTTCGCGCGTGGGAATGGTGTTCCAGCACTTCGAGCTCTTCCCGCACCTCTCGGTGACCGCCAACCTGACGCTCGCGCAGGTCAAGGTGCTCGGTCGCAGCAAGGGCGATGCGATGCAGCGCGGCCTCAAGATGCTGGAGCGCGTCGGCCTTACCGCGCACAAGGACAAGTTCCCGGGTCAGCTCTCCGGCGGCCAGCAGCAGCGGGTGGCGATCGCGCGTGCGCTGTCGATGGATCCCATCGTGATGCTCTTCGACGAGCCGACGTCGGCGCTCGATCCCGAGATGGTCGGCGAGGTGCTCGACGTGATGGTGAAGCTTGCGCAGGAAGGCATGACGATGATGTGCGTGACGCACGAGATGGGTTTCGCGCGCAAGGTGAGTCATCGGGTGATCTTCATGGATGCGGGAAAGATCGTCGAGGACGCCACCAAGGAAGAATTCTTCGGCACGCCGCGTTCCGAGCGCGCGCAGCAGTTCCTCGCCAAGATCCTGCAGCATTGACGGCGTGGCGTCGCGCTGCGACTGCTGCCGTCGCGGCGCCTCGTGGCTCGGCGGTTCGCGCTTGCGCTGGTCCGCACCAGGGGTCCGTGGGCCGACGAAGTAAAATCCGCTTTTGCGCGAATTTCGCCCGATGGCCGACCTCCTGACCCTCGCCGGCCGCCCGGCGCTCTCGCCGTTTCGCCTCGCCAAGCTCCTGGAGGCGCTGCAGGCGGCCCCCGCCACGCGGCAGGTCGAGCGCGTCGACGCCACGTTCCGGCATTTCGTGGCCCTCCGGCGCCCGCTCACCGCCGCGGAGCGCGATGTGCTCGACGCGCTTCTCACCTACGGCCCCGCGCCCGCGCCCGGCACCGCGAGCGTCGGCGGCAGCGAACTCCTCGTGGTGCCGCGTCCCGGGACCATTTCGCCGTGGTCGTCGCGGGCAACCGACATCGCGCACAACTGCGGGCTCGACGCGGTGCAGCGAATCGAGCGCGGGATCGCCTATCGCATCGTCACTCGCGACGGGGTGCTCGCGGCGGCGGCTCGCGATGCGCTGCTGCCGAGTCTCCACGATCGCATGACCGAAGCGGTGCTCGCCGATGCGGGTGAGGTCGCAGCGCTGTTCGCGCACGTCGCCCCGCGGCCGCTCACGACCATTCCTTTGCTCGCACAGGGCCGCGACGCGCTGGTCCGTGCCGACGTCGAGCTTGGTCTTGCGCTTGCCGCCGACGAGATCGACTACCTCGACGCGAATTTCCGGCAACTGGGGCGCGATCCCACCGACGCCGAACTCATGATGTTCGCGCAGGCCAACTCCGAGCACTGCCGGCACAAGATCTTCAATGCACGCTGGGTCATCGACGGCGAGACGCAGGCGGAGAGTCTCTTCGGGATGATCCGCGCGACGCACGCCGCGCATCCACAGGGCACCGTCGTCGCCTACGAGGACAACGCGGCGGTGATGGAGGGTGCCATCGTCGGCCGCTTCCATCCGCGCGAGGGCGAGCGCTACGGCACCTGGCGCGCGCTCACGCACACGCTGATGAAGGTCGAGACGCACAACCACCCGACGGCGATCGCGCCCTTTCCGGGGGCGGCGACCGGCGCCGGCGGCGAGATCCGCGACGAGGGCGCGACCGGCCGTGGTGCCAGGCCGAAGGCGGGACTCGTCGGCTACACGGTCTCGAACCTGCGCGTCCCCGGTCTGGAACAGCCGTGGGAGATCGACCACGGCAAGCCAGCGCGCATCGCTTCCGCGCTGTCGATCATGCTCGACGGCCCGATTGGCGCGGCGTCGTTCAACAACGAGTTCGGTCGTCCGAATCTCACTGGCTACTTCCGCACCTTCGAGCAGCAGGTCGCAGGCGAGGTGCGCGGTTACCACAAGCCGATCATGATTGCCGGCGGCATCGGCAGCATCGACGCCAACCTCACGCACAAGAAGCCGCTGGTCGAAGGCACATTGCTCGTGCAATTGGGCGGGCCCGGCATGCTGATCGGCCTGGGCGGCGGCGCGGCGTCGTCGATGGCGACCGGCGCCAACGCCGCCGATCTCGACTACGACTCGGTGCAGCGCGGCAATGCGGAGATCGAGCGGCGTGCGCAGGAGGTGATCGATCGCTGCTGGCAATTGGGCGAGGACAATCCGATCCTGTCGATCCACGACGTGGGTGCTGGCGGGCTGTCCAATGCCTTGCCCGAGCTCGTCCACGGCGGCGGCGTCGGCGGCACGTTCGAGCTGCGTGACGTCCCGTCGGAGGAGCCCGGCATGGCACCGCGCGAGATCTGGTGCAACGAGGCGCAGGAACGCTACGTACTGGCGCTGCCGCCGGCTGCGTTGCCGCGCTTCGCGGCGATCTGCGCTCGCGAGCGCTGCCCGTTCGCGGTGGTCGGCGCTGCCAACGATGCGGGGCGGCTCGTCGTTACCGATGCGCACTTCCACAACCGGCCGGTCGACGTTCCGCTCGAGGTGATCCTCGGCAAGGCACCGAAGATGACGCGCGACGTCCGCCGCCTCGCGCGCGCGTTGCCGCCGCTGGCGCTGGACGGGATCAACCCGCGCGACGCGCTGTATCGCGTGTTGCAACTGCCGGCGGTGGCCGACAAGACCTTCCTCGTCACCATCGGCGATCGCACCGTCGGCGGCCTGTGTGCGCGCGATCCGATGGTCGGGCCGTGGCAGGTTCCGGTCGCCGACGTGGCGGTCACGCTGCGCGACTTCGACGGCCACGCCGGCGAGGCGATGGCGATGGGCGAGCGCACGCCGCTGGCGCTCATCGACGCACCCGCGTCGGGGCGCATGGCGGTGGGCGAGGCGATCAGCAACCTCGCCGCGGCAGACGTGCCCACGCTCGCCGCCATCAAGCTCTCCGCGAACTGGATGGCCGCCGCCGGCCACCCGGGCGAGGATGCGGCGCTCTATGACACGGTGCGCAGCGTGGCGCTCGACACCTGCATCGCGCTCGGCATCGCGATTCCCGTGGGCAAGGATTCGCTGTCGATGCGCACGACGTGGCGCGACGCCAGCGGTGAGCACGCGGTCACCGCTCCGGTATCGCTCGTCGTATCGGCATTCGCCCCGGTGGGCGACGTGCGGCGCACGCTCACGCCGTACCTGCCGCGCGCGGCGGGTGAGCTCGTCCTCGTCCACCTCGACATCGCGGCCGGTCGCCGGCGCCTCGGCGGGTCGGCGCTCGCGCAGGTCCACGGCCAACTCGGCAACGACGCCCCCGATCTCGACGATCCGCAACGCCTCGCCGCCTTCTTCGCCTTGGTCGGTGCGCTGCGCGCCGACGGCTCGCTCGTCGCCTACCACGACATTGCCGATGGTGGTCTCGTGGTGGCGCTGGCCGAGATGGCGTTCGCCTCGCGCTGCGGGCTGGACATCGCGCTGCCGGCCGGGGTGCCGATCCTGCCGGCGCTCTTTGCCGAGGAACTGGGTGCCGTCGTCGCCGTGCCGGCAGCGCGAATCGCGGCGGTGCTCGATGCGGCGCGGGCGGCCGGCGTTACGGCGGCGCGGCTCGGCGTGCCGATCGCGGGCGAGCGCATACGCGTCGCGCAGGCGGGGCGCACGCTCCTCGACGAGTCGCGCGTCGACCTCCATCGCGCCTGGTCGGCGACCACCCACGCGCTGCAGCGACTGCGCGACCAGCCGGCGGCCGCCGACGACGAGTACGCGCGCCTCGGCGATACCGCGGATCCTGGCCTCACGCCGCGGCTCGCGTTCGATCCCGCCGCCGACATCGCGGCGCCCTACGTCGCCCGCGGCGTGCGGCCCAAGGTGGCGATCCTGCGCGAGCAGGGGGTCAACGGTCAGGTCGAGATGGCGGCCGCCTTCGATCGGGCGGGCTTCGATGCGTACGACGTGCACATGACCGATCTCGCGCAGCGCCGGCATTCGCTGACGAGTTTCGCGGGCATCGTCGGCTGCGGCGGATTCTCCTACGGCGACGTGCTGGGTGCCGGCGAAGGTTGGGCCAAGACGATCCGCTTCAGCCCCGCGCTGCGCGATGAGTTCGCCGCCTTCTTCGCGCGCGGCGACGTCTTCGCGCTCGGCGTGTGCAACGGCTGCCAGATGATGGCGAGCCTGCGCGACTTGATTCCAGGCGCGGGGCACTGGCCGCGCTTCGTGCGCAATCAGTCCGAGCAGTTCGAGGCGCGTCTCGTGCAGGTCGAGGTCACCGACTCGCCGTCGCTCTTCTTCGCCGGCATGGCCGGCAGCGTCATCCCGGTCGCGACCGCGCATGGCGAAGGCTACGCGGAGTTTCTCGACGCGGAATCCCTCGCTGCGGCACGCCCGCTCGTCGCGTTGCGCTTCGTCGATTCCCGAGGCGCCCCCACCATCCGCTATCCGCACAACGTCAATGGCTCGCCGGAGGGGATCACGGGCCTCACCACCGCCGATGGCCGGTTCACCATCCTGATGCCGCACCCGGAGCGCGTGTGGCGCACGGCGCAGCTGTCGTGGCACCCGGCCGGTTGGCCGGAGGCGTCGCCGTGGCTGCGCATGTTCCGCAATGCGCGGGTCTGGGTAGGTTGATGTACCACCCTCGCGCGCGCTGCCCCCGGAGGGGGCGCAGTCAGCGGCTTGGGGCGGCCGGGCGCCGCGGACGAAAGGCTTCACAAAGAGACGCCGAGACGCGGACAAAAGGCATTCTTTCTCAGTGCCTCTGCGCCTCCTGTGATCCGCACCTGGAGTCTGAGAAATGAAGAAATCCCCCACGCGTACTGCCCCCGGAGGGGGCGCACTCACCGTGTACGAGATCGATGGGATCGTCCCCATCGTCGACCCCAGCGCCTTCGTGCACCCCTCGGCGGTGCTCATCGGCGACGTGCTGGTGGGGCCGGGCGTGTACATCGGTCCGTGCGCCGCGCTGCGCGGCGACTTCGGCCGGATCGAGGTGCGCGCGGGTGCCAACGTTCAGGACTGCTGTGTCATGCACGGCTTTCCCGGCACCGATACGATCGTCGAAGAGGAAGGCCACATCGGCCACGGCGCGGTCGTGCACGGCTGCCTCGTGCAGCGCAACGCGCTGGTCGGCATGAATGCGGTGATCAACGACAACGCCGTGATCGGCGAATCGGCGATCGTGGCGGCGATGGCGTTCGTCAAGGCCCGCTTCGTCGTGCCACCGCGCACGCTGGTGGCAGGCGTGCCCGGCAAGGTCGTGCGTACGCTGACCGAGCAGGAACTCGCGTGGAAGGTCGAGGGCACGCGAAGCTACCAGGAACTCGCGCGCCGCAGCCGCAGCACGATGCGCGCCGTGGCGCCGCTATCGTCGGCACCGGCCAACCGCAAGCGCATCCCGGTTGCCGACCTCGCGCCGCTATCGACGCTCAAGGCAAGCAACAAATGAGTGCGTCGGCGGTGCGCGCCATGCACCGCCTCGCAAGGCGACCCGCAGGCGGCTAGAATCCCGCTGCCTGCCCGTCGCGCCGTGGATCGGATCCCGCGACGTAGCCGTCGCCGTGGCGCACGATGAATTGTCCGGCGCCGAAGTCCATGTACGAATCGTGGTGGGCCTGGATCGCGTGCCCCATCGCCGCCAGACCCTCGCTGAGCCCGGGCGGCGCGGCAGCTTCGATGTCGACGGCACCATTGGGCGCGAGCTTCCAGCGCGGTGCGTCGAGCGTCGCCTGTGGATTCATCCGATAGTCGAGGAGCCGCACCAGCGTTTGCACGTGGCCCGGTGGCTGGATCGGGCCGCCCATCACGCCGAAGGCGGCGAGTGGGGCGCCATCACGCGTGAGAAAGCCCGGAATGATGGTGTGATACGGCCGCTTGCCGCCGCCGACCTCGTTAGGGTGACCGGGCTTGAGATTGAATCCGGCGCCGCGATTTTGCAGGCTGATGCCGGTGCCGGGGACGACCACGCCCGAACCGAACCCCATGTAATTCGATTGGATGAGTGAGACCAGCATGCCGCGCTCGTCACCGGCGCACAGGTAGACGGTGCCGCCGCGCGGCGGCGTGCCAGGTCCGAAATCACGGGCTCGGGTCGGGTCGATGAGCTTCGCGCGTTCCGCGAGATAGCCGCGATCGAGCAGAGCGGCGGGCGGAAAGTCCATGCTGCGCAGGTCGCCCACATAGCGATGCGCATCGGCGAAGCCGAGCTTCATCGCCTCGATCAGGAGGTGCTGCGTCGCCGGGCTGTCCACCGGCGCGTGCGCGAGGTCGAAGCGCTCGAGGATGCCGAGCGCCGTCAGCGCCGCGATGCCCTGCCCATTGGGCGGGATCTCGTGGACGGTGACGCCGCGGTAGGTGAGCGCCAGCGGCGTTACCCAATCGGCGGTGTGCACGGCGAAGTCATCGACGCTGTGCGCTCCACCCGCATTGCGCGAGTGGCGAACCATCGCTTCCGCGAGTTCACCGCGATAGAACGTCTCGCCATCGCTGCGTGCGATCGCTTCCAGCGTGCGGGCGAGATCGGCACTCGCAAATCGCTCACCCGGCTGCGGCGGACGACCCCACGGCAGGAAGTGCTCGAACCAGCCGAGATCGCGCGGCATGTGCGGTATCGCGAGGCGCCACTTCTCGGCAACCACCGGCGATACCGCGAAGCCGTCGCGTGCGTGACGGATCGCCGGCTCGAAGAGATCGGCGAAGGGGAGCTTGCCATAACGCTGCGACAAGGCGCGCCAGCCGGATACTGCACCGGGGATCGTCACCGTGTCCCACCCGCGCTCGGGCAGCGCCTGCCGTCCGGCGTAGCGACCGGGATGCCACGCCGCCGGTGCACGTCCCGAGGCATTGAGGCCGACGAGTTCGCTGCCCGTCCACAGGATCGCGAAGAGGTCGGATCCCACGCCGTTGCTGCAGGGCTCGACGACGGTGAGCGTGATCGCGGTGGCGAGCGCGGCGTCGACCGCGTTGCCGCCCCGCGCCAGCATCGCCACGCCGGCCTGGGTGGCGAGCGGCTGCGACGTGGCGACGACGTTGCGCGCGAAGATCGGCTGTCGCCGCGCGGCGTACGGCAGCGACCAGTCGAAGGGGAGCGGGGCGGGGGTGCGGGCGTCGGGCATGACACCGCAAGTGTAGCGCACCCCGGGGTCCGCTATTCCTGGAATGCCTCGTCGCGCTTCTTGCGGATCGATGGCGCCACGATGATGAGGATCAGCGCAAGCGACAGCCCGAGCATCACCGCCGAGATCGGGCGGGTGACGAACACGGTGGCGTCGCCGCGTGAGAGGAGGAGTGCCCGACGCAGGTTCTCCTCCATCATCGGGCCGAGGATGAAGCCCAGGAGCAGCGGCGCCGGCTCACACTCGAGCTTCACGAAGATCCAGCCCAGCACGCCGAAGATCGCCGTGATGAACACGTCGAACACGTTGTTGTTGATGCTGTACACGCCGATGCAGCAGAAGAGGAGGATAGCGGGATAGAGCAGGCGATACGGCACTTGCAGGAGCTTCACCCAGATCCCGATCAGCGGGAGGTTGAGGACGATGAGCATCAGGTTGCCGATCCACATCGAGGCGATGAGCCCCCAGAAGAGCTGCGGATTCGACGTCATCACCTGCGGCCCGGGCTGGATCGAATGGATCGTCATCGCGCCGACCATGAGCGCCATCACCGCGTTGGGCGGGATGCCGAGGGTGAGCATCGGGATGAACGACGCCTGCGCGCCGGCGTTGTTCGCGCTCTCCGGTCCGGCCACCCCTTCGATCGCACCCTTGCCGAAGCGCGACGGATCCTTGGCGAGTTTCTTCTCGACGGTGTACGAGGCAAATGCCGACAGCAGCGCCCCGCCGCCCGGCAGGATGCCCAACACCGAACCCAGGCCGGTTCCGCGCAGGATCGCCGGCAGCGCCTGCTTGAA
>JBDHRR010000040.1:0-27302 GCA_039807685.1 Burkholderiales bacterium
CGTCGTCGGCCGCGCGCTCGACCTCGCCCGCATAGCCCAGGAGCGGCGCGCAGGCGCGAAGCCGCGCCCACAGTCGGGCGATCGGCGCGGCAGCGGCGGCGTCCACGGCACCGGGCGCAGCGGCGAGCGCCACGGTCAGCGCGTGCGCCTCGGCGACGAGCGGTGGCCAGGCGGGATCGACGACGTCGCTCGCCACCTGCGCGTGGCGCAGGTCGGTGGTCAGGAAGCGATCGCGGAACTCGACCACCGCCGGATCGTCGGCCGCCGGCGCCGGGAGCCCGAAGGCGACGGCGATACGCGCGAGCTCGCGCGCGGGGTCCGCGAGCAACCGATCGTAATCGACGACCACGCGCGGCCGACCGCTCGTGTACGCGAGCGAGCAGACGGTGTGGGTGAGCCACAGCCACGCGCTGCGCCGCGCATCGAGACCGTCGCGGGCGGTGAGCGAGGCGATCACCGCGGTGGGATGACGCACGGCGATGACGTAGCCCTCGGCGCAGCCGAGTTCGCGCAGCGCGCGCTGCCAGAAGGGAAGCACACGCGGCATGCGCGGATCCTTGCAGGCGAAGCGACCGGTGGCGGCGAGCCGCGCGGCGAGGAGCGCCCGCGCGGCGGCGGCGTGCGCGGCGAGCGCGGCGTCGCCGAAATCGGCATCGGCGAGCAGCGCCACGGTCTTCCAGTCGGCACCGAAGTGCGCGAGCAGCGCATCGTCCTGCGCGACGATGTCGATATCCTCGAAGAAGCCGCGCGCATTCATCCGCGCATCGGCCGACATGAGCCGCGGCCCCAGATCGAAGCCCAGGACGGCAAGGGCACGGGCGACCGCGCTCGTCCCGGCGCGGTGCATGCCGGCGACGATGGCGAGCGCCGGCGGTCCGTTCGACGCGGCGTTCGCGTTCGTCACGTCAGCTCGTCGAGGCGGGCGGTGACGCCGAAGTCGGCGTAGCCGGAAGCGCGCAGTTCCGGCTCGGGCAGGACGCGAAAGGCGAGCGCGTCGACCAGCCGATGCAGGTAGGTGTAGCGATCACCGACCTCGCCCATCAATCCGGCATTGACGAAGTAGGTACCGGCGAAGAGCCGGCAGTGGAAGGTGAAGGCGAGGCGCACGCGCGCCCCGGGCGCGAAGGGACCGGCGGCGTCGTTGCCGGCGGGAAACGTCGCCCCGCCCAACTCCACGCCGGTCGTCGTCTTCACCATCATCCCGAAGCGCACGCGGGCGGCGGCGGCGGCGAACTCGACGGCGTACGACACGACATACACCGCCTCGCGCGTGAGGACGTTGACGACGCGACCCTCGGTGGTTTCCAGCCGCAGATCGTGGATGCGCGCGCCGTGCTGCGCGTACTCGACGAGCGATGCGCTGCGCAGCCCCGGATCGAAGGCCGCATCGGCAACGGCCGCGGCGGTGGCCGCCGGGTCGGGCGCCGCGACCGGCCCCGCCGCGCCGCGCGTCGGCCCGTAGAGCAGGCGCTGGTATTCGGGGACGACGCGGCGCGGCTCGTCGTGCATGAGCACGCGCCCGTGATCGAGGAGGAGCGCGGCGTCGCAGAGCTCGATGACCTGCTGCGGCGAATGCGACACGAAGAGCACCACGGCGCCGTCGTCGCGCATCGCCTCGATGCGCGCGAAGCACTTGCGCTGGAATGCCTCGTCGCCGACGGCGAGCGCCTCGTCGACGATCAGCACGCGCGGCGCGACCGCGGTGGCCACCGCGAAGGCGAGGCGCAATGCCATCCCGGAGGAGTACGTCTTCACCGGGCGGTCGACGAAGTCGCCGATGTCGGCGAAGGCGAGGATCTCGGCCAGCCGCTCGCGCATCTCGGCCGGCGTGAGGCCCATGATCGCGCCGTTCAGGAACACGTTCTCGCGGCCGCTGAATTCGGGGTTGAAGCCGCTGCCGAGCTCGAGCAGCGCGGCGACGCGACCCCGCGTGGTCACTTCCCCGGTGGTCGGCGCGAGCGTGCCGGCGACGAGTTGCAACAGCGTCGACTTGCCCGAGCCGTTGCGCCCGACCACGCCCAGCACCTGTCCCGCGTCGAGCGCAAAGCTCACGTCGCGCAATGCCCAGAACTCGCGGAAGAACTGGCGCCGTCCGCGCCAGAGCGTCTGCAAGAGACGGTCCACGGGACGCGCGTAGAGCTCGTAGCGCTTGGAGAGCGCGGCGACGGTGAGGGGAGGCGACGACATCGAGGGCGCGCGGCGGGGTTTGGTGGCGCTCGGTCGGCGATTATAGGCAACGTCGCGCCGGCGGCACGGTCCACGGGCGCGGCGCCGCGTAGAATCCTGCCCCGTGATCTCCCCCGCTCACTGGCGCGCGGGCCTGCGCGTACTGCGGCGTCACCTGCGTTACGCCGGCGCCAATCCGCGCAAGCTGCTGTGGATCGCCCGCCGCGGCGTGGCGCTCGCCCGCGAGGGTGCGCTTGGCGGCGTGCTCGAGCGGCACCGCGTCGAAGCCCTGCAGTACGCCGACTATGCGCAGTGGTGCGCGCGCTACGCGCCCGACGGCGCGGTGCCCGCCGCCGCCGCGCGTCTCGCGGCGCTGCCGGCGCGACCGCGGGTGTCGATCCTGTTGCCGGTCTACGACCCGCCGGTGCACTTCCTGGCGGCGGCGATCGCCTCGGTGCGCGACCAGGCGTACCCCGAGTGGGAGCTTTGCATCGTCGACGATGCCTCGACCGACCCGGCGGTGGCGGCGCTCCTCGCGGGAGTGGGCGATGACCCGCGCCTTCGCGTGCAGCGCCGCGCGACGAATGGCGGCATCGCCGTGGCGACCAACGACGCGCTCGCCCTGGCGACCGGCGAGTTCTGCGCCTTCCTCGATCACGACGACACGCTCGCCCCGGAGGCGCTGCTCGCCAGCGCCGAGGCGATCGCGGCGCACCCCGCTGCCGCCCTCCTCTTCAGCGACGAGGACCGGCAAGACGAGAGCGGTACGCGAACGCAACCCTTCTTCAAGCCGGCCTGGGACGGCGAGTGGCTGCGCACCACCAACTGCGTGCTGCACTTCATGGTCGTGCGTACCGCGCTGCTGCGCGAGCTCGGCGGCCTGCGCACCGGTCTCGACGGTGCGCAGGACTGGGACCTCGTGCTGCGCGTCGAGGAAGCCGCCGGCCGCGCGCGCATGATCCACGTCCCGCAGGTGCTCTATCACTGGCGGATGATCGCCGGCTCCACCGCGGCGGCCGCCTACGAGAAGCCCGCGCTCGTCGCGGCGCAGCGGCGCGTGCTCGCCGACACGCTGGCGCGGCGCGGCGAAGCGGCGACCATCGAGCACGGCACCGGCGGCTGGCGGCTTCGCTACGCGCTGCCCGAACCGGCGCCCAAGGTGTCGATCGTCATTCCCACGCGCGACCGCGTCGAACTCCTGCGCGCCTGCGTCGAGTCGATCGTCGCGCACACGGCGTATCCGGATTTCGAGATCGTCCTCGTCGACAACGACACGCGCGAGCCGGCGGCGCGCGACTACCTCGACGGCCTCGCGCGCAGCGGCCGCGCCCGCGTCGTCGCGTTTCCGCATGCCTTCAACTACAGCGCGCTGTGCAACGTCGGCGTGCGCGCGGCGCACGGCGAGGTGATCGCCCTCCTCAACAACGACATCGAGGTGCGCGACGGCAACTGGCTGCGAGAGCTCGTGAGCCTCGCCGTGCGCCCCGGCGTCGGGCTCGCCGGGGCGACGCTGCACTACCCTGACGGCACGCTGCAGCACGCCGGCGTCGTGCTCGGGCTCAATGGCGTTGCCGACCGGCCGTGGATCGGCACGCCGCACGGCTATGCGGGTCCGTACGGCCGCGCGCGGGCGCTGCGCGAGGTGAGCGCGATGATCACCGCGGCGGCGGTCGTGCTGCGCGAGCGCTATCTCGCGGCCGGCGGCATGGACGAGTCGCTCGCGGTGTCGTGCAACGATCTCGATCTGTGCCTGCGCCTTTCCGGCATCGGTCTGCGGCACGTGATCTCGCCGCACGCGGTCCTCGTCCATCACGAATCGGCCTCGCGCGGCTACGCCGACGACCCCGCCAACGCCGCGCTGTCGCGCGACGAGGAGGCGCGCTTCGCGGCACGCTGGCCCGCCGCGGCCGACGATCCACTCTACAATCCGAACCTCACCGTCTCCGGCCGCGCTTACGACCTCGCCTGGCCGCCGCGTTCCCGCAGCGCTCCCGATCCAGCCTGATGCACGCGTCCTTTTGCCGCCCGGAATGACCCTGGCCTCCGCTTCGCGCCCTTCGGCATCGCTGCGCGCGCTCTTCGGCGCGGCGACCGGCCACGCGAGCCTGCTGTGGCAGTTCTCGCGGCGCGAACTCGCCGGACGCTATCGCGGATCGCTCCTGGGCTTCGGCTGGGCGATCGTCAATCCACTCCTCCTCCTCGCGATCTACACCTTCGTCTTCTCGGTGGTGTTCGCGCTGCGCTGGGACGGCCCGATCCAGGACCGCGCCGGCTTCGCGCTGGTCATCTATGCCGGCATGATCGTGCACACGTTCTTCGCCGAATGCCTGACGCGGGCGCCGACGCTCATCGTCGAGCAGCGCAACCTCGTCAAGCGCGTGGTGTTCCCGCTGCACATGCTGCCGTGGTCGGTGGTGCTGGTCGCCGCGTTCCACTATCTGGTCGGCGTGCTGCTGGTGATCCTGGCCGTGCTGCTGCGCACGGGGACGCTGCCGCTGACCGCGGTCGCGTTGCCGGCGTTGTGGATACCGCAGGCGCTCCTGGCGCTGGGCATCGTCTACGGCTTCGCGGCGCTCGGCGTCTACCTGCGCGACCTCGCGCAGCTCGCGGGCTTCATCGCGCTCACGCTGCTCTTCATGAGCCCGGTGTTCTACCCCGTTTCCGCGGTACCGTCCGAATGGCGCTTCCTCATCGACTTGAATCCGCTCGCCGCGCTCATCGAGGGCACGCGCGGCGCGCTCCTCTACGGTCGCTGGCCGCCACCGGCCACACTCGCCGGCCTTTGGGCCCTGGCGATCGCCGTCGCCTGGCTCGGCTTCTACGGTTTCCAGCGCAGCCGCCGCGGCTTTGCCGACGTGCTGTGAGGGCGCGGCGGCACGCGGTCGTGTGGCAGAATCCACCGCTTTTGGTGGATCGAGGCGCCTCCGCGCGAGCGCGCCGCCGGCCGTTCCGCCAGCCTCCGAGGACGTCATGACCCAGCTCCCCGACGGCGCCGTGGACGCCGCGCAGGCGCCTGCCGCGGCCCCGATCCAGGTCGATGCGTCGGAAGGCTTCCGCCGCATCCTGCACGAGCACAAGCTCTCGCTCGTGGTCTCGACCTACGACGCGGGCAAGGTGTTCCTGCTGCGCGCCAACGAGCACGGCGCCAACGTGCATTTCGTGTCGTTCCCGAGCGCCATGGGCATCGCCGCGAACCGGGCGCGGCTGGCGATCGGCTCGCGGATGCACGTGCACGAGTTCGTCAACATGCCGGCGGTCATCCCGCAGTTGCCGGCGCCGGCCCTCGCAGGCGCCGTCTACGACGCGTGCTACATGCCGCGGCACGACCATGTCACCGGCAACATCCAGGTCCACGAGCTCGCCTTCGCCAGCGACCAGCTGTGGCTGGTCAACACGCGCTACTCGTGCCTGTGCACGCTGTCGACGACGCACAGCTTCGTACCCCGCTGGCGCCCGCCGTGGGTGCGCGGACTGAGCGGCGACGATCGCTGCCACCTCAACGGCCTCGCCGTCGAGGGTGGGCGCGTCGCCTACGCCACCGCCTTCGCGACGAGCGACGAGCCGCAGGGCTGGCGACCCACGAAGGCGACCAGCGGCCTCATCGTCGAGGTGCCGTCCGGCCGCATCGTGACGCAGGGGCTGTCGATGCCGCACTCGCCGCGAGTGCACGGCGGACACCTGTGGGTGCTCAACTCCGGACACGGAACGATCGCCGTCGTCGATCGCTCCACCGGGCAGGTGCGCGACGTGCAGCGCATGGCGGGCTTCACGCGCGGACTCGATTTCCACGGATCGCTCGCCTTCGTCGGGCTGTCGCGGGTCCGCGAGAAGAAGGAATTCGGCGGCACGCCGCTGACCGATCGCATCCCCGAAGCGGAGCGCTTCTGCGGCGTCCAGGTGCTCGACGCCACCAGCGGGACGATCGTCGGGGCGCTGCGGTTCGAGGCGGGCGTGAACGAAATCTTCGCGCTGCAGGTGCTGCCATCGATGCGCTTCCCGCACATCGTCGAGCGTGACGACGCCATCATCGAATCCAGCTTCACCATACCCGACGAGTCGCTCGGCGACGTGCGGCAGAACGCCACGCCGGCGACGGCGACGCAGGCTGCCGGCGGGGCCGCATGACGGCGATCCTCGGACTCTCCGCCTTCTACCACGACAGCGCGGCCGCCCTGGTGATCGATGGCGACCTCGCCGCAGCGGCGCAGGAGGAGCGTTTCACGCGCAGGCGCCACGACGACCGCTTCCCGGCGCAGTCGATCGCCTACTGCCTCGCCAGCGCCGGACTCACGCTCGCCGACGTCGACCACGTCGTCTTCTACGACAAGCCGCTCCTGAAATTCGAGCGGCTGCTGGAGACGTACCTCGCCTTCGCGCCGCGCGGCGTCGCCTCGTTCGTGCGCGCGATGCCGGTGTGGCTGAAGGAGAAGCTCTACTTCCGCAAGATGCTGCGCAGCGAACTCGCCGCCCTCGCCGGCGCGCGGTCGACACTGCCGCCGCTTCTCTTCACCGAGCACCACCGCGCGCACGCCGCAGCAGCGTTCTATCCCAGCCCGTTCACCGACGCCGCGGTGCTGTGCCTCGACGGCGTCGGCGAATGGGCGACGACGTCGGTGTGGACCGGCGCTGGACAGCGGCTGACGCCGCTGTGGGAGATCCGCTTCCCGCACAGCTTGGGACTCCTGTACTCGGCATTCACGTACTACTGCGGCTTCAAGGTCAACTCGGGCGAATACAAGTTGATGGGGCTCGCCCCCTACGGCGAGCCGCGCTACGTGCAGGCGATCCTCGATCATCTCGTCGACCTGAAGCCCGACGGCACGTTCCGCCTCGACATGCGCTACTTCGACTACGCGACGGGGCTCACCATGACCAACGCGAAGTTCGCGGCGCTCTTCGGCGGGCCGCCGCGCGCGCCCGAGTCGGCGCTCACGCAGCGCGACATGGACCTCGCGCGCTCGATCCAGGTGGTGACCGAAGAAGCGGTGCTGCGCCTCGGGCGCACCATCGCCCGCGAAACGGGGCAGCGCAACCTGTGCCTCGGCGGTGGGGTGGCGCTCAACTGCGTCGCCAACGGCCGCCTCTGGCGCGAAGGGCTCTTCGACGCGATCTGGATCCAGCCGGCGGCCGGCGACGCCGGCAGCGCCGCCGGCGCGGCGTGGTGCGCGTGGCACGAATATCTGGGCAAGCCGCGGTCGGCCGCACCGCACGACGCGATGCACGGCGCCTTCCTCGGTCCCGCCTTCGACGACGCCGAGATCCGCCGTCGCCTCGATGCGCTGGGCGCCGTCTACGACGTCGTCGACGATGCCGTGCTCCTGCACGACACCGCGGCGGCGCTCGCCGCGGGCGAAGTGGTCGGGTGGTTCCAGGGGCGCATGGAGTTCGGCCCGCGCGCGCTCGGCAACCGCTCGATCCTGGGCGATCCGCGCCATCCCGGGATGCAGCGGACGATGAATCTCAAGATCAAGTTCCGCGAGTCGTTCCGTCCGTTCGCGCCGGCCGTGCTGCGCGAGTACGTCGGCGAGTATTTCGATCTCGATACCGACAGTCCCTACATGCTCCTGGTGGCACCGGTGCGCGAGGCGCTGCGGCTGCCGGTCACGCCGGGGCGCTTCGGGATCGACCAGTTGAACGAGCCGCGCTCCTCGCTGCCCGCAGTCACCCACGTCGACTATTCGGCGCGCATCCAGACGGTGAGCCGCGACCGCCAGCCGCGCTTCCACGCGCTGCTCGACGCCTTCCGCGCGCAGACCGGCTGCGCGGCGCTCATCAACACGTCGTTCAACGTGCGCGGCGAGCCGATCGTCGCCACCCCCGGGGATGCCTATCGGTGCTTCATGCGCACCGGCATCGATCGCCTGGTGATCGGCAACTGCGTGCTGCGCAAACCCGCGCAACCGGCGGTCGAGCACGACGAGCGCTGGCAGCAGGAGTTCGCGCTCGATTGAGCGCGCGAGGGCGATGACGATGGATCCGGCCACGAGCGAGTTGCGCAAATTCGGCTTCGTCATGGCGGCGGCGATCGGCGTCGTCTTCGGGCTCGCCCTGCCGTGGCTCTTCGGGCGTCCCTGGCCGACGTGGCCGTTCGTGCTGGCTGCCGCCTTCGCCGGCTGCGGGCTCGTCGCGCCGCGCGCGCTGGGACCGGTGCAGCGGGCGTGGCTGAAACTCGGTCAGGCGCTGGGCTGGTTCAACTCGCGGCTCGTGCTCTCGCTCGTCTTCTTCATCGTCGTCATGCCGCTCGGCCTCGTCATGCGCCTCGCCGGCAAGGACCCCGTCGCCCGCCGCCGCGACCCGGATGCGGCGAGTTACCGCATCGCCTCCGCGGCGAGCGATGATCCGCAGTCGATGGAGAAACCGTTCTAGAAGATCGTGTAGATGAACGGCGCCAGCGCCGAGCCGTGCCCGAAGACGACGAGCGCTCCCAGCAGCACCAGCAGGACGATGAGCGGCGCGAGCCAGAACTTCTTGCGCGTGCGCATGTAGTCCCACAGGTCGCGGCAGAGTTCGAGCATCGGCCGATTCTACACGCGCCTACACGCGCGCGACGTCCGCTCCGGCCGGCAGATCGGCGCGGCCGGCGCGAGCGTAGGCGGCGAGACAGGCGACGGTGACGACGTACAGCGCGAGGCCGACGCCGAGTGCCGCCGAGAAGCCCACGAAGAGCCCCAGCACGCGACTGCCGAAGATGCCGACGATGGACAGGCAGCCATTGATCGCCCAGAACCACGGGATCATCGCGCGATGGCGCGGCGTCGCGAGCCGGATGCCGATCGGGAAGAACATCCCCATGAGGAATGCCAGCGGAAAGACCGCGAGGACGGCGATCGCGGCGCGTGCGACACCATCGAAGGCGATCGTCGCGTGCAGCACGCCGGGCCAGAATGCGTTGAAGGCGACGCCGTAGGCGACGATTCCCGCCGCCGCGAGCGCCGCCGGACGCAGCGGCCGTGCCAGGTCGATCCGCTGCGAGAGCGCGCTGCCCAGTCCGCTCGACAGCAGGAAGGCGAAGAGCGCGATGCCGAGCGTGTAGACGGGCTTGCCGAGGAAGAGCTGGAGCTTCAAGAGCATGCTGATCTCGATCAGCATGTAGCCCGCCCCGATCGCGGCGAAGTAGGCGAGCATCGCCGGCAGCCCGGGCGCGATGCGCGGTGCCGCGGCATCGTCGCTGCCGCCGAGCGCGAGCGGCCCGAACAGGAACACGATCGCCATCGCCACGAAGACGAGCCCGTTGGAAACCAGCGGATTGGCGAGGATCGCGCGCGTCCAGTCACCTGCCGTGGTCAGCACCGCGGGACTGAAGGCGTAGTGGAACGGGCGATCGTCGGTCGACGGCTGGATGGTGAACGGCAGCGTCGCCTCGAGGCCGGCGACGGTCGGCGCCTCGACGACATCGGCGTAGAGCGTCCGGGTCGGCCCGGGCGGGAAGAGCGGCACGAAATCGAGGTCGGTCACGAGCTTCGTGAAGCGCGCGCGCTCGTCGGCGGTGAACGGACTCATGCTGACCACGATGTGGACCAGGTCGTAGTCCTCCTTCACGACCCCGTGCAGGCCGGCGATCAGCACGTGGTCGGCAAAGCGGCTGCCCGGGCGCAGCGCTTCGAGCGTCTGCCGGAGACCCACCAGCGTCTTCACCGACGGGATGTACGGCAGCGCGAGCGCGTGGCGAGCGCGCAACGCCTCGACGAGATCGGAGCGCGTGTTGTACATGACGTGCGAGAACGCACCGTCCGCTGCGAGGTGCGTGAGGTACGTCGCGAGCGCCTCGCGCGTGAAGAGGTCGTCGACCTTGATCACGTCGAGCTTCTCGAGGTTGGTGCCGCCGACGATCGTGAAGTCGATGAGATCGTAGCGACGCGCCGAGCGCATGACGAAGCTGCGACCCTCGTCGGCGTACGCCTTGACGTCCGGGCGGCCGTAGAGGTTGCCGCTGAAGTCGCGCAGCTTGCCCTTCATGAGCGCATCGACCGTGACGTCGCTCACGTCGACCGCGGTGACCTCGCGCGCGCCATGGTGGAGCGCGTTGAGCACCTCGCGCCCGCCGCCGGCGCCGATGTTGAGGACGTCGGCGTAGCGGCGACCGAGGAGGTACTGGAAGGAGATGAGGTCGGCATCGAGCCAGCCGCCGAGCTTGCCGAAATCGCCATCGAAGCGGGTGACGTACGTCGTGTAGCGAAGGTTGTAATTGATGAGTTCGAGGTCCGGAACCGGGCCGTCGTAGCGCCCCGAGACGCCCCAACCGCGGAAGTTCTCCCATTGCTGTGGAATCGTGGGCTTGCGCAGGATCGTCCACGCATCGAGCGACCAGCGCTCGAAGTCGAGGTCGCGCGCCGTGGCGGCGAAGGCACGGTATCGCGAATGGTTCACCTCGCCCAGCGTATTCAGGCGCTTCACGTCGAGGATCGGCGTGCCGATCGCGGCGAGACCCAGCACCGACAGCGCGACCGCCGTGGCGAGAGTGGCGGGGAGGAGCCGCCGCCGCGTGCGCAAGGCGTGCGCGACGACGAGCACCGCCGCGGGAAGCGTGGCGACGATGATCGCTGCCGGCGCACCGAGCGGGCCCAGCATCGCCACCGCGGCGAGGCAGCCGAGCGCCGCCCCCGCGAGGTCGGCGGCATAGACGGGGCCGACCCGCTCGGCGTGCGCGGCGAGCAGCACGGTGATCGCGAGCCCGCCACAGAAGAAGGGAACGATGGCGGTGACGTAGGCGACGATCTTCCACGCCTCCGCGGCGGCCGATGGTGCGTAGGAGAAGTCGCCGTGATTGATCGGCAGCGCCATGATCGCCACCACGCTCACCGCGGTGGCGGCGATGAAGAGCGCGAGGTAACCGTACGGGTCACCCTGCCCCGCCGCCTCCTGCCGGAACCGCGGCACCACGTAGACGACGATTCCCGACGCCGACATGCCGAGCAGCGCCACCGCGATCGCGGTGATCGTGTTGTAGTCGCCGACGAGCACGCTGAAGATCGCGCTCACCAGCACCTCGTTCACCAGCAGTGCGAAGGCGACCGTGAAGATCGCCACCAGCGGCGCCCAGCGGCTCATGAGTGGCCGCTTCCGCTCATCGACGCCACGGGGTCAGAACACCTGGTAGATGAACGGTTCGGATTGCGGCCCGCGCGTCATCAGGATGAGCACCAGAGTTCCCACCGCGTAGACGATGAGGCCGATCACGATCCAGCGGCGGTACTTGCGCCAGAACCTTCTAACGGGGCTTGTCGGCTCGTCCATGGACGTCCTTTGCGATGAAGTCGAGCGTGGCGTCGGTGATGATCGCGTGCGCGGCGGCGTTCGGATGCGCGTCGTCGATGGCGACCCACAGCGTGTGCGGATCCTTGGTCCCGGCGAAGGCCGGGGTGACGTCGAGCGCGGCGATTCCGTGACGCGCGAGGAAGCCCATCACCTTCGCGTGCTCGGCAGCGAAGGGATAGTGCGCGGGATCGTGCAGTTCGGGCAGCAGCACGACCTTGAGATCGATGCCGTGCTCCGCGGTGGTCCGCTGCAGGAGCAGGAGCGCATCCTGCGCGGCCTTCCATCCGGGCTGATCGTCGGCGTACAGACCCTTGTAGTAGCCCTCGAAGGTGAGGTTGCGATCGAGACGGGAGACGAGGCTCTTGATGCGCGACCAGAAGAAGGTGACGAAACGGCTGTGCCCGAGGATCTCCCAGCGCGACATCCTCGGCGTGGGCTCGGCGTCGTTGATGAAGTAGAAGAGCACCACGGCGTCGGGCTGGTACTTCAGCCCCTTCTCCAGGAAGAGGTTCACTTCCTGCACGGTGTTGTAGTTGCCGGCGCCGAAGTTCAGCACCTCGGTCGGTTGCTGCGCGCCGAGCCTGGCCTCCAGTCGCTTGGCGAACGACTGCTCCTGCGCCACTCCCCACCCCATGGTGAGCGAATCGCCGAGGAACACGTAGCGCCGCGCGGCGCTGCGCTCGACGGGATAGTCGCGGTCGCGCAGCCCGTCCCGGTTGATCGATACCGGCACGCCCATGAGCGTCGCCTGCGCGCCCGGGCGATGGACGTGGCCGATATCGGGATTCGCCGACGGCTCCTTCACGTCCATCGCGTAGCGGGTCATCTCCACGTCGTAGTACGTCACGCTGGCCGTGTACAGCCGCATGAGGATCTCGCCCAGACCGAAGAAGATGATGAAGGCGATGACGAAGGCGAGGACGGGGACGATGCGCTTGTTCACGAGGGGGGTCCGGCGAGGAGCGGCGCCACCACTGGCGCGATGGCGCCGGCGAAGATGGCGTGCGCGGTGGCGTTCGGGTGCGGATCGGTCGGCAGGATCGCCAGCGCGCCGAGATCCATGCCGGCGAACGCCGGCGTCGTGTCGACGACGCATGGCGCGTGTCGCGCCGCCGTGGCGGCGAGCGTGCGCGCATTGGCCGCGTCCGCCGCGTTCATGTTGAGGATGACGAAGCACAACTGCGCACCGTTGGCCGCCGTCACCTTGGCAGCCTGCTGCATGATCGCCTCCATCGCGGCGAGTTCGCCGGCGCTGTACGCCGCGTGGCTCGGCGCGGTCTGCGCGAAGCGCGTACGGATGCGCTCGACAACGAAGCTCGACCAGAACGGATGCGTCGTCGGCTGCTCGGCGTAGGGCGTCGCATAGAACGACTCGGGATAGGCAAGGCGCGGCGTGTGGGTGGTGAACTCGACGAGGACGAGCTGCGGTCGATAGGCGAAGACCTTGGATTCCAGCACCGCGAGGAGCTGGCGCGCGCTGTAACCGCCCACCGCGAAATTGACCGCCTCGTGACGGCGCCACGGGGCGATCGCATCGAGTCGGCGGGCGAGGTCCTGATGCCACGCCGCCTCGATGGCCACACCAGCCGGCATCGAGAACGAAGCGCCGACGATGGCGAGCCGGGTGACGCCCGGCGGCGGCACGAGCGAACGCTCGACGTCACGAAGCCCGCGGCTGTCGGTGCGAAATGGCACGAGCTTGAAATACGCGTCGCGGTCGGGTTTGAGCTCGTACACGATTCCGGGTGCCGCGGCGCGGCGAATGAGGCCCGACACCCACAGGTCGTGAACGCTGTCGATCCGCGCAGGACTGAATGCGGACCATCCGAAGAGGTAGACGCGATACGTTTGCTCGATCGCGCCTGCGGTCAGCAGCACGGCCAGCAGCACGATCGCCATCCGGCCGAGGAACCGCTGCATCCTCTTATTTTATCGCAGATTTCCGACTTCGACGGGGTGCTATCCTGCGCCTTGCCGCCGTCCGCCCGCTTGGGTCCAGGTGTAACCATTGAGCCGTCTCGTGATCGATGCCCGGCTTGCCGGGCACTCCGGCATCGGGACCTACCTTGCCGCGATCCTGCCGCGAGTGCTGCCAGCACTGGTCGCTGCGCAGCCGCGGGTGCTCGCCGGCAGCGCGCAGCGGGCGGCGCTGGCGGCAGCACTGCCGCGCGGCACCCCGGTGGATCCCTGGGACGTGGCGCCGTTGTCGCCGCGCGATCTCGTCGCCATGCCACCGGCGCTCGCCCGCGACGACGTCCTCTGGACGCCGCACTTCAACGTGCCGCTCCTGCATCCCGGGCCGCTCGTCGTCACGCTGCACGACCTCTTGCCGCTCACCGCGCCGGCGCTCGTCGGACCCGCCCGTGCCGGGCCGCTGCGCGCGTGGCTCTCCGCGATCCGCCGCCGCGCGCGCGCCGTGCTCTGCGTGTCGGAATTCACGCGCGCCGAGGCGCTGCGCCTCGGTCGCATTCCCGCCGACCGGGCGACGGTCACGCACCTCGCGGCTGACGAAGCCTGGTTCGCCGCTGCCACCGAAGCGGCCGCTACGCGCGCCGCCCATCCCGACGGCTCGACGCCGACGATCGTCAGCGTCGGCCTCATGAAGCCGCACAAGAACCACGCGCGGCTGCTGCGGGCCTTCGCGCGGCTGCGCGAGCGCATTCCGCATCGACTGGTCCTCGTCGCGCGGCGGCACGGCGTGCGCCATCTCGATCGCGAGGCGCTGGAACTGGCGCACGCCATGCCCGACCGCGTCGAACTCGTCGACTCGCTTCCCTTCGCCGATCTCGTACGCGTCGTCGCCCGTGCCGAGTTCGTTGCATTGCCGTCGCTGCACGAGGGCTTCGGACTGCCGGCACTCGAAGCGATGGCCGCCGGCGTGCCGGTGCTCGCCGGTCGCGCCGGCGCCCTGCCCGAAGTGTGCGGCGAGGCCGCCGTGTACTGCGATCCGCAAGCGGAGGCCGACATCGAGCGCGCGCTCCTCGCCCTCGCCACCGACGGCGAATTGCGCCACCGGCTCGCCGCAGCCGGCCGCGAGCGCGCGCGCAGTTTCTCGTGGGATGCCTGCGCCCGACTCACCACGCAAGCGCTCTTCGCCGCGCTTGCGGACGCGCATCGATGAGCGCCCAGGCCGCCGGCGCGACGCAGCGTGCGCCGACCGCACGGCGGGTGGCCGTCGTCCACGACTGGCTCGACACCTGGGGCGGCGGCGAGAACGTGCTCGCCGAGATCCTGCGCGCGTATCCGGATGCCGACCTCCACGCGCTCGTCGACTTCCTGCCGGAGGGATCGCGCGCGGACCTGGGCGGGCGTCGCGCCCGCACTACCTTCCTGCAGCACATTCCCGGCGCGCGCAGGCATTTTCGCCGCCTGCTGCCCGTCTTTCCGCGCGCCGTCGAAAGCCTCGATCTCGCCGGCTACGATCTCGTCCTGTCGAGTTCGCACGCGGTGGCCAAGGGGGTACGCACGAGTACGCACCAGGTGCACGTGTGCTACTGCCACACGCCGATGCGCTACGCGTGGGACCTGCGCGCGCAGTATCTCGGGCAGACCAACCTCGCGCACGGCCTGCGCGGCACGCTCGTCAATCGCGTGCTCGACCGTCTGCGCGACTGGGATCGCGCGACGAGTTCACGGGTCACCGCCTTCATCGCCAACTCGGCATTCGTGCGCGAGCGGATCGCCCGCTGCTACGACCGCGAGGCGGTGGTGATTCCCCCGCCCGTCGATACCGATTTCTTCGCGCCGCCGAACGCACCTGGCGCGCCACCCGCGCGCGACTATTACTTCGCGGCCTCGCGCCTCGTCCCGTACAAGCGCCTCGATCTCGTCGCCGGCGCCTTCGCGACGCTGCCGCAGGCGCGGCTCGTCATCGCCGGCGCCGGCCCGGAGGAAGCGCGCGTTCGAGCCGCTGCCCGCAGCAACGTCGAGTTCGTGGGCCACGTCTCTCGCGAGCGCATGCGCGACCTCCTGCGTGGGGCGCGCGCCTTCGTCTTTGCCGCCGAGGAGGACTTCGGCATCCTGCCGGTGGAAGCGCAGGCCTGCGGCACGCCGGTGATCGCGTACGGGCGCGGCGGCGTGCGGGAAACGGTGCGCCCCCTGGGCGAGACCCGGCCTACGGGACTGTTCTTTGCCGAGCAGACGGCCGCCTCGCTCGCCGCTGCGGTGGCCCGGTTCGAGAACGAGCGCTTGCGCATCGACGATGCCGATTGCCGCCTCCAGGCGCTGCGCTTCGCGTCGGGACGCTTCACCGCGGCCTACACCGATTTCGTCGAGCGCACGTGGCGCGCCGCCGGCGCGGGACCATAATCGCCGGCCATGGCCCGCAGCGTCCTCAAACCGCACGCCGCGCTGTTCGCGGCGGTCCTGCGCCTGTGCGACCCGCTCCTCACGATCGTCACCGGCGTCGTCGCGTACCGGCTGTACCTCGAAGCCTGGGACCTGCCCGACCGCTACCTCCTCTTCCTCGCCGTCGGCGCGCTGGCGGTGGCCACCGTCTTTCCGCTGTTCGAGCTCTACGCGGCGCAGCGCGGCGCCGGCATCGCCGAGGAATTGCGTCGCCTGCTGTACGCCTGGCTGCTCCTCGCCGGCCTCACCGGCATCGCCACCTTCGCGACCAAGATGGGCGATACCTATTCGCGCGTGTGGGTGACGGCGTGGCTCGCCGGCGGCTTCGTGGTGACCGCCACGCTGCGCATCGCGATCCGCCTGGGCCTGCGGGCGCTGCGTCGCCGTGGCTTCAATCAACGCCACATCGCGGTGGTCGGCGCCGGCCGTCTCGGACGGACGGTGGGCGCGCGCCTCGCGGGCACGCCGTGGGCGGGGTTCGCGGTGCGCGCGTTCTACGACGACGATCCCGCGAAGTTGCGAGGGGAGGTCGGTGGCCGCGCCGTGCATCCGATCGACGATCGCCTCCGGGCCGACGTCGCGACCGGCGACATCGACCAGGTGTGGATCGCCTTGCCGCTGCGCGCGGAGGCACGCATCCGCACGATCCTCGACATGCTGCGCGACTTCCCGATCGAGATCCGCTTCGTACCCGACATCTACGGCTTCCACCTCCTCAATCACTCGATGACCGACGTCGGCGGTTTGCCGGTGATCTCGCTCACCGAGACGCCGATGTCGGGCATCAATCGCGTGCTGAAGGCGATCGAGGATTACACGCTGGCCGGCATCCTCCTCGTCGTCGCGACACCGCTCCTGCTCGTCATCGCCATCGGCGTGAAGCTCTCGTCACCCGGTCCCGTGCTCTATCGGCAGGAGCGCGTGACGTGGAACGGCGAGCGCTTCGCGATGCTCAAGTTCCGCACCATGCCGGTCGACGCCGAGGCCGGCACCGGGCCCGTGTGGTCGCGTCACGGCGAGCGCCGCGCCACCCCGTTCGGCGCACTGCTGCGGCGCACGAGCCTCGACGAACTGCCGCAACTCGTGAACGTGCTGCGCGGCGAGATGTCGCTCGTCGGCCCGCGTCCCGAGCGTCCGGAATTCGTGGAGCGCTTTCGCCAGGAGATCCCCGGTTACATGCAGAAGCATCTCGTGAAAGCCGGCATCACCGGCTGGGCCCAGGTGAACGACCTGCGCGGCGATAGCGATCTCGCGCAGCGGATACAATACGACCTGTATTACATCGACAACTGGTCCTTGTGGTTCGACCTGCGCATCCTGGTGCTGACGGTTTGGCACATCCTGACGAGCCACAACGCCCGCTGAGCGCAGGACAAGCGGCGCCCGTCGCGGCGGCGCCGTCGTATCGCAGCGTTGCGCGTGGTGCGCTCGCGCTCTTTGCTGCCGCCGTCGCATTGGGTCTCGCGATCTATGCGCTGGTGAGCGTCCCCGGCACGTGGTTTCCCGGCGCCTCGACCCAGTTCGTCGGTGCGCGCGCCTTCACGGTCAGTCGCGGCAGCGCCGTCGCCGACGGCGATGCACTCGCGATCACCGCCACCGATGCGACGGGACTGGCGCTCATCGCCGCCAACGTCGACGTCCGCACGCTCGACTACCCGATCGTCGCGTGGCAGGGCTCTGGTTTTCCGGCCAACGCCGACGTGCGCTTCCTGTGGCGCACCGACTACGCACCCAACAAGCTCAATTCGCTGCCGGTACCGATCGTCGCCGGGCGCCTCGCGCCGCTCACGATGGCCGGCAATCCCGAATGGATCGGCCGCGTGCGCGGGGTGGCGCTCGCGGTGCGCGGCCCGCTCGGCGAACCGGCGCGCATCGCCGGCGTCACGCTCGCGCCCGGCGGCGTCACCGGGCAACTGCGCGACGTCCTCGGCGAATGGTCGGCGTTCGAGCCGTGGTCGGGAACCTCGATCAATACGATCACCGGCGGCGCCGAGGTGCAGGCGCTGCCGCTGCCCACCGTGCTCGTCGTCGCCGGAGCGATCGCGCTCGCCGCCTGGTTCGTGCTCGCCTGGCGGCGCCGCGAAGTCGCGGGCCTGCCCGCCGCGATCGGCGTCGTCTTCCTCGCCGCCTGGATCGTCCTCGATACGCAGTGGGCCGCCAACCTGGTGCGTCAGGTCGTCGCGACGCGCGTCCAGTACGGCGGCAAGGATTGGCGGGCGAGCCATCTCGCCGCCGAGGACGCGCCGCTCTTCGCCTTCATCGAGAAGGCGCGCGCCAAGTTGCCGCCCGGGCCGGCGCGCGTCTTCGTCGTCGCCGACGCCGCCTACTTCCGTGGCCGCGCCGCGTATCACCTCTATCCGCACAACGTGCTCTTCGATCCGTTCGCCGACACGCTGCCGCAGCCTTCGTGGCTGAAGCCCGGCGATTACGTCCTCGTCTGGCATCGCCGCGGCGTGCAATACAGTGCGAGCGAGCACAAGCTGCGCCTGGGCGACGGCGAGCCGATCGCCGCCGAGGCGGTGCTCGTGGAACCGGGCGCGGCGCTGCTCAAGGTGCTGTAGGGATACCGCCACATGGATGCCTTGGCCCTCATTGCCGGCAATGCGCTGCCCTGGTGTCTCGGCGCCGCCTTCCTCCTGGCGCTGCCGCGGCGAGCGATCGCCGACAACGCCGGCGAGGTCGCGTGGACGGCCGGTGCTGGATATCTGCTGGGCGCCTTCCTCCTCACCGTGTGGATGCGCGTGCTCTCGCTCGTCGGCGTGAAATTCGGCGTGCTGCCGATCGTCGCGCCACTCGTGGTGCTGACCGCCGTCCTCGCCTGGCTCGCCTGGCGCCGCGCGCCCGGCGCTCCCGCCATGACGATGCGCGCCGCGTGGCACGCCCTGCTGCGCTCGCCCGGTCTCGAAGGTGCAGCCCGCGTGGCGTGGTGGAGCGCGCTCGCCTGGCTCGCGATTCGCTTCACCCTCCTCGCCGTCGAGGTGGCGACGCGCCCGCTCTATCCTTGGGATGCGTGGACGCAGTGGGCGACCAAGGCGCGCGTCTGGTACGAACTGGGCGGCATTGCACCGTTCGCCCGGGTCGCCGCGTGGCTCGCCGCGAACGGCGGCGTGTACTTCGACGCCTCCCCCGAGTATCCGCCGACGATGCCGCTCCTGCAGGTCTACCAGAGCCTCCTCCTCGGGCGCTGGGACGACGCGCTGATGAACGGCTCCTGGTGGCAGACCGCGATCGCGTTGGCCCTCGTGCTGTACGGCGGGCTGCGCTCGCTGCGCGCCTCCGCGCTGGCGGCGCTCGCCGGTGCCTTCCTGGTGTCGTCGCTGCCGCTCGCCAATACGCACGTCGCGCTCGCGGGTTACGCCGACCTGCCGCTCGCCGCCACCTACGTTGCCGCGGCGCTCGCGCTCCTGCGCTGGATCGCCGCGCGCGACGTGCGCGATGCGGTCGGCGCCCTCGTGCTCGCCGCAGCGCTCACGCAGATCAAGAATCCCGGATGGTTCTGGGCGGCGACGCTCGTCCCGGGACTCGTCGTCGCCGTCTGGCCGCATCGCGGCGCGCGCATCGTCCTTGCGGGCTTCGCGCTGGCCGCGATCGCCCTCGTGGCCTTGGCCCGCTTCCAGTTGCGCCTCTTCAACTACGACCTCAGGCTCACCTATGCGCCGGCCTGGGGCGATCTCGCCGAGAGCTACTTCCTGCTCGGCAATTGGCACCTCCTGTGGTACGGCGCGCTCGGCGTGGCGTGCCTCGCATGGCGCCGCCTGTTCGAGCCCGGGCTCGCGCCGCTCACCACCATCGTCGGCGCCGGCCTCATGTTCCTCTTCGTCGTCTTCGGCTTCACCACCGCGAGCTACTACATCACCGATCAGACGACGGTCAATCGCGCGACGCTGCACCTGGCGCCGCTCGTCGTCGTCTTCCTGATTCTCGCGTGGCAATCCTTTGCCGAAGACTGGAATGCGCGTCACGCGCAGCCTGCGGCGGCGTGATCGACGCCCTCCCTACCGATGCCGACCTTCGCCCTGACGATCTTCGCGAGCGCGTTCCTGCTCTTTCTCGTGCAGCCGATCGTCGCCAAGGAGATCCTGCCGTGGTTCGGCGGTTCCGCCGCGGTGTGGGCGACCTGCCTCGTCTTCTTCCAGACCACGCTGCTCCTGGGCTACGCGTACGCCGACTACACGGTGCGCCGCCTGCTGCCGCGCACGGCGGTACGCCTGCACGTCGCCCTCCTCGCCCTGAGCGTCGTCACGCTGCCGATCGTTCCGGCAGCACACTTCAAGCCCGCCGGTGACGAGAATCCGATCTTCCTGATCCTCGGCCTGCTCACCGCGACGATCGGACTGCCGTATTTCCTGCTGTCGACGACGAGTCCCTTGGTGCAGGCGTGGTTCGCACGCCGCTTCCCGGGGCGCAATCCGTATCGGCTCTTCGCGCTGTCGAATCTCGCCTCGCTGGTGGCGCTCCTGGGCTACCCCTTCCTGCTCGAGCCGTGGATCGCCACCCGCGTGCAGGCGTGGTCGTGGTCGGCGGCGTACGTAATCTTCGTCGTGCTGGCCGCCGTGGCTGCCTTGGCGAGCCTGAAGCGCGCGGCCGGCCTCGACGCTGCCGCGCCGCCGGGCGAGCCGTCCACCGCCGCGAACGCCGCAGGGCCGGTACCCGCGACGGCGCACCGCGAGGCGCCGCCGACTGCGGCGCGACAGGCGTTGTGGTGCACCCTGGCGGCTACCGGCTCGCTGCTGCTCCTCGCAGTCACCAATCACATCACGCAAAACGTCGCGGCGGTGCCGCTGCTGTGGATCCTCCCGCTCACCATCTACCTCGTCACCTTCATCCTGTGCTTCGACAGCAGCGGCTGGTACCGCCGCCGGTTCTTCCTCGTGGCGGTGGCGCTGGTCCTGGGTGCGATGGCGTGGGTCGTGGTGCCGTCGTCGAACGTCACCCACAACCTCGCGCTCCAGGTCGGCGTCTTCAGCGGCGGCCTCTTCCTCGCCTGCATGTTCTGCCACGGCGAACTCGTGGAGTTGAAGCCGGCGCCGGCGTACCTCACCCGCTTCTACCTCATGGTGGCGCTGGGTGGCGCCGTGGGCTCGGCGCTCATCGGCATCGTGGCGCCGATGGTGCTGCCGGCGGACTTCGAACTGCCGGCCACGCTCGTCCTCTGCGCGCTGCTCCTCCTCTGGCAAACGCGGCGTCTCGCGCCGTGGTATCCGCTGCTCGCCGCCAGCGCGCTCGTCGCCACCGTCGGCTTGGGAGCGTGGGGCATCGTCGAGTTCTACGACTCGACGATCGTCGCCGCGCGCAATTTCTACGGCGTGCTCCGGGTGCAGGAGGCCAATGATCCCGCGACCGGCAAGCGGCGCAGCCTCGTCCACGGCAACATCATGCATGGCAAGCAGTACTTCGCCGACGACCTGAAGCGGGAGCCGACGAGCTATTACTCGGCACACTCGGGCATCGGGCGCGTGATCGAGGCGCTGCACCCCAGCACGACGCCGATCAAGGTGGGCGTCATCGGCCTTGGCACCGGTACGCTTGCCGCCTACGGCAGCACCGGTGATGTCTACCGCTTCTACGACATCAACCCGGGCGTGATCGCCATCGCCCGCCACGACTTCACCTATCTTGCCGACAGCGACGCGACGATCGAACTGCCCTTGGGTGATGCGCGCTTGAGTCTCGAGCGCGAACCGCCGCAGCACTTCGACGTGCTCGCGATCGACGCCTTCAGCAGCGACGCGATCCCGGTCCATCTCATCACCAAGGAGGCGGTGCAGGTCTACCTGCGACACATGAAGCCCGACGGCGTCATCGCCTTCCACGTCACGAATCGCTATCTCGACCTGGTGCCGGTGGTCGAGGGCATCGCGCACGACCTCGGCCTCGCTGCGCTGTGGATCAACGACGACGGCAGCCTGCAACTCGCCAATTCGTCGAGCTGGGTCCTCCTCGCGCGCGATCCCAAGCGGCTCGCCGACCCGCGGCTGACCGCGGCGGCAACGCCGATCGTGCCGCGACGTGACTGGCGCGTATGGACCGACGATTTCAACAATCTCCTGCAGGTGCTGAAGTGACGACGACGATTGACGCTACCCACGCCGATCCGGCGCCCTATCGCGCACTGGTGCGAGCCCCCGCGACCCGGCATCTCGACGTGATCGACCAGCGGGCACTGCCGCACGATCTCGTGCAGGTGCGCATCGCCGACGCCGCGGCGGCCGCGCGCGCCATCCGCGAGATGGCGATCCGCGGCGCCCCGCTCATCGGCGCGGTAGGTGCGTACGGCCTCGCCCTCGCCCTCGACCGTGACGCCTCCGACGCGGCGCTGGTATCCGCACACGCCATGCTCGACGCCACGCGCCCCACGGCGGTGAACCTGCGTTGGGCGCTCGATCGCGTGCGCGACCGGGTGGCGCCGCTCGCGCCTTCGGCACGCGCCGATCGGGCCTGGGCCGAGGCCGATGCGATCGTCGCCGAGGACATGGCGATCAACCATGCCATCGGCGAACACGGGCTCGCCGTCCTGCACGACATCGCCCGGCGGCGTTCCGGGCCGGTGCGGGTGATGACCCATTGCAACGCCGGTGCGCTCGCCACCTGCGGCTGGGGCACCGCGACGGCGCCGATCTTTCTCGCGCACGCCGCGGGCTTGCCGCTGCACGTGTGGGTGAGCGAGACGCGACCTCGTCTGCAAGGGGCGAGCCTCACCGCCTGGGAGCTCGCGCAGCGAGGCGTGCCGCACACGCTCGTCGTCGATGGCGCCGCCGGCCTGCTGATGGCGCGTGGCGAGGTCGACGTCGTCTTCGTCGGGGCCGATCGCGTCGCCCGTAACGGCGACGTGTGCAACAAGATCGGCACCTACGACAAGGCGCTTGCCGCGCGCGACAACGCCGTTCCGTTCTACGCTGCGGTGCCGTCGCCGACGATCGACTGGCGCACGAACGACGGCAACTCGATCCCGATCGAGGCGCGCGATGCCGACGAGGTGCTGGTCATCGCCGGCCGCGCCGACGACGGCCGCAGCGTCCGCGTGGCGATCGCGCCGCCGGCCACGCCGGCCGTCAACTACGCATTCGACGTGACGCCGGCGCGACTCGTCACCGGCATCCTCACCGAGCGTGGCATCGCCGGCGCCTCCGCCGACGCGCTCGCCGCACTGTTTCCCGACCGCGCAGGCTGAACGAATGCCACCCCCACCGATGACAGCGACCCGCGAGGGCGAGTTGCGCGCCGGCGTGATCACGACCGCGCTCGCAATGAATGCCGCGGGCATCAATCGCGGCAAGTCCGGCAACGTGAGCGCGCGTCTCGTAAGCGCGGATTTCGATGGTTTCCTCGTGACCCCGACCGGCATGCCGTATGCCGAGCTCGCGCCCGATGACGTGGTCCCCGTCGCGCTCAGCGGCGAGGTGCTGGGCACGCGCGAGCCGTCGTCGGAGTGGCGCTTCCATCGCGACATCTACGCCCACCGCCCCGCGGCACAGGCGATCGTGCATACGCACGCGCCGTTCGCGACGACGCTCGCCTGCCTCGACCGCGGCATCCCCGCCTTCCACTACATGGTTGCCGTCGCCGGCGGCGACGACATCCGTTGCGCGCCGTACGCGACCTTCGGCACGCAGGCGCTCTCCGATCACGCGGCCGCCGCTCTCACTGGGCGCGATGCCTGCCTGCTCGCGCACCACGGCATGATCGCCCTGGGGACGTCGCTCGCGGCGGCGCTCGCGCTCGCCGTCGAGGTGGAGACGCTCGCCGAAATGTACTGGCGCGCGCTGCAGATCGGCGAGCCGGCGCGACTGCCGCCGGCCGAAATGGCGACCGTGCTCGCGAAATTCTCGACCTACGGACAGCCGCAACGCCGCGGCTGAGCCGGCAACGCCGGTCAGTGCGCGGAAGCGACGCGCGGCCGCACCGCGGCAAACAGCCGATCGACGCACTCGCCGACCGTCAGCGTGCCGGTGGCGAGCTCGATCGCCGGCGCACCCGGCGATTCGTACGGCGCATTGACGCCGGTGAACTCCGGAATCTCGCCGCGCCGCGCCTTGGCGTACAGGCCCTTCGGATCGCGCTGTTCGCAGGCGTTCACGTCGGCCGCGAGATAGGTCTCGAAGAAGCGCTCGGCGCCGATCACCTGCCGCGCCATCGCGCGATCCTCCGCGTACGGCGAGATGAGCGCGGTGATCACGATGAGTCCGGCATCGTTCATGAGGCGTGCGGCCTCCGCGGTGCGGCGCACGTTCTCGCGCCGATCCTCCGGCGTGAAACCGAGGTTGCGGTTGAGTCCGTGGCGCAGGTTGTCGCCGTCGAGCACGAAGCAGGCATGCCCCGCATCGACGAGCCGCCGCTCGAGCGCACGGCTGATCGTCGATTTTCCCGACCCCGACAGTCCGGTGAGCCAGATCGTGAGCGGCCGCTGATGCAACAGTGCCGCGCGCTCCGCGGCGTCGACACTGCTGCGTTCCCAGACCACGTTGCGACTGACCCTTGCATCGGCATCCTCGCCCGCGACCGCCGGCGAGGCACGACGGTCGACGACCAGCGCCGCGCCGAGTGTCGCTTGCGTTTCAGGATCGAGGAGAAGGAGCGTTCCCGTGGCCCGGTTCCGGCGATATTCGTCCGCGAAGATCGGCTCGAAGAGCGTCAACCGCGCGCGGCCGATCTCGTCTTGTCCCAGCGTCGTCGCCGGCTCGCGGCGCAGCGTGTCGGGATTGACCCTGTAGGCGAGATTCGCGCACGAGCCGCGCACGGTGCGGGTCGCGTGCCGGACGAGATAGACATTGCCCTCGGCAAGCGGCGCCGCCGCCATCCACACCATCATCGCCTCGACCGCACGCTCGATCGGCGGCACGTTCCCCGGATGCGCCAGCATCTCGCCGCCGCTCAGCGGCACGTCATCGGCAAGGCACAGCGTCACCGCCATCGGCGGGAGCGCCTGCGCGAGATCACCGTCATGCGCCACGATGCGCGTCACCGCGGTACGTGCAGCGGACGGCAGTACGACCACCGGATCGCCCGGCCGCACCACGCCCGAGGCAACCTCGCCGGCATGAGCGAGGGTGCCGTCGGGAAGGCGAAGGGCGCCCTGCACCGCGAAGCGGAAGTCGACGAGGTTGGCGTCGCCGGCGATGTACGCGGATTCGAGGTACGGCAGAAGGGGCAGTCCCGTGTACCACGGCATGCGCGCGCTCCGCGTCGCGACGTTGTCACCCGCGAGGGCGCTCATCGGAACGAACGTCACGTCCGCGAAGTGAAGCCGCGCGGCAAATGCGCCGTACTGGTCCTTGATGCGCACGAAGGCGGCTTCATCCCACGCGACGAGATCCATCTTGTTGACCGCGACGACGAGCCGCGGGACGCCCATGAGCGACGCGATGAATGCGTGGCGTCGCGACTGCGTGTGGATCCCGGCCTGCGCGTCGATGACGACGATGGCGACGTCGGCGCTCGACGTGGCGGCGGCGATGCTCCTCGCCGACGGTGCGTGCCGTGGCACATCGGCCGCGAAGCCACGCTTCGCCGTCGAAAAATGACGATGGGTGACGTCCGCGGCGATCGCCCGGGAGCGTGCGGCGAGCAGATCTTCCACGGCGGTGGACGCGTCGCCACCAACATCGCTGGCGCCTTGTGCAGGAGGCGCATCCCGTGGGTCCACGTCGTCGACACCGGCCTCGCGCAGAAGGCGATCGACCAGCATCGCCTTGCCGGCATCGACGCTGCCCAGCATGACGAAGCGCAAGCAATCCGGCTCGCGCGCCGCGGCGCCCATCAGCGGTAGCGCCCGTGCGGGGCGCCGAGGTCACGCCGCCACGACGATTTGGGCGACGTGACGATCATCGGGCAGCTTCCCCGCCCTTCAACTCGCGCTCGGCCCACTTCCTTAGCGCACCGCCCAGGCGGACACCGTGCCCTTGCGGGAACAGCATCGTCGGGTAGGTCACGCCCGAGACCGCGTGCTGCTTGCGCGCGACGACGCGAAGCACCTGTCCATTGCGAGTCGGATCGACGGAATGAGCGGCGAGGAAGGCGCTCACCGCGGCGGGCAGCGGCGCATCGTAGTAGTCGACCGTCGTCAGCACGTCGATCACGAAACCGTGTGCCTCGAGGAGCATCCGGCACTCGTCGGCGGTCCACAAATGGGGATGCCCGGATTCGATCGATTCGTAGAACTGGTTCCGCCCGTTCGGATTCACCTGCGACAGCAGATTGACGAGCACGTCGTAGCCGCAGGCATTGGGCGTGGTGAGGAAGAGTCGCCCACCGACCTTCAAGACCCGCGCGATCTCGGCGATCGTCCACGCGGGATCGCGGAAGAGGTGCTCGAGGACTTCGGTGAAGACCACGTCGTCGATCGAGCCGTCGGCGAACGGAAACGCCTCGCTCTCGATATCGATGCGGATGATCGGATACGGGCTGTACGGTATATCGATCGAGATCGTGTGGACCTCGGACTGCGGATTGAGCGTGCGCAGGTGGTGGGTGAGGAATGGCTTGTCCGAACCAAGCTCGACGATCTGCCCGCCGAACGGTTGCGCCAGGAGATCGAGGTAGCGCGTCCGGTGGTAGAGCGCGTCGCCAACGAAGATGTCGCGCACCTCATCCGGCAGGTACGCGTAGAACTCGCGCACGCGCTCTTCGTAGTGCGAGCCGAGTGCGGCAACGCCTGGATGAGGCGATCCATCGACTGCCGTCGGCGGCGGGAGGCTCCCGGCAGTCGATGTGGAAGCTACCGAAAGCGAACGCCGTCGCATCCAGCGGCGGAGACGGGTACGCAGGCTCATCGACGTGTCATGGGTGGCGGGCGCGCGCCATTGCAGTGCCCATCGTCGCGACGGGGGCACACGTGCGGGCGGGTGATGATAGCAGGCTAGATGCGACGCGCTGCCTGGTATCTGAAAGCACGACGCCCAGCTTTTGAGGGCTGGGCGTGGTGTGTTGTAGGTGCCTGACGATGACCTACTTTCGCACGGGAGCTCCGTACTATCATCGGCGTGCTGCCGTTTCACGGTCCTGTTCGGGATGGGAAGGGGTGGTTCCGGCGGGCTATGGTCGTCAGGCGTAGGCGGTGATCAGGGGTCAGGGATCGGGGATCAGAGAAAGGGCTCTTGATCCGCAGCACTGTCCGCTGATCGGAAGGTAAGGGGTGGGGGGGTGAGTTGCATCCGTTGGCGCGTCCATCGGTATCGGCTGGATCGGGTTTTTCTGATTCCTGATCCCTGATTCCTGATACCTGGAACCCACGCTTATGGAGTCAAGCCGCACGGATTATTAGTACCGGTTAGCTCAACGCATTACTGCGCTTGCACACCCGGCCTATCAACGTGGTGGTCTGCCACGGTCCTTCAGGGGGCTCGAGGCCCCGGGAGATCTCATCTTCAGGCACGTTTCCCGCTTAGATGCTTTCAGCGGTTATCGCTTCCGTACTTAGCTACCCAGCGATGCCTCTGGCGAGACAACTGGTACACCAGCGGTACGTCCACTCCGGTCCTCTCGTACTAGGAGCAGCCCCCGTCAAATCTCCAACGCCCACGGCAGATAGGGACCAA
>JBDHRR010000041.1:0-27293 GCA_039807685.1 Burkholderiales bacterium
TTGGCGCCGATCTTCGGATTCCAGGTGTTGCCGACGTCCGAGTAATCGTCGAAGCGCACCGCCGCGGTCAACTCCAGGTTCTTGAGGATCGGCGCGTACAACTCGCCAAAGACCGCGTTGACGTTGCGCGAGCCGAAACCCGCCGAATAGCCATAGCCGACGACGTTGCCGGTGTCGGTGCCCGGCATGCCGGGGTTGGACAGCTCCTCGCGGCGAAACTCGTAGCCCAGCGCGAGCGCCAGCTGGCCGCCGTCGAGCTTCATGAGATCGCGCGAAGCCTTCGCGTCGAAGTTGGTGTTTTCAGTCTTGATGCTCCACGAGCGGTCCGGCGCGATCCAACCGTAGATCCCCGGATCGTTCTGCGCTGCTGCGCCGCCGATCCGGTAGTAGCCGAAGGGGCTGTTGCCGGCCAGCGCTTGTTGCAGACGATCGTAGCTATACGAGTGCTGGCGGGTGATGTCGGAGTCGCTCCGGATGTACAGGCCACCGATGTCCCAATCCCAGCCCGCGTTGTTGCCCTTGAGGCCCAGGAGGTAGCGTTGGGTGTCGGTCTTGTACTCGGTATTGCGGCCCCCCAGGGCGCCGTCGACGTAGTACAGGCGGGCGACCTGGTTGTTCGCCGAGAACGGATTGTCGGGGTGGCCCACCGGCAGGTAGATGTTGACCGACGACTTGATCGACACCGTCGACGGATCGAACCAGTTGGCGCGCGACCCGGGCGGGGTGAAGTTCGTATTGGTCTTGACCGAGAAGTACGACAGCTCGGTGTAGCCCTGGATCGAGTCGGTGAAATTGTAGGCGCCGCGCGCGTAGACGTTGGCGCGCTCGATCTCGGGTTGCAGGTCGGTCCAGTCCTTGACTTCCCATTGGCAGAATTGCTGACCGGCGGGACCGATGCTCACCGGTCCGGACGTGCAGTTCCCGGGCAGCGCGGCGTAGGCGCCGGGCGTGCCGTTCGGATTCGACGCCGCGACCGGACGCACGTTGCCGAGCATGCTCGTGGTGCCCCAACCGCTGTACGGGTTACCCGGGCGCATGTCGTAGCCGCCCATGAAGCGCAGGTCGTTGGTCCCCATGTAGTCGCGCGCCTGGTTCATCCGGATCGAATCCTGCTTCTGATAGTCGAACGAGATGAACGCGTTGTAGCGGTCCTTGGTGAGATCGCCGATGCCGCCGGTGATGGCGGCGCGCCACTGGTTGCCTTCGCCGTTGTAATTGGTGCCGCCAGAACCCATGGCCGTCACCCCGGTGAACTGCTGGCGCAGGATCACGTTGACCACGCCCGCCACCGCGTCGGAACCGTAGATGGCGGAGGCGCCGTCCTTCAGGATCTCGATGCGCTCGACGGCATCGAACGGGATCTGCGACAGGTCCGCGTAGGAGGCGTGGCCGTCGTCGGCCAGGCCGAAGTTGGCCAGACGCCGCCCGTTGACGAGCACGAGCGTGTTGTTCGGTCCCAGACCCCGCAGCGACACGGCGGTGCCCGACGCCGAGAAGCCGTTGGTGAACGACGGGGCGATGCCGCCGTTATTGCTCGCGGTGATTCCGCGCACCACTTCCTGGATCGTCTGCAGGCCCGACTGCTGGATGTCCTCGCGGGTGATCGTCTGGATCGGTGCCGAGGTTTCCGTATCGGTACGCTTGATGTTCGAACCGGTGACGTTGACGCGGATGTCCTGTGCTTCCGCGGTACCGCCAGCGATCAGTGCGGCGCCGCCCAAACCAAGGGCGAGCGCGACCTTGCTGCGCTGAAATTTCATCGGTGAATCCCCCCAGAATTGATTGATGCCCCCCGAACGGACCAGGGTCCGCCCTCCGGCACACAGGGCGAAGGTACCCTAGCCGCCAATTTCCGGGCAACGAGTGTCGCCGAATTGCTACAATGCAGGGCAGGATTTTGTTGCGTTTTCACCAACATCGGGGCGATTGCCCCGGCGGACGCTCGGATTCCACGCTGATTCCGGCTGGGGAAGGGTCTGCGGCGGCAGATAATCCCCATGTATTGCAGGGGATCTTGGCCTGACCCTTGCACGTGACGGCGCAGCCAGCTGCCGCTTGCCGTTGCGTCCATCCGCAGCATCCGCCCCCTCGACAGCGCATGGCCTTCACCATCCTTCCCGCCGCGAGCGACGACGTCGCACCGCTCCTCGCCATGATTCGCGCCCTCGCCGACTACGAGCGCCTGACCCACCTCGTGAGCGCCACCGAGGCGGCGCTGGCCCGTTCGCTCTTCGGCGAGCGTCCCCACGCCGAGGCGCTCATTGCCTGGGACGGGGAGAAAAAGCGAGACGCGCTCGGTTTCGCCTTGTTCTTCCACAATTTCTCGACGTTCCTCGCCCGTCCGGGGCTCTGGCTCGAGGACATCTTCGTGTATCCGCAACACCGCGGGCGAGGGATCGGCCGGCGCCTCCTGGGCGAGGTCGCCGCCGTTGCCAGGGCCCGCGACTGCGGACGCCTCGAATGGGCCGTGCTCGACTGGAACGAGCCGGCGATCGGCTTCTATCGCGGCATGGGAGCGACGGTGATGCCCGACTGGCGGATCGCCCGGGTGGCGGGAGCGGCGCTCGAAGGCTTCGGCCGCGACGAGGCCGGTGACCGCCAGCAGCATCAAGGCATCAATTCTGATATGCTGTGATGCATGAGAACGACCGTGACGCTCGACGATGACGTGGCGACGAAGATCGAGCGCATGCGCCGGGAGCGCGAGTTGCCGTTCAAGGTGATCGTCAACGATGCGCTGCGCAAGGGCTTGCGCGAAATGAGTGGTCAGCCGGCGCGTCGAACTCCGTTTGTCACGCGCAGCGCCGATCTCGGTCGCTGCCGGTTTCCCGATGTGGACAACATCGGGGAAGTTCTCGCCTTGGGCGAGGGCGATGCGGCGACGTGATCCTCCTCGATGCCAACCTGCTCATCTACGCTCACGTCGAGTCGTTCACGCAGCACCCGCGCGCCCGGCGGTGGGTCGACGCGCAATTGAGTGGCGAGGTCCCCGTCGGCATCCCTTGGGTCAGCGTGATCGCATTCCTGCGCATCGTGACCAATCCACGCGTATTCGAACGTCCGGCGCCGATCGACGACGCATGGCGACAAGTGCGCGACTGGCTTTCCGCCGATGTCTCGTGGGTCCCCGAGCCCACCGCCCGCCACGCGGACGTGCTGGGCTCGCTGCTGGCGGCAACGGGCGCCCACGCGGCGCTCGTCCCCGACGCGCATCTCGCCGCGCTGGCGATCGAGCACGGCCTGACACTCCAGTCCACGGACCGTGATTTCGCACGGTTCCCGAGATTGCGCTGGAACAACCCGCTGGCGGGCGAGCGCTGATCGTTGCCGATCGAGAAGCGAAGACTGTGCATGCCGCTTGACGCCCCGCTACCCGCCGTCGACCTCGCTGCCGACTACTGGTCGCTGCGCTTCGTCGAGGAGCGGGCCGAGCACTACGCGGTCCGCAAGAACGTCCCGCTGCCGTTGGCAGCGACGACCGACCGCGGCGTCATGGCGAGTGTCCACACCGACGGTGGCTACGGTTACGCGGCGACGGGCGACACCAGTGCAGCCGGGATCCGCGAGGCGCTGGCGCGTGCCGCCGCGTGGGCCCGGGCAACGGCCAGGCTCGGCCTCGTCGATACCAGGGCGCTCCCCCGGCCCGTGCCGCGCGGCGCCTACGCTTCGCCCGCCTTCGCAGCGGCCGGGCCGTCGCGCCGCGAGTGGTACGACCTCCTCGCCGCCGAATGTGCGGCGGCGACCCGCGATCCGCGCATCGCCGACGGCGAAGCCAGCGTCGAGGTCCGCACCGCGACGCACCGCCTCGTCACCAGTGCGGGCGGCGACGTCACCCAGCGCTACCGCTTCCTGCTGCCGGGGCTCGCGGTCACCGCGCACGCCGGCGGCGTGACGCAGGCGCGCTCGCTCCACGGCTTTCGCGGCATCTGCCAGCAGGGCGGCGTCGAGGTGCTCGCCCGCTTCGGCTTCGTGGGCGCCGGCGAGCGCATTGCCGCCGAGGCGATCGAACTCGTGAGCGCACCGGAGTGTCCGAGCGGTCCGATGGACGTGCTCCTCATGCCCGACCAGATGATCCTGCAGATCCACGAGTCGATCGGGCACCCGCTGGAACTCGACCGGATCCTGGGCGACGAGCGCAACTTCGCGGGGACGAGCTTCGTGACGCTCGACATGTTCGGCAGCTACCGGTACGGCTCGGCGCTGCTCAATGTCACCTTCGATCCCACGCGCCCGGAGGAACTCGCGAGTTACGCCTTCGACGACGACGGCGCGGCGGCGCACAAGGAGCACCTCATCCGCGATGGACTCCTCATCCGTCCGCTCGGCGGGGCGATCTCGCAGGTGCGGGCGGGCCTGCCCGGGGTCGCCAACAGCCGCGCCGACAACTGGAACCGCCCGCCGATGGACCGCATGGCGAACCTCAACCTCGAACCGGGGGACGCCTCGTTCGCCGATCTCGTCGCCGGCATCGACCGCGGCGTGATCATGGAAACCAACTGCAGCTGGTCGATCGACGACTCGCGCAACAAGTTCCAGTTCGGCTGCGAGCGCGCCCGGGTGATCGAGCGCGGGGTCGTCAGGCACGTGGTGAAGAATCCCAACTACCGCGGCGTCTCGGCGAGCTTCTGGCGCAGCCTCGCCCGCGTCGGCGATGCCGACACCCTGCGCGTCCTCGGCACGCCGCACTGCGGCAAGGGCGAGCCGTCGCAGGTGATCCGCGTCGGGCACGCCTCGCCGGCGTGCGTCTTCACCGGCGTCGACGTCTTCGGCGGGGAAGGCTGATGGACGACCCCACGCTCGCTGCGCTCGCTGCCCCCAAGGGGGGCGCAGTCGGCGGCTTGGGGCGGCCCGGCGCCGCTGATGAAAGGCTTCACAAAGAGACGCCGAGACGCGGAGAACGGGCATGCTTTCTCTGTGCCTCTGCGTCTCCTGTGAAGTGCACTTGGAGCCGACGATGAACCCCCCCACGCTCGCTGCCCCCAAGGGGGGCGCAGTCAGCGGCTTGGGGCGGCCCGGCGCCGCTGACGTGGCCATCGAGACCCATTTCGCAGGGCTGGTCGAGATCGTCGAAGGCGCGCTTGCCGCGGGCGAACGCTTCACCGTCGCCTACGCCGCCGAGGACACCGACTTCGTGCGCATGAACCGCGGCAGGGTCCGCCAGCCCGGAAGCGTCCGCCAGCGCTACCTGACGCTGCGCCTCATCCGCGGCGCGCGGCAGGCGACGCACACGCTGTCGCTGGCCGGTGACGTCGCCGCCGATCGCGCGCCGGTGCGCGACGCGATCGCCGATCTGCGCGCGGCGCTGGGCGACGTCGCCGACGATCCGCTGCTCTGCCTCCCCGATACCGTCCATTCGACCCGCGAGGTTCGCGACGGCGTGCTGCCGCCGGCGGAAGACGTCGTCGCGACGATCCTGCGCGGGGCCGACGGGCTCGACCTCGTCGGCCTGTACGCGGCCGGCCCGGTGTGGCGCGGCTTCGCGAATTCGGAGGGCCAGCGCAACTGGCATGCGGCCACGACGTTCAACCTCCAGTGGAGCCTCTATCACGGCACCGACAAGGCGGTGAAGAGCGCGTACGCCGGATTTGCGTGGGACGGCGCGGCCTTCGCTGCGCGAATGGAGGACGCCCGCGCGCGCCTCGCCTTCGTCGCCCGTCCGCCACGCACGCTCGCGCCCGGCCGCTATCGCGCCTACCTCGCGCCGGCGGCGATGGAGGAGCTGGCCGGACTCCTCGCCTGGGAGGCCTTCTCCGCGCGGGCGCTGCGCACGCACCAGAGCCCGCTCGTCCGCCTGCAGGCCGGCGCCCGACTCGATCCGCGCGTGACGCTCGTCGAGGACAGGCAAGGCGGCGTGGCGCCGGCCTTCCAGGACGAGGGCTTCGCGCGTCCGCCGCGCGTCGCGTTGATCGAGCGCGGCACGCTCGTCGGCGCGCTCGTGAGTCCGCGCACGGCGCGCGAGTTCGGCATCGCACCCAACGGCGCCAACGACCGCGAATCGCCGGAAGCGCTGGCCATGGACGGTGGTGACCTGCCGGCCAGCGATGCGCTTGCCGCGCTCGACACCGGGCTCGCGATCGGCAACCTGTGGTATCTCAACTACTCCGACCGGCCGGCGGGGCGCATCACCGGCATGACGCGCTTTGCGACCTTCTGGGTCGAGAACGGCAAGGTAGTGGCGCCGGTGAACGTGCTGCGCTTCGACGACACGCTCTACCGCCTGCTCGGCGCCAATCTCGAGGCGCTCACGCAAGAGACCGAGTTGATGCTCGAAGCGTCCACGTACCGGTCGCGACAATTGTCGAGCGTGCGGCTGCCGGGTGCCCTGATCAGGGAACTGGCATTCACGCTATAGCGACATCCCCTTCTGCGTCCGGTTCCACGATGGCAAGCGTGACCGATGCCGGCACGAGAGCGCCCGGGATCTCGATGTAAGACAGCGCCGTCGGCGAGTTGCGAATCCTCTCCCCTCGCCAGTTCTGGAAAGCGCTGAAGGCGTCGTCACGGTAGCTGCGAGAGGGTGCTTCCTGCAGATCGCAGAAAAGCTGCAATTCTGCTAATATGGCGCCCATGAAAATGACGCTGACCGTGACGAGTCGCGGGGTGATCACGCTACCGGCGAAGCTTCGTCGCGCCCTGAACCTCAAGGCTGACGATCAGCTCATCGCGGAGCCGACCGCTGATGGCCTGCTCCTGCGTCCTGCGGTCACGCTGCCCATCGAGATCTACACCGACGAGCGGGTTCGCGAATTCGACGAAGCCGAGGAAGAACTCGCGAACGTGCTTGGGCGTCGCCGCGCGAGCAGCCGGAAGAAGGTGCGGCGCAAATAGCCATTGCCCGCCCTGATGGCTGCGATCGTGAGCACAAGTGCGGCAGCGCGCTGTCGATGCGAATCTTCCTCGACGCCAACATCCTCTTCTCCGCCGCCAAGTCGGATGGCGCGATCCGCGAGCTATTGATGCTCCTCGCGCAGGCTGGCCACGAATGCTGGGCGAACGCGTACGTCGTCGAGGAGGCGCGGCGCAATCTGTCGCTCAACGCCCCCGCGCGCCTGTCGACGTTGCAGCAACTGTTGTCGTCGCTGGCCGTCGCCACCACGACGCCCCCGGCCGGGCGTCGGACATCGACATCGTCGTTACTGCTTCCGGAGAAAGATCGGCCGGTTCTGGAGGCGGCGATCGCGCTGCACTGCGCGGCACTGGTCACCGGCGATCGCAGGCATTTCGGAGCGTTGTACGGGCGCACCATCGATGGCATGACGATCCACTCGCCACGCACGCTCGCCGACGCGCTGTTGGCATAGCATCGTCGCATACGGCGGCCCGCCCGCCCCCCGCTACCCCTGCCAGCCCTTGGGAATCGAGGCAAGCAGGCGCTGCGTGTAGGCCTCGCGCGGATGGCGGTAGATCTCGTCGGAATTGGCGATCTCGACGATCTCGCCCTGGTTCATCACCATCACCTCGTCGGCGATGTACTTCACCACCGCGAGGTCGTGCGAGATGAAGATGTAGGAGAGGCCGAATTCCTGCTGCAGGTCCTGCAGGAGGTTCAGCACCTGCGCCTGCACCGAGACATCGAGTGCGGATACCGACTCGTCGCAGATCAGGATGTCGGGCTTCAGCGTGAGGCAGCGCGCGATCGCGATGCGCTGGCGCTGCCCGCCCGAGAATTCGTGCGGGTACTTGTAGAACGACGCCTCCGGCAGCCCCACCTTGGCGAGGAGGTCGAAGGCGAGCTCGGTGCGCTCCTGCGCCGAGGCGCCGATGCCATGGATGTCCATCGGCTCGGTGAGGATCTGGCCGACGATGAAGCGCGGATTGAGCGAGGCGTAGGGGTTCTGGAAGACGATCTGGATGCGCCGCTTGTACGGCATGAACGCCTTGGGTGTGAGTGCCAGGATGTCATTGCCGTCGAAGAGCGCCTGCCCCGACGTCGCCTCGTGCAGCCGCATGAGCGTCATGCCCACCGTGGTCTTGCCCGATCCCGATTCGCCGACGAGGCCGAGCGTCTTGCCGCGGCGCAGATCGAAGGAGACGTTGCGCACCGCCTGGAACTCGCGCCGGCCGAAAATCCCCTGGCGTGAATAGAAGCTCTTCGAGAGGTTGCGCACCGACAGCACGACCGGATCGTCCGGGTTCACCCCGCGCTGGCGCTCGGGGACATCGACGCCCATCGGCATCGCGCCACTCAGGAAGTCGTCGATGACCGGCAGCCGCTCGGGGCGCCGATCGAGGGCAGGCCGGCAGCGCAGCAGCGCTTGCGTGTAGGCATCGCGCGGCGATCCGAAAACCGCCGCGGCCGGGCCCGCTTCGCGGATCTCGCCGTTACGCATGACGATCACGTGATCGGCGATCTCGCCCACCACCGCGAGGTCGTGCGTGATGAAGAGCACCGACATCGCGTGCTTCTTCTGCAGGGCGCCGATGAGCTCGAGGATCTGCTTCTGGATGGTGACGTCGAGCGCGGTGGTGGGCTCGTCGGCGATGAGGAGCTTCGGCTCGCAGGCGATCGCCATCGCGATCATGACCCGCTGCTGCTGCCCTCCCGACATCTGCGACGGGTAGTAGTCGATGCGCCGCTCGGGCTCGGGGATGCCGACCTCGGCAAGCACCTCGATCGCGCGATGGCGTGCCTGGCGCCCCGTCATGTCGCGGTGGAGCTTCAAGACCTCCTCGATCTGGAAGCCGACGGTGAACACCGGGTTCAGCGATGTCATCGGCTCCTGGAAGATCATCGAGATGTCCGCGCCGCGCAGCTTCGCGAGGTCGTGCCGCGAGAGCCTAATGAGGTCGCGCCCGGCGTAGAGGATCTCGCTGCGCGCGTCGACGATCGTGTTCTCGGGCGGCAGCAGGCCGAGGATCGCGAGCGAGGTCACCGACTTGCCCGAACCCGATTCGCCGACGAGGGCGACGGTGGCGTTGCGCGGAATGTCGAACGAGACGTCCTTGACCGCGTCGAATACCGCACCGCGGTCGAGGCGAAACCCGATGCGCAGGTGCCGTACCCGCACCAGCGGATCGTCGGAGCGCGCTGGCGTGGTCGAGTGCGCGGCGTCGAGCGTCATGTCAGCGCCCCTCGCTGCCGCGCAGCTTGGGATCGAGCGCGTCGCGCAGCGCATCGGTGAAGAGCGAGAAGGCGGTCACGAGGAGTGCCATCGATACCCCGGCCGCGACGAGCTGCCACCACTTGCCGAGCAGCAATTCGTTCTGCGCCTCGTTCAACATCGAGCCCCACGAGACGACGTCGACCGGCACGCCGAACCCGAGGAACGAGAGGATCACCTCGGACTTGATGAAGGCGACCACGAGGATCGACAACTGCACGAGCACGACGTGCGAGACGTTGGGGAAGATGTGCCGGTACATGCGCCGCGCATTCGAGGCGCCGATCGCATTGGCCGCCTGCACGTACTCGCGCCCCTTGTGCTTCAGGTACTCGGCGCGAACGAGGCGGAACACGCCGGTCCAGCCGGTGAGGCCCAGGATCAGCACGATGGTCATCGTGCCCTTGTGCTGCAGCACCGCCGCAACCGCGAGGATGAGCAACAGATAGGGGATGGAACTGAAGATGCTGTAGAACCAGTTGAGCGCGTCGTCGACCCAGCGGCCGTAGTAGCCCGCGAAGGCGCCCAGCAGGGTGCCGATGAGCGTCGCGACGAAGGCCGCCGCGAGCCCCACGAAGATCGACGTTTCCGAGCCCTTGATCGTCTTGGCGATGACGTCGCGTCCCCACTTGTCGGCGCCGAAGGGGAGCGTCGCACGGCGCGCAGCGCCGGAGGTGCCGCCCGGTGCCGTACGCGCGGCCTCGATGTCCTTCATGACGTCGGCGAGCGGATCGACGGTGGCGCCGCTGCCGCCCGCCGTCGGCGGCTGCGCGCTGCGCTTGGCTGCTTCGATCTCCCGCATGACGTCGGCGAGGGGATCGACGAAGCCGGTGTCCTCCTGCGCGTGGCCCGCTGTCCCACCCGGCGGCGCCTCCCCAGCCGACCGCGCCGCCGCGCCGGCACCGGGCGCGGGCTTCGTCTCGCCGCGCAACTCGGCGAGCACGTCGCCCAGCGGATCGACCACCTCGGCTTCCCAGTCGCCCGCGGGCGCCGCCGGCGAAGCGGCGGTGGCAGAGGATGCACCGGCGGTCGACGACGGCGCCTCGGCGGCGGCCTCGGGACCGAGGAAGGTCGGCGGCGCGTAGTTCACCCCCACCTCGCGCGCCCAGTCACGGGCGATGAGCCCCAGACCGGAGAGGATCATCATGGCGATGAAGGCGAGGACGATCGCGAGCGAGACCATGGCGAGCCGATCACGGCGCAGCCGCCGCCAGGCGAGCGTCCACAGGCCGGGCGACACCGTGTGCGGCAGCGCCCGGTGGTTGCGCCCCGCCGCCGGAATCGCGTCGACGCCGCCTTCGTTCATTCGAACTGCACCCGCGGATCGACCGCCTTGTACATGAGATCGGCGAGCAGGTTGACGATCATCGTCGCCACCGCCACGTAGACGGTGAGCGCCTTGATCACCGGGAAGTCCGAGCGCTCGACGGCGAGGATGACCTCGCGACCGATGCCGGGAATCGAGAAGAAGCGCTCGAGCAGGAAGGCGCCGATCAGGAGTCCGGGCAGTGCCGCCATCACGTGCGTGATGATCGGGATCGACGCATTGCGCAGCACGTGCACCCACATGATGCGATTCTCGGAAACGCCCTTGGCGCGCGCGGTGCGCACGTAGTCCTGATTGATCTCGTCGAGCACGAAGGTGCGGTACAGGCGCAGGTTGGGCGCGATGCTCACCACGAGCCCGATGAGGATCGGCAGCGAGGCGTAGCGCACCAGGTTCTCCCAGAACGAATCGCCCCAGCCCTGCACCGGGAACCAGCCCAGCTTGTAGGCGAAGACGTACTGGAAGACGATGATGTAGACGAGGATCGAGATCGACAGGCCCACGGTGCAGATCACCATCACCGTGCGGTCGGTGAGCGAGCCGCGCACGTAGGCGACGGCGAGCGCCAGCCCCACCGCGACCAGCGTCTCGATGATGAGCAGCGGCACCAGCAGCGTGAGCGAGGGCCCGAGCCGCGTCGCCAGGATGTGCGACACCGGCTCGTTGGTGCTCCACGACGCGCCGAAGTCGGCGGTCACGATCTGTTTCAGGAAGATGCCGAGCTGGATCCAGTACGGCTGGTCGACGCCCAGCTGGCGGCGGATGTTGTCGATCTGCTCGGGATTGCTGATCTTGCCGGCGAGCACGTACGCGGGATCGCCGCCGAAGAGATTGAAGAGGACGAAGACGAGCAGCACGACGCCGAGCAGCGTCGGGATCATCTGCCACAGCCGTCGCACCACGTATGCCCACATGATTGGCTCCCGGTCGCCGCTGGTGGGATGCGGCGGCTACTTGCCCGCGGGGGCGACGTCGACGTACTGCCACGTCGACGTCAGGATCGGATGCCGCCGGTAGCCCTCGATGCGCGGCTGGACGAGCTGGTTCCGATAGCGGCTCACGGTGAGGCGATGCGGCGCGTAGTACTCGAGGATGCGCGCCATCTTCATGTACAGGCGATCGCGCTCGGGACCCGCCGGCATCCGCGCCGACTGCTTGTACAGCGCGTCGTATTCGGGGATCGCCGTGCAGCCGTTGTTGCTCTGGTATGCATTGGGTCCGTAGAAGAGCTGCATGAAATTGTCGCCATCGGGATAATCGGCGATCCACGCCGCCTCGCGACTGGCGAGCTTGCACTGCTTCTCGATCTTGAGGAGCTCGGGGAAGCGATCGCGCTGGCTCGCCATGCGCACGCCGATCGCGTCGTAACTCTTCTTGGCGAGCTCCTCGAGCTGCCGACCGAGGGTATCGGGGCGCGAAGCATAGGTGATGACCATCGGCGAGCCGTCGGGCCAGGTGCGCCAGCCGTCGGCGCCGCGCTTGTAGCCGAAGCGATCGAGGAGCTTGTTGGCAAGCGCCGGATCGTAGGTGAGCGTGCTCTTCCAGCCCGGAACGTGGCCGACCACACCGGGCGGGATCGGATACGCCGCCTCGACCGCCTGCCCGTTCAGCACCACGCGGATCTCGGCAGCGACGTCGTAGGACATGGCGAGCGCGCGCCGCAGCGCGATCTGCGCCTTCCCCATGCCGCCCATGCGCGGATCGAGCCAGTTCCAGTACACGTAACGGATCTCGGGCTCGACGTAGCGATCGAGGCGAATGCCGCGCCGGGCGAGCTCGGGCTTGAGCTTGCCATCGGGCTCGATCGCATTCGGCGCCAGCGGGCCCTCCATGTTGAGAAAATCGAGCTCGCCCTGCTGGAACGCGAGCCAGCGCGTCTGGTCCTCCTCCTGCACGTAGATCTCGACGCGATCGACCGCCGGCACCCGCTTGCCCTTCATCTGCGCGACGAGCGCCTCGTCGCCCGGCTGCACCGGGGCGAAATCCCACACGACTTTCCGGAAATCAGGATTCGCATCGAGGACGATCTTGTTGCTGCGAATCCATTCGCCGAGCTTGAATGGGCCGGTGCCGACGGGGTTGCTCATCGTGCGCCCGTCGGACTCGCCGTATTTCTCGATCACCTCGCGGGCGACGATCGACAGCGCATCGTGCGCGAGCACGAACGGCAGGTTGTAGTCGGTGTCGGTGAGCCGCAGGCGCAGCGTGTAGCGGTCGATCACCTCGAAGCCCGGAACCTTGCGCGCGTAATCGAAGGTCCCCGTCTTCTTCGCGGCGGCCACCACCTCATCCATGCCGACGAACTTGCCCTCGACGAGGAAGCTCCACGGCGAGCGGAGCTTCGGATCGAGCACCCGCTTGTACGTGTAGACGACGTCCTCGGCGGTCAGCTCGCGCTTCGCGCCGCCGAACGCGGGGTCGCGCTGGAAGTAGACGCCGGGCGTGAGGCGGATCGTGTAGACCTTGCCTTCGTCGCTCACCTCGGGCAATGCCGCGGCAACGTTGGGGACGAGCTTCGCCGGCCGCGCGAGATAGTCGTAGGTGTAGAGCGTGTCGAAGATCGCCCGCACGACGCCCGCCGAATACAGGTCGTGGACGGCCGCCGGATCGAAGCCCGTCTCGGCGGCCGGAAACACGTCGCGGATCACCTTGCGCGGCTCGGCGGCGTGCGCCGCGGCAAGCGCGAGCCAGACCAGAACGACGAGCACGCCGGTCGCGAGTGTTGCAAGCGCCGGGCGGCGATACTGCGCACCCTCGCCGCCAGTCCCGTTGCAGGCAGCGCCGGGCAACGCACCCGCCAATCGCTGCGGATCGGGAACTGCGGTACGGATACGCCCTGCTGGTGGCATCTTCGTCGCGTGCGCCGGGCCGCGAATGGCGTCCCGCCAAAAAAACGCGCTAATGTACCACCCGCCCGCGGCTTGCCGTCGGGATCACCATCCGCCATCACCGATCGCTCGAATTGCCTCCGTCTCCCGTGCTGAAACCTGCCTACTGGGATCGCGCCGCGCGCGACCTCGCGGCGCGCGACCCCGTCTTGCGCCGACTCGTCGCCGCCCACGCGGGCACGCACCTCGCACGGCGCGGCGAGCCGTTCACCGTGCTCGCGCGCGCCATCGTCGGCCAGCAGATCTCGGTCAAGGCCGCGCAGTCGATCTGGGACCGGGTCGCGGCGGCCACCGGCGCCACCGGCACCACGGTCACCCTCGACCCGGCGCGGGTGCGCCGTACGCGCCTGCCGACGCTGCGCCGGGCAGGGCTGTCCGAGCGCAAGGCGGAATACCTGCGCGACCTCGCGCGCCATTTCGACACCGGCGCGCTCGCTCCGCACGAGTGGCCGGCGCTCGACGACGAGACGCTCATCGCCCGCCTCGTCGACGTCAAGGGCATCGGTCGCTGGACCGCCGAGATGTTCCTCATCTTCCACGAATTGCGGCCCGACGTCCTGCCCGTCGACGACATCGGCCTCATCCGCGCGGTGGCGCTCCATTACCACGACGGCGCCCGCATGACTGCGCGCGAGTTGCGCGAATTCGGCGCCCGCTGGGCGCCGTGGCGCAGCGTGGCGACGTGGTACCTGTGGCGATCCCTCGATCCGATTCCGGTGGAGTATTGACGGCCCGCCGTCGCGCAGCCTGCAATGCGGCGCCGCAACGCGGCATGCGCTTGACCACAGGGTGCAGCGCCACGTAGTGTTCGCGATTCGCGTCGTGCAGACAGCAGCAGCACGATGTTCACCGGGAGACCCTTCGCATGAGCGCAGCACCTCCTCGCTACGACGGTCCGCGCGCGCTTGCGCAGGCCTGGTCGGCGTTCGCCCGCAATGCGGCAACCGACGCGCGCTGGGACCGCGAGGGCTTGCGGGGCGACACCGAGTACCGCGACCTCGGCCTCGCGGCCGCGACCGGCGGCCGGCTCGGCGCCAAGCACATCCGCACGCTGGCGCCGCTGGCCGCGCCCACCGGCTGGCACTGGCACGACATGACCGCGCACTACGTCTACGTGCTGCGCGGCTGGCTCACCTTCCGTTTCGCGGGAATCGAGGGGGACGTGACGTTGCGTGCCGGCGACGGCCTGTCGCAGCCGGCCGGCGTGCCGCACAACGTGATTGCGCGCGCCGACGACCTCGAGCTCATCGAAATCAACGAGCCTGCCAGCTACGGCACGTGGGACCTCGCCGAAGCGCCCGCCCCATGGTCGTGAGTCCGGGCGGCATCGCTCACTGGCTGCGCACGCGCGGCGGCGCGATCGCGATCTTCGCCCTCCTCTTCATCGCGTGGGAGCTCGCGGTGCGGCTCACCGGCATCAAGGAGTACCTGCTGCCGCCGCCGTCGAAGATCTGGACCGAGTTCTGGAAGCGTCACGATACGGTGGCGATCAGCGCCTGGGTGACGACGCAGGAGATCCTCGCGGGCTACGCGCTCGCCGTGGTGGTGAGCGTCCCGCTCGCGCTTGCCGTCGCGTATTCGCGGTTCATGGAGGAGGCCGTCTATCCGGTCATCGTCTTCCTGCAGATCATCCCGAAGATCGCGATCGCGCCGCTGTTCATCATCTGGTTCGGCTTCGGCTTCACGCCGAAGCTGCTGCTCGTGTTCCTCCTCTCGTTCTTTCCGATCGTCGTCTCCAGCATCGCCGGTTTCAAGAGCGCGGATCCGGACGTCATGGACTTCGCGCGCACCACCGGCGCCTCCGGCTGGACGATGTTCCGCAAGATCCGCCTGCCGCAGGCACTGCCGCACATCTTCACCGGCTTGAAGGTCGGCGCCGCGCTCGCGGCCACTGCCGCGGTCGTCGCCGAATTCGTCGCCTCCGACCGCGGCCTGGGCTACCTCCTGCTGCAGTACAACGGCCAGCTCGACACGCCGATGGTCTTCGCGACGATCGTCGTCCTCTCGCTCATCGGGCTCGTCGTGTACTACGCGGTCGAGGTCGTCGAGCGGCTCGCCATTCCGTGGCACGTATCGCAGCAGGCCGCGGCGAAGGACGCGACGCTTTGAGCATGCGCCGCCGCTCGCCCGGCGCCGCCCGCGCGTGCCGCCCACTACCCCTGTCACCGCGCTCCGCGGGACTTACCCTGAGGAAGATTCCATGAAGCTCACCCGAATCGCAGCGCTCGCCGCTGCTGCCGTCACGCTGGCCGTCGTTCCATTCGCGCAGGCGCAGACGAAAGCGGCCGACAAGGTCTCGTTGCGCCTCAACTGGTATCTCGGTGGCCTGCACGTGCCGTTCTATTACGGGAAAGACAAGGGCTACTACGCCGAGGAGGGAATCGACCTCACGATCAACGAGGGTCGTGGCTCCGGGAACACGGTGCAGGTCGTCGCTGCCGGCTCGGACACCTTCGGCATGGCCGACTCGTCGTCGGTCATCGCCACCGCCGCCAAGGGCGCCGACATCAAGAGCGTGATGTCGCTCCTCAACACCTCGGCGTATGCGGTGATCTCGCTCGCCGAGGCGCCGATCAAGGCACCCGCCGATCTCGTCGGCAAGAAGGTGGCGGTCACGGCAGGCGATCCGCTCGGGCAGTTGCTGCAGGCGGTGTGCAAGGTGAACAACGTGGACTGCGCCAGGATCACCATGGTCCAGGTCGATCCGGCCGCCAAGATCGTCGCCGTGCTGGAGAAGAAGACCGACGGCCTGCTGGGCGGCGTCGACGAGCAATACTTCCTCATCAAGTACAAGGGCGGCAATCCGGTCGCGATGCCCTACGCGAATTTCGGCGTGAATACCGTCGGCATGACGATCATGACCACCGGCGACACGATCAAGAAGAACCCCGATCTCGTGCGCCGCTTCGTCAAGGCATCGGTGCGATCGTGGGAGGAAGCAAAGAAGAATCCAGGGGCGGCGGTCGACGCGGCGCTCAAGGTGAAGCCCGACCTCAACCGTCAATCGACGCTGGACCAGCTCATGGTCGACCTGGGGCTGCTCGACTCGAGGAACTCGCAGGGGCGGATCGGTTGGGGTGCGCAGGCCGATTGGGAGCAGACGCTCTCGATCCTCAAGAACTACCGCGACGTCGCCACCGACAAGCCGTGGACGTTCTTCCACACGAACGAGTTCCTGCCGAAGTGACGGGCCCGGATGTCGCCGCCGCGCCCGCCAGCGCGGCGGCACCAGCGGCGACCGCGCCGCTGCCCTATGTCGCCCTTACCGGGGTCACCAAGACCTACCGACGCGCCGGTCGCGAGGAGACACCGGCACTCGAGCGGGTGGACCTCACGATCGGGGCCGGTGAATTCCTGGCGATCGTCGGCCCCTCGGGCTGCGGCAAGAGCACGCTGTTGCGCCTCGTCGCCGGCCTGCACCTTGCAACCACCGGCGAAGTGCGGGTCGACGGCCGCGTCGTCGACCGGCCGCAGACCAATCTCGGCATCGTCTTCCAGAGCCCGGTGCTCCTCGACTGGCGGACGGCGCTTTCCAACGTGCTGATGCAGGTCGAGTTGCGCGGACTCGATCCCGCGGCCTACCGGGAACGCGCGCTGCGGCTCCTGGCCCAGGTCGGGCTCGCGGAATTCGCCGACCGCTATCCGCATGAACTCTCCGGCGGGATGCGCCAGCGCGTGGCCATCGCCCGCGCGCTCATCCACGACGCGCCCCTGCTCCTCATGGACGAGCCGTTCGGCGCGCTCGATGCACTGACGCGCGAGCAGATCCGCCTCGATCTCGAGGCACTGTGGCTCGCCACGCGCAAGACGGTGCTCTTCATCACCCATTCGATCGACGAAGCGGTGCTGCTCGCCGACCGCGTCGTCGTCATGTCCCCGCGCCCCGGGCGCATCGAGCGTATCCTCGACATCACGCTGCCGCGACCGCGCGGGCTCGATGCGCGTCGGGCCGCGGCCTTCACACTGGCCGCGGAAGCCATCACCGAAATCTTTCTCGCCCGCGGCGTGCTGCACGGCACCGCGCGGCCCATCGGCCAGGAGTAACGCCATGTCGCTCGTCCCCCTGCAAGGCATCATCGCCGCACCCGTCCTGCCGATGCTTCCCGACCAGTCGATCGACTGGAGTTCGCTGCGCAGCTACCTGCGCTGGATCGCCGAACAGCGACCTGCCGCGATCGCCATGAACATGGATGCAAGCGAAGGGCCTGCCCTCGATCCCGACGAGCAGCTCGAAGTGCTGCGCGTGTGCGGCGAGGTGATCGCCGGCACGGTGCCGCTGCTGTCGGGGCTCATCGCGGGCTCGACGCGCGGTGCGGTTCGCTGGGGCAACGAATTGAAGGCAGCCGGGGCGCAGGGGCTCGCCATCTTTCCACCGTTTCCCACCTTCCTCGGCACGCCGGTGCCGGCGGCGATGATCACCGCCTACCACCGGGCGATCGCCGACGGTGTGGGCCTGCCGATGATCGCCTTCCAGTTCCCCAAGGCGTTCGGCCCCGACTTTCCGCCGGAGACACTCTCCGAGCTCTGCGCGATACCGCAGATCATCGGTCTCAAGGAGGCGTCGTTCGACACCACCAAGACCGTCGAGACGATCGCCACCGCCCGCAGCCTGCCGCGCAAGCTCGGGATCCTCACCGGCAGCGACACCTTCATCTGCGAGGCGATGGTCCTGGGCTGCGACGGCGCGCTCATCGGCTTTGCCGCCACGGCGACGCGCGAACTGATCGAGATGCAGCGCGCCGCCGCCGCTCGCGACTTCACGCGTGCCTTCGCCATCTGGGATCGCCTGGGACCGCTCGCGCGCTACGCGTGGCGCAATCCGATCCGCGACTACCGCCCGCGCATGAAGGAGGTCCTGCAGATGCAAGGGCTCATTGCGCACGCGACGGTACGCGCGCCGCAATTGGGTGTGGACGACGCCGAGCGCGCGGAACTGCGCCGGCTTGCGCAGTTCGCCGGACTGCTCGGTGATGATGCCCGACGGGCGGTCGCAGGCTGACGTCCGCTACCGCTGCCTCCCCGGCGGCGGCGGCACGTCGCCACCGCGCTGGCGCTCGCGGAAGAGCGCGGCCCGGGCGAGGAAGGCGGTGGTGATCGGCGCGGTGATCGACAGCAGGATCGGGATCAGCCACACGTACAGTGCCACGCGGCCCTCGTGCGCGAGGAAATAACCGATCACCGCGAGCGCGGTGCACCACACCGCGAGCGTGTTGGCGATGGCCGGCGGATGCATGCGGATGAAGAACGTCGGCAGCCGCACGAGGCCGATGGCCGCCACCAGCGTGAAGAGCCCTCCCGCCACCAGCAGGAAGGCGATGATGGCGTCGGCGAGGGTCACGCCGGCACTCACTCGATGACCTCGCCGCGCAGCAGGAACTTGGCGAGCGCCGCCGACCCCACGAAGCCGACCACCGCGATCAGCAGCGCGGATTCGAAGTACATGCCGCTGCCGTAGCGCACGCCGAGCACGAGAACGATCAGCATGCCGTTGATGTAGAGGAAATCGAGCGCGAGCACGCGGTCCTGGGCCGCGGGCCCGCGCAGCAGCCGGACGAAAGCGAGCGCGATCGCCAGCGCGTAGCACGACAAGGCGATCGCCACCGCGGTCGCCACCAGTGGACTCATTCGAAGATCTCCTTCAGCGGCCGCTCGTAGCGCGCCTTGAACGCGACGATGAAGCTCGCCTCGTCGTCGACATCGAACACGTGCAGGAGGAGCCCGTGGCCGTCGACGTATTCGGTCCACACGGTGCCGGGGACCACCGTGGTGATCATGCACAGCGAGGCGAGCGCATTGGGGTCGGTGATGTCGAGCGGAATGCGCACGAAGGCGCTGCGCGGCTTGCGCCAGGGGCTCTTCAGCACGCCCACCGCCACCGCGAGGTTCGACAGCAGGACGTCGTAGCCGACGACGAGGATGAGGCGGGCGATGACGATGGGGTGCCGGACGCGCACCGGCAGCGGCCGCAACGGCGCGCAGGCGACCGGAATCGCGATCGCGAGCAAGGCGGCGAGCGCGACGTCGGCGGGCGCGAGCGATCCCTGCAGCACGAGCCACATGGCGAAGAGCGACGCCGACAGGAGTGGCGCCGGCAGCCAGCGCCTCATCGCGTGCCTCCACCCGCGGCGCGCGATGGCTGCGTCGGACCCGGCGTCGCCTTCGTCCCGGCCACCGCCTGCACGTACGCCGATGGGTCGAGGAGGTGCGTCGCTGCCGCGGTGGTGTAACGCAGGATCGGCCCGCCGGCGACCGTGATGCACACGACGCCGGCAACGAGGCCACCGATGGGCAGGCACTCGATGACCGCCAGATGCGGCACCGCGCGTCCTTGCGGCACCCAGAAGTAGCGGATGCCGGTGCGCACCAGCACCAGCAAGGCAACGAGGCTCGACAGGATCAGCACGACGACGACCGCCCAGCCGAGCGACGACGTGGGCGCGCCGTCGTGACCCACGAGCACCGCCAGCATGGTGAACTTGGCGAGGAAGCCCGCGAGCGGCGGCAGGCCGGCGATGAGCAGCACGCAGACGATGAACGCCAAACCGAGGAAGGCGAGCGCGATGGGAATCGGTTGCCCGATCAGCGCCGCTTCCTCGTCGTCGAGATTGACGCCGGAGGCGACCGGTTGCTCGTCGAAGGCGAATGGCGGCGGGGCGACGAGGCCCTCGTCGGCGGTGGCGCCAGTGCCCTTCTCGCGGGCGCGCTCGATGAGGTCGGCGAGCAGGAACAGCGTGGCCACCGCCAGCGTCGACCCCAGGAGGTAGTAGAGGGCGCCACCCAGGAGCTCGGCGCTGCCGAAGCCCAGGACCGCGACCAGCGTGCCGGCGGACATCATCGTGGCGAGTGCCGCGAGCCGCCGCACGTTGCGCGAGGCGATCATGGTCAGCGCGGCCACGACGACCGTCGCGAGACCCATCAGCACGAGCACGTCGGCGCCGAAGCGCGTGGTCGAATCGGCCTGCGGCGCGAGGAAGAGTGTCCATAGCCGCAGGACCGCGTAGAAGCCGACCTTGGTGAGCAGCACGAAGACTGCCGCCACCGGTGCCGCCGCCGCCGAATACGCCGGCACCAGCCAGAAATTGAGCGGCCACACGGCGGCCTTGGCGAGCAGCGCGACGCCGAGCAGCGCCGCACCGGCGTAGAGGAGGCCGCGGTCGTGTGGCGGAATCGCCGGCAGCTTCTGCGCGACGTCGGCCATGCCGAGCGTGCCGGCGATTCCGTAGATCATGGCGACGCCGAGCAGGAACAGCGCCGAGGCGACGAGATTGACCGCGATGTAGTGCAACCCCGCCTGCACCCGCGCGCGCCCCGAGCCGTGCAGGAGGAGCGCATACGATGCGGTGAGCATCACCTCGACGAAGACGAAGAGGTTGAAGAGATCGGCGGTCAGAAAGGCGCCGTTGATGCCCATCACCTGGAGCTGGAACAGCGGATGGAAGTACACCCCCGCGCGCTGCCAGCGCGCGACGGCGAAGACGAGTGCGCACACCGCAACCACCGCGGTGATCGCGAGCATGAGCGCCGACAGCCGATCGGCGACGAGCACGATGCCGAAGGGCACGTCCCAGTTGGCGGGCAGGTAGACCGCGATGACGGGCGTCGCGCCCCGCACGTCGACCCAGGCGAGGAGCGCGAGCGCAACCGCGAGCGTCACCGCCATCGCTGCCAGGCTCCCGGCAACGAGCAGGCCGCGCCGCCCCTCGCCGATCGCGAGCAGCGCCGCCGCTGCCACGAGCGGGATCACGACCGGCGCCACCACGAGGTGCGGCATGAGCGGTGCGACCGCGTCGGCGACGGCAGCGGTGAGCGTGGCGATCATGCGCCTTCATCCTTGCCGTCGACGTGATCGTTGTCGGCGAGGCCGCGCAGCGCGAGCAGCACGACGAGGAAGAGCGCCGTCGTCGCGAAGCCGATCACGATGGCGGTGAGGACGAGCGCCTGCACCATCGGGTCGGTGTAATGCGCGAGGTCCGCCGGGATGCCCGGCGTGACGATGGGCTCCTGGCCGATCGAGAGGCTCCCCATGCTGAAGAGAAAGAGGTTCACGGCGTAACTCACGAGCGACAGGCCCATGAGTACCTGGAACGTGCGGGCGCGCAGCACCAGCCAGATGCCGGAGGCGCCGAGGATGCCGATCGCGGCGGAGAGCACGATCTCCATGCGTCAGCGTCGATCCGCAGCGACTGCGAGCGGCAGCGCGGCGACTGCGGTGGTGCTCGCGACCGGCGACGCGGCATCGCGGGCCGCAGCCTGCGCGCGGCGGGCGCGGATCGACTGGTGCGCGAGGGCGAGCAGCACCAGCAGCGTCGATCCGGTGACCACCGAGAAGACACCCACGTCGAAGAAGAGCGCGCTCGGCAAGGCAATCCTGCCCAGCAACGGGATCTCGGGGTGCGCGGTATGCGTGGTGAGGAACGGGTAGCCAGCCACCCAGGCGCCGGCGCCGGTCGCGACGGCGACGAGCAGGCCGACCGCGATCCACCGCGCCGGATTCAAGGTCAGCCGCGCCTCGATCCACGATGCACCGGCGACGAGGTACTGCATGATGAAGGCGATCGCGACGACGAGGCCGGCGACGAATCCGCCGCCGGGCAGATTGTGTCCGCGCAGGAAGAGGTACACGGCCACCATCACCGCGAGCGGGAGCATGAGACGCGCGAGCACCGCCGGCACCTTGAGATAGCCGGTGAGCGCCGCCGCTTCCTCCCGCGGGGCGACGAGATCGGTCGCCGCCTCGCCGAGGCTCAAGCGCTGCTGCGCCGGCAGCGCCACCGCCTCGCGCGGCGGACGGAAGCGGCGCAGGAGCGCGTACACGGTGAGCGCGGCGGCACCCAGCACGGTGATCTCGCCCAGCGTGTCGAAGCTGCGAAAATCGACCAGCATGACGTTGATCACGTTGGTGCCGCCGCCTTCGGGCAGCGCGCGGTCGAGAAAGAACGGCGAGATGCTGTGCGGTGCCGGCCGCGTCAGGAGCGCGTACGACAGCGTCGACAGGCCGGCGCCGGCAACGATCGCCACCGCGAGGTCGCGGGCACGCCGCAGGCGCGTGCGCGGCGAGCGCTCGGAGGCGTCACCCAGCTTGCGCTTGGGGAGCCAGCGCAAGCCCAGGAGAAAGAGCACGACGGTGACGCACTCGACGACGAGTTGCGTCAAGGCGAGGTCGGGGGCGGAGAAGTACACGAACGTGATGCACACCATGAGTCCCGTCACGCCGAGCGTGACCAGCGCGGCGAAGCGGTGGAACTTCGCAAGCCATGCGGCGGCGACCGCGCTCGTCGCGCCGACCGACCACAGTGCCGCCACCGCGAACGTGCCGGCGACGCGCTGGCGATCGCCCCACACGAGGCCCGTCTGCGCCACCGCGAGCGCGGCGCCGGCGGTGGCGAGGACGACCATCCACGCGAGTTGCGGTTGCAGGCGGCGCGTGACGATCCGCCGCACCAGTGCGCGCGCCGCGCGGTCGACGCCGGCGACCGTGCGCTCGAAGGAGCGCTGCCCGTCGATCGGCAGGAAGGGCGCAACGTCGAGGCCGGCGCTGCCGAGCCGACGACCGAGGCTCCGATAGACGAGAAAGCCGCCGACGGTCGCCAGCATGCTCATCAGCAGGGGCGCATTGAAGCCGTGCCACAGGGCGAGGTCGTAAGGCGGCAGTTGTCCGCCCACCACCGGTCGGGCTGCCGTCGCGAGCAGGTCGCCGATGACGAGTGCGGGCGCTACGCCCACCGCGATGCACGTGAACACGAGGAGTTCGATCGGCACGCGCATCCAGCGCACCGGCTCGTGCGGCGCGTGCGGCAGGCGGTCGGGTGCCGCTCCGAAGAAGATCCCGTAGGCCACCCGCAGCGCGTACACCACCGCGAACGTCCCGGCGAGCGTGGCGATGAGCGGCAGCGCGTACTGGATCACCGGGTGCGCGTCGAGATAGAAAGCTTCGGCGAAGAACATCTCCTTCGACAGGAAGCCGTTCAGGAGCGGCACGCCGGCCATGGCGGCACTGGCGACGATGGCGAGCGCGCCGGTGATCGGCATGGCGCGAAAGAGCCCGTGCAGGCGGGTCAGGTCCCGCGTTCCCGTCTCGTGATCGATGATGCCCGCCGCCATGAAGAGCGACGACTTGAACGTCGCGTGATTCATCGTGTGGAACACCGCGGCGACCGCGGCAAGCGGACTGTCGAGTCCGAGCAGCAGCGTGATGAGGCCAAGATGGCTGATCGTCGAGTACGCGAGAAGACCCTTGAGATCGCGCTGGAACATCGCGCACCACGCGCCCAGCAGCAGCGTCGCCGCCCCGGCGCCGCCGACCGCGACGAACCACGCCTCGGTGCCGGCGAGCGCTGGCCACAGGCGCATCAGCAGGAACACGCCCGCCTTCACCATCGTCGCCGAGTGCAGGTACGCGGACACCGGGGTGGGCGCCGCCATCGCCCGCGGCAGCCAGAAGTGGAACGGGAACTGTGCGCTCTTGGTGAATGCGCCGACGAGCACCAGCGCGAGGATGACGGGATACAGCGCGTGCTCGCGGATCGCCGCGCCACGCGCGAGCACGACGTCGAGTTCGTAACTGCCGGCAGCAACCCCGAGCAACAGCATGCCGACCAGCAGGACGAGCCCGCCGCCACCGGTCACCGCCAGCGCCATGAACGCGCCGCGCCGGGCATCGCGCCGGTGATACCAGTAACCGATGAGGAGGAACGAGAAGATGCTCGTCACCTCCCAGAAGAAGACGAGCTGGATGAGGTTGCCGGCGGTCACCACGCCGAGCATCGCGCCCATGAAAGCGAGCAGGAAAGCGAAGAAGCGCGGCACCGGGTCGTCCGGCGACATGTAGTAGCGCGCGTAGAAGGCGACGAGACAGCCGATCCCCGCGACCAGCAGCGAGAACATCCAGGCAAGACCGTCGAGGCGCACCACGAAATCGACGCCGAGCGCGGGCAACCAGGCCTGCCGCCATTCGATCGCCCCCTGCGCGTGCACCTCGGGGTACAGCCGCACGACGAGCACCGTCGTCGCCAGCGCGACGATGCCCGCGAAGCCGGATGCCGCACTGCGCGCGTGCGTCGGCAGCAGCGCCGCGACGATGCTCCCCGCGAACGGGAGCAGGAGCACGAGCGGGATTTCCATGCGTCGGAGTGTAGCCGACGCGACGCGCGCGTCAGCCGAGCCGACCGTCGACGAGGGAGAGGCTGCGGTCGGTGCGCGCAGCGAGTTCGGGATCGTGGGTGACGATGACGAGCGCGGTGCCGATGTCGGCGTTGAGTTGCAGCATGAGCTCGAAGACCTGGCCCGCGGTGCGCCGGTCGAGGTTGCCGGTGGGTTCGTCGGCGAGCACGCAGCGCGGCTCGGTGACGAGGGCGCGGGCGAGCGCGACCCGTTGCCGCTCGCCGCCGGAGAGCTCGCCCGGCCGGTGCCGCAGGCGATGGCCGAGGCCGACCCGCTCGAGCGTCGCCGACGCGAGCTCGCGCGCCTTCGCCGGCGGCAGGCGGCGAATGAGGAGCGGCATCGCGGTGTTTTCCACCGCGCTGAACTCGGGCAGCAGGTGGTGGAACTGGTAGATGAAGCCGAGCGTGCGGTTGCGCAGCGTGCCGCGCGCCGCCTCGGAGAGCGACGCCAGCGCCTTGCCCTCGATGCGCACCTCCCCCGCGGTGGGCGTATCGAGCCCGCCCAGGAGGTGCAGCAGCGTGCTCTTGCCGGAGCCGGAGGCACCGACGATCGCCACCCGCTCGCCGGGTGCCACGTCGAGGTCGATTCCGCTCAGCACGGGCACCGGCGCGGGTCCGCTCGTGTACGTCTTGGCCAGCCCGCGACAAGCGAGCACCGGCGTCGCCTCACTCATAGCGCAGTGCCTCGGCGGGGTTCACCCGCGCCGCCTTCCACGCCGGGTACAGCGTCGCCGCGAGCGCGAGACCCAGCGCGATGAGCGCGATGGTGACGACGTCGCCACGCTGCACCTGCGAGGGCAGGTCGCTGATGTAGTAGACCGACTTGTCGAGGAACTGGACGTTGAAGACGCGCTCGATGAACGGCACGACGACATCGATGTTGAGCGCGAGCAGCACCCCGCCGACCACGCCGATGAGCGTGCCGATGATGCCGATGAGGGCGCCCTGCACGATGAAGATCGCCATGATCGAGGCCGGTGAGGCACCCAGCGTGCGCAGGATCGCGATGTCGGCCTGCTTGTCGGTCACCACCATCACCTGCGCGGAGACGATGTTGAACGCCGCCACCGCGACGATCAGCGTCAGGATGATGAACATCATCCGCTTCTCGATCTGCACCGCGCGGAAGAAGTTGGCGTGGCTGCGCGTCCAGTCGCGCACCTCGGCCTGCACCGGCAGTCGCTCCCACAGCGCGCGCGCCACCTGCGGGGCGACGAAGAGGTCGTCGAGCTTCAGGCGCACGCCGGACACACCATCCATGCGGTAGAGCTTCTGCGCGTCCGCGATGTCGATGAGCGCGAGGCCGCTGTCGAACTCGTACATCCCCACTTCGAAGATGCCGACGACCCTGAAGCTCTTCAGGCGCGGCAGCGTGCCCGCGGGGGTGATCGTGCCCTGCGGCGTGATGACGACGACCGAGTCGCCCGGCAGCACGCCGAGGCCGCGCGCGAGGTCACCGCCCAGCACGATGCCGAACCCGCCCGGCTTGAGATCGGCGAGCGAGCCCGCCTTCATGTGGCGGCCGATGTCGGCCACCGTATCCTCGCGCGCGGGATCGATGCCGCGCACCAGCGCGCCGCGCGTGACGTCGCCCGCCGCGAGCATGGCCTGGCCGACGATGTAGGGGGCGGCCGCCTTGACGTGCGGTTCGGCCAGCGCGTACTTCGCCACCCGCTGCCAGTCGGTGAGCTCGGGCATGCCGCGGATCTCGATGTGCGAGGCGACCGAGAGGATGCGGTTGCGCAGTTCTTCCTGGAAGCCGTTCATCACCGAGAGCACCACGATGAGTGCGGCCACGCCGAGCGCGATCCCCGCCATCGAGATGAGCGAGATGAACGAGATGAAGGTATTGCGCCCCGAACCCTTGCGGGCGCGCGTGTAGCGCAGGCCGACGGCCAGTTCGTAGGGCGACAAGGGTGCGGGGCGAAGTACGGCGGGGAGGACGACCGGTAACGATTATCGCATGGCGTCGTGCTGCTACACTCGGCGGCTCTCGTTGCCACGATCGCCGTCGGACCGTCGTCTTCACGCGCAGCGCCTGCTGCGGACGCGCTGCGGCGGCCGTTCGCTCCCTTCGATCGTCATCGATGCGTTGCACGCTCGTCGTTCCCGGTCTTGCCGTCGCCGCGCAACAGGCGCGCGCATTGCCGGCGCTCGACCGGCTGGCGAGCCTCGGCCGCGACGAGCGGCCCGCGCTTTCCCTCGCGCAACTCGTCATGGCGACCGCCGGACTGCCGTTCGAGTGCGCGGCCGCCCCGATCGCAGCGCTCGGCGCGGGCTTCGATCCCGCGCAGCAATACGTGTTGCGCGCCGACCCGGTCACGCTCATTGCCGGCCGCGACGACGTGCTCCTCGCCGGCCGCGTCGACGACCTCGATGCCGACGAGGCGGCGGCGCTGCGCGCGAGCCTCGCCGCCCATTTCGCCGGCGACGGGCTCGCCTTCCACGTGCCGCGTCCCGACGCCTGGTTCGTGACCGCCACCGCCGCCGTTCCGGTGGAGACGTCGCCGCTGCCCGCCATCACCGGGCCGCTGCATCCGCACCTGCCGCGCGGGCCGCACGGCGGAACGTGGCGGCGCTGGCTCTCCGAGATGCAGATGCTCCTGCACGAGCATCCGGTCAATGCGGCACGCGAAGCGAACGGCCGCCGACCGGTCACCGGCATCTGGATCGCCGACGGCGGCGTGCTCGCGCAACCATCGGTGACGACCACGGCGGCCGCGCGCGCTGCCGGGGCACCGCTATCGCCCCTGTCGCTCCACGCGACGCCACGCGCCGCCGGCGATCTCCTGCGCGGGCTCGCCCGCCTCGCGGCGCG
>JBDHRR010000172.1:0-5663 GCA_039807685.1 Burkholderiales bacterium
ATCGCTTCAACGCGGCACGCCGGGACCGCGGCGAGCGCCCCGGCGGCGCCGCGCGCGACGACGCGCTCGCCGACCACGGCGGCCCTTCCCGACCTCGTCGACGACCTGCCCGCTGCCGGCAAGCGCAGCGGCGCGGGCCCGTTCGCCGGCTCGGCAGACGCGCTGGCGTTCGCCCTCCTCGCGCGCCGCGCCAAGACCGACAAGCGTCCGCTCGCGATCGTCACTGCCGATGCGCGCACCGCGCAGCGGCTCGCCGACGAATTGCCGTGGTTCGCGCCCGAGCTTCGGGTGACGGCGCTGCCCGACTGGGAGACGCTCCCTTACGATCACTTCTCGCCGCATCAGGACCTGATCTCCGCGCGGCTCGCCACCCTCTGGCAGATCGCACGCGGCGAGTGCGACGTCGTCATCGTCGCCGCCACCACGGCGCTCTACCGCCTCGCGCCGCCGTCGTACCTCGCCGCCTTCGCGTTCTTCCTCCGGCAGGGATCGACGCTCGACGTCGAGGCGTTGCGCGCGCAGCTCGCGCTCGCCGGGTATTCGAACGTGACGCAAGTGGTGTCACCCGGCGAGTTCAGCATCCGCGGCGGTCTCATCGATCTGTTCCCGATGGGCTCGCCGCTGCCGTACCGGATCGATCTCTTCGACAACGACATCGAATCGATCAAGACCTTCGACGCCGATACGCAACGCACGATCTACCCGGTCACCGAGATCCGCCTGCTGCCGGCGCGCGAATTCCCGCTGGACGAGGCGGGACGCACGCGCTTTCGCAGCCGCTACCGCGAGGTCTTCGAAGGCGATCCGTCGAAGTCGGCGCTGTACAAGGACGTGAGCAACGGCATCGCCCCCGGCGGCATCGAGTACTACCTGCCGCTCTTCTTCGAGCAGACGGCGACGCTCGCCGATTACCTGCCGCCCGCGACCGTGGTCGTGTTGCACGGGGACGTGCGCGCGGCAATCGAGCGTTTCTGGCAGGACACCGAGGCCCGCTACCGCCTCCTGCGCGGCGACAGGCAACGCCCGCTGCTGGCGCCGACCGACCTCTTCGTGCCACCCGACGACTTCAACGGCCTCGTGAAGAATTTCGGTCGCATCGAGATCGCGACGGGCGGCGCTGGCGCCACCGCCACGGACGGCGCGGGGCGCACGGCGAGCTTGCCGGCGCTCCAGGTCGATCGCCGCGCGGTCGACCCGCTCGCCGCACTCAAGCGCTATCTTGCCGCGACGCGCCTCAAGGTCGCGATCATCGCCGAGAGCCCCGGCCGGCGCGAGACGATGCAGCAGTACTTCGTCGAGTACGGGCTCGCGCCACCACTCGTCGACGACTTCGCGGCGTTCCTCGCGGGTGGCGCCCGTGTGGCACTCCTCGCCGCCCCGCTCGCGGCGGGCTTCGCGTGGGACGACGCCGGCATCGCCATCGTCACCGAGACCGAGCTCTACGCGGGCACCGTGCGCCGCAGCGCGCGCGAGGCGCGCAAGCGCAGCAACATCGACGCCATGGTGCGCGACCTCTCCGAGGTGCGCATCGGCGACCCGGTGGTGCACGAGGAGCACGGGATCGGCCGCTACCTGGGCCTCGTGACGCTCGACCTCGGTGACGGCCCCAACGAGTTCCTGCAGCTCGTCTACGCCAACGACGCCAAGCTCTACGTGCCGGTGGCGAACCTGCACCTCATCGGCCGCTACAGCGGCGCCTCGCCCGAGAATGCGCCGCTGCACGAGCTCGGCAGCGGGCAGTGGGAGAAGGCGAAGAAGAAGGCCGCCGCGCAGGCGCACGATACCGCGGCAGAGCTCCTCAATCTCTACGCGCAGCGCGCCGCGCGTGAGGGGCACGCGTTCGGCTTGAAGCCGCACGACTACGAGGCGTTTGCCGAGGGCTTCGCCTTCGACGAGACGCCCGACCAGACCGCGGCGATCGAAGCAGTGGTCGCCGACATGACCTCGGGCAGGGCGATGGACCGGCTGGTCTGTGGCGACGTCGGCTTCGGCAAGACGGAGGTCGCGCTGCGTGCGGCCTTCGTGGCGCTTGCCGACGGCAAGCAGGTGGCGCTCCTCGTCCCGACGACGCTCCTTGCCGAGCAGCACTACCAGACCTTCTCCGACCGCTTCGCCGACCTGCCGGTGCGCATCGCCGAGCTCTCCCGGTTCCGCACGGCGAAGGAGACGAAGCTCGCGATCGAGGGACTCGCCACCGGCAAGATCGACCTCGCCATCGGCACGCACAAGCTCCTGCAGGACGACGTCAAGTTCAAGAACCTGGGCCTCGTGATCATCGACGAGGAGCACCGCTTCGGCGTGCGCCAGAAGGAGCGCCTGAAGCGGCTGCGCGCCGAGGTCGACGTGCTGACCCTGACCGCCACCCCGATCCCGCGCACGCTCGCCATGTCGCTCGAAGGCATCCGCGACTTCTCGGTGATCGCCACCGCGCCCGAGCGGCGGCTCGCGATCAAGACCTTCGTGTCGCCGTATTCGCCCGGGATCGTGCGCGAAGCAGTGCTGCGCGAATTGAAGCGTGGCGGCCAGATCTATTTCCTGCACAACGAAGTCGACACCATCGCTTCCCGCGCCGAGGCGCTCGCGAAGCTCCTGCCCGAGGCGCGCATCGCGGTGGCGCACGGGCAGATGGCCGAGCGCGAGTTGGAGCAGGTGATGCGCGACTTCTACCAGCAGCGGGTCAACTTCCTGCTGTGCTCGACGATCATCGAAACCGGCATCGACGTGCCGACGGCGAATACGATCATCATCGATCGCGCCGATCGCTTCGGACTCGCACAACTCCATCAGTTGCGCGGGCGCGTCGGCCGCTCGCACCACCAGGCGTATGCGTATCTCCTGACCCCGCCCGCGGACGCGCTCTCCGCGCAGGCGAAGAAGCGCCTGGAAGCGATCCAGATGATGGAGGACCTCGGTTCCGGGTTCTACCTCGCGATGCACGATCTCGAGATCCGCGGCGCCGGCGAGGTCCTGGGCGACGAGCAATCGGGCGAGATGCAGGAAGTCGGCTTCCAGCTCTACAACGACATGCTGCGCGCGTCGGTGGCGGCGCTGAAGGCGGGGCGCGAGCCCGACCTCACCGAGCCGCTCGGCGTCACCACCGAGATCAACCTGCACACCCCCGCGCTGCTGCCCGAGCGTTACTGCGCCGACGTGCACGAGCGCCTCATCCTGTACAAGCGCCTCGCGAGCGCCGAGGCGACCGACGAGATCGGTGCGATCCAGGAGGAACTCGTCGACCGCTTCGGCCCCACGCCCGACCAGGCGCAGGCGCTGCTTGCAAGCCATCGCCTGCGCCTCCTCGCGAAGCCGCTGGGCGTGCGCAAGGTCGACGCCGGCCCCGAGCGCACGACGATCCAGTTCGTGCGGCAACCGCCGTTCGATGCCGGCAAGCTGATTCTGCTGGTGCAGAAGGATGGCCGCATCCGCTTTGCCGGCCCCGACCGCTTGCGCATCGATCACGCTGCCCCGGGACTCGTCGAGCGCATCGCGCTGGTGCGCGATTTTCTCGGCAAGCTCGACGCACCGGACACCCACCCGCCGACGAAGCGCCCGCGATGATCGCTCTCGACCCGCTACCCTCCCCCATCCGCTTCATCCGACGCGACTGGCTGTCGGCCAACCACGTGCTCCTCTGCGGGTCCGGCGGCAACGTGCTCGTCGACTCGGGCTACGTGACGCGCGTTCCGCTCACGCTGTCGCTGCTGCGCTCGGAGCAGGGCATCGGCGACGCGCCGCTCGCGCTCCTCGTCAATACGCACGGACACTCCGACCACGTCGGCGGCAACGCCGCGATCAAGGCCGCGTACGGCTGTCCGATCGCCTTTCCCGCCGCGGAGGCACCGCTGGTCGATGCCTGGGACACGAAGGCGCTGCTGTACGACTACGCCGACCAGGACATCGCGCGCTTCGCGGTCGACGAGCGCATCACCGCCGGCAGCGTCCACGCCTGGGGCGGGCTCGACTGGCAGGCGCTCGCTGCACCGGGGCACGACATGGGCGCGCTCGTCTACTTCAATCCCGATCACCGGATCCTCATCTCCGGCGACGCGCTGTGGGAGAACGGCTTCGGCTTCGTGATGCCGCGCGCCATCGATCCGCAGGCGCTCGCCGCGCAGCGCGCGACGCTCGACATGATCGCGTCGCTTGGCGTGCGCACGGTGATCCCCGGACACGGCGGCGTCTTCGGCAACGTCGATGCCGCGCTCGATCGGGCATACCGGCGCGCCGATTCCTTTACCGGCGACGATGCACGCATGGCGCGGCACGCGCTCAAGGTGAACCTCACCTACTGCCTGCTCACCGGCCGCCGGCTGCCGCTACGCGACCTCCCCGCCTACCTCGAGCGCGTCGGGCTTTATCGCGACCTCAATGCCGTAGTGCTGCACCTCGCGCCGCAGGTGCTCGCCGACCTGCTGGTCGGCGAACTCACGCGAGCGGGCGCGGTGCGGATCGACGGCGGCCACCTCGTCGCGGCCTAGCTTGCGGCGGAATCGAGGCGCGGCGCGCAGGCTCCTGCGCAGACCAACCGTGATGTTGTGCGTCAACGCGCGAGCGTGTGGACGAACTCGCGCACGCCGTTGAGCAGCATCTGCACCGCGAGCGCGGTGAGCACGAGCCCCATGAGCCGACCGAAAGCGGCGACTGCCCGCTCGCCCAGCGCCGCCTGCAGGCGCGATGACGCGAGGAGCACGACGGTGGTGAGCGCCATGGCAATGGTGACGGCCAGCACCCACTTCGGCAGATCCGCCGGATCCTTGGAACTCATCAGCATCACCGTGGCGAGCGCCGACGGCCCGGCGATCGCCGGCACCGCGAGCGGCACCAGGAACGGCTCACCGCCCACCATCTTGCCGAAGATCCCTTCCGGGCGCGGGAACACCATGCGCAGCGCGATGAGGAAGAGGATGATGCCGCCGGCGATCGACAGCGCGACGTCGGACAGTTGCAGCCACTGCATGAAGGTGCGCCCACCCACCATGAAGGCGAGCAGGATCGCGTAGGCGAAGGCGCACTCGCGCAGCACGACGCGCGCGCGGCGCCGCGCCGGTACATCCTGAAGGGTGGCGACGACGAGCGGGATGTTGCCGAACGGATCGAGCACGAGGATCAGCAGGACCGTGGCAGAGAAGACGTCGGCGCTCATGGGCTATCTCCCCATCACGATACCCTCGCGCCGCGGATCGGCACCACCTTCCCATCCGCGCGCGTGCCGCACGATCACCTGCACGCCGCTCGTCATCTCGATCGTCGTCACCGGCGCGCCGAGTGCGCGCAGGCGCGGCGCGAGCGAGGCGACCGGCGTCTCCGCCTCGAGTTCGGTCGGGCCGTTGCGGCTGCCGAAATTGGGCAGCGCCGCGGCGGCCTGCGGGTCGAGCTTCCAGTCGATGATCGCGAGCAGCGTCTTGGCGACGTAATTGATGATCGTGCTGCCGCCGGGCGAGCCGGCGACGATCGCCACGCGCCCGGCCGGATCGTAGGCGATGGTCGGCGCCATCGACGAGCGCGGCCGCTTGCCCGCTTCGACGCGATTGGCGACGGGCTTGCCGCTCTCCTCGGGGACGAACGAGAAATCGGTGAGCTCGTTGTTGAGGAGGAAGCCGCCGGCGGTCATGAGTCGGCTGCCGAACTGGTTCTCGATGGTGGTGGTCATGGCCACCGCATTG
>JBDHRR010000173.1:0-5608 GCA_039807685.1 Burkholderiales bacterium
CTTCCGGTAGCCCGCACGCGCAGCGAGAAAGACGTCGAACGGAAACTTGATCGGCACCCCTTCGAGCGCCGCGGCGAGCATGTCGAGGTGTCCCTCGAAGCCCGCGCAGGCCTTCGCCGGGTCCTCGCCTTCCGGCACGCGCACCGTCAACGTCAGCCGCGTGCGCCCGCCTTCCGGCACCAGTTCCCAGCGCAGCGGCCGCGGCGGCTCGCTGCCGCTGCTCCACGAATACGCCAGCATGCGCTGCGGCACGTATTCGAGGACGCGGCTGTCGATGACCGTCCCGCTGTCGGCGAAGTCGATCTTCACCCGACCGCCCACGTTCGGCTCGATCGTTCCCGGCGCGAGCCATTGCGCGAGCAAGGCCGGTTCGACCAGCATGCGCCACACGTTGCCGGCGTCGTGGTCGAAGCTGCGCGCGAGGTGCCCCTCGAATCCACCCTCGACACGCGCGATGGAACCCAATTGCAGTTCGTCTGCACCCATTGCTCCGTCCTCTACCTTCTCGTTGCTGGTCACCGTTCCGATGCAGTGTAGCGCGGCCCACATCGGTGCGACCCGTGGCGTGCGCCCTCCCGCGCATTGCCGGCGGTGATTCGCGACCGGCCGAGCCTCAGGCGAGACGCCCCGCCGCCACCCGCACGATGCCCGCGAGATCGCGGCGGCCGACGACGTTGTCGAATCCCGCCGCGCGCAAGAGTCCCTGCACCGCCTCGGCCTGATCGTAGCCGTGCTCGACGACGAGCGCGCCACCGGGGACGAGCCGAGCCGGCGCACCGGCGACGATCGTGCGCAGCGCGCCGAGGCCGTCGACGCCGGCGACGAGTGCGCCGCGCGGCTCGTGACGCAGGTCGTCCTGCGCGAGATGCGGATCCCCGGCCGCGACGTACGGCGGATTGCTCACGATGACATCGAACGGCGCGGCACCGACATCCGCGTACCAGTCCGATTCGCGAAACGTCACGTGGCGAAGACCGAGAGCGTCGGCATTGCCACGGGCCACGGCAAGCGCGGCAGTCGAGACGTCGACCGCCACCACCTCGGCGCGCGAGCGTTCACTTGCGATGGCGAGCGCGATCGCGCCCGATCCGGTACCGAGATCGAGCACGCGAACGGGTCGATCGTCAGGCAGCCGGTCGAGTACCAGTTCGACCAGCGTCTCGGTTTCCGGCCGCGGCACCAGCACCGCCGGCGTCACGGTGAGCATGAGACCCCAGAATTCGCGCTGCCCGACGAGATAGGCGACGGGCTCGCCCGCGCGCCGGCGCGCGACGAGTGCGGCGAAGGCGTCGGCTTCAGCGCGCGTCAGCGCATCGTCGCGGTGCGCCACGAGCCAGCTGCGCTCGCGACCCACGACGTGCGCGAGCAATACCTGCGCATCGATCGGCGCGAGCCACGACTTGGCCAGTGCCTCACCGACGGTCGAGCCGGTCACGCGAGAAGAGGCCGCCGCGGCATCACGAAACCACTCACGACGCCTCTCCCGCGAGCGCGGCGAGCTGCTCGGCCTGGAACTCCTGCGCGAGCGCCTGCGCGATCTCGTCGAGCTCGCCGTCCATGATGGCGTCGATCTTGTAGAGCGTGAGGTTGATGCGGTGGTCGGTCACCCGCCCCTGCGGGAAGTTGTAGGTGCGAATGCGCTCGCTGCGATCGCCCGAGCCGATGAGCGACTTGCGATGCGCGGCTTCCTTGCTGTGCCGCGCCTGCCGCTCGCGATCGAGGAGCCGCGAGGCGAGCACCGCCATTGCCTGCGCCCGATTGCGGTGCTGCGAGCGATCGTCCTGGCATTCGACGACGAGCCCCGTCGGCAGGTGCGTGATGCGCACCGCCGAGTCGGTCCGGTTGACGTGCTGCCCTCCCGCACCGGAGGCGCGAAAGGTGTCGATCTTGAGGTCGGCGGGATTGATCGCGATGTCGGCGATCGGATCGGCTTCCGCGATCACCGCTACCGTGCACGCCGAGGTGTGGATGCGGCCCTGCGCCTCGGTCTCCGGCACGCGCTGCACGCGGTGTCCGCCCGATTCGAACCTGAGCGCGGAGTGCACGTCGGGGCCGGCGATGCGCACGATCACTTCCTTGTAGCCGCCGAGCTCCGAGGTCGATGCCGACACGATCTCCGTCGTCCATCGCCGTCGCTCGGCGTAGCGCAGGTACATGCGCAGGAGGTCGCCCGCGAAGAGCGTCGATTCGTCGCCGCCGGTGCCGGCGCGGATCTCGAGGAAGACGTTGCGGCCCGCGTCGGGATCCTTGGGCAGGAGCGCTGCCTGCAGCTCGACCTCGAGCCCCGCGATTCGTCCTTGCGCGCTCGCCCGCTCCTCGACCGCGAAGTCGCGCAGCGATGGATCCTGCGCGAGCTCGTCGGCCGCGTGCAGGTCGGCTTCGGCACGCCGGAATTCAGCGAAGCGCGCCACGACCGGGGTCAGGTCGGCGTGCTCCTTGGTGAGCGCCCGGTAGCGCTCCATGTCGTGCGTGATCTCGGGCGAGCCCAGGAGCCCGTCGAGTTCGGCGAGGCGGGCGGAGAGCTGCTCGAGCTTGCTGTGGAGGGACGGCTTCATGCGCTACGACGCCTTGCGGGATGGCAGGTGCGCGGCAACAGGATGCCCCGCGCGGGAGACGGCGCGCCGGCGCGCCGCTTGCGACGCGCGCAGCTAGAGCGCGTCGTCGCGCAGGTCGGCGAGACCGTAGAGGCGCTGCAGCGCGGCGACGAGTTCCGCACGCTCCGCGTCGCCGGCCGCGTTGAGCGCGGCGATCGCCGGCGTGAGGAGTCCACGCGTGATCCCCTGCGCGAGTGCCGCGAGAGCCACCTCGGGCGCCGTGCCGTTGGCGAGCAGCGCCCGGGCACGCGTGAACTCGCCGATGCGTACCGTTTCGTGATGCCCCGACAGCGCCTCGATCGTCGGCACGATCGAGCGGCCGTCGAGCCAGCGCAGGAACGCGGAAGCCTGATCGGCAATCATCGCCTCGGCCTGCTGCACGGCATCATCGCGGATCGTCTGGTTCTCGCGCACGATGACGACGAGGTCGTCGAGCGAATAGAGGAAGACGTCATCGAGGTCGGCGGCTTCCGCCTCGACGTCGCGCGGCACGCCCAGATCGGCGATGAAGATCGGCGCGTGCTTGCGCTGCTTCACCACGCGCTCGAGCAATCCCTTGCCGATGAGCGGCAGCGAGCTCGCGGTGCAGGTGATGACGATGTCGAATTCGCGCAGGCGATCGGGCAGCTCGTTCAACGTCATCTCGGCGGCGCCGATCCGCGATGCGAGGCTGCGCCCGCGCTCCAGCGTGCGGTTGGCGACGGTGACCGACCGCGGCTTGCAGGCGAGGAAGTGCTGCGCCGCGAGCTCGATCATCTCGCCCGATCCCACGAGCAGCACGCGCTGCGTGGCGATCGACGGAAAGATGCGCTGCGCGAGCGTGACCGACGCCGCCGCCATCGACACCGACGTGCTGCCGATGTCGGTGCGCGTGCGTACGTCGTGCGCAACCTCGAGCGTGCGCGTGAAGAGCCGACCGAGGACGAGGCCGAGCGATCCGGCGCCCTCGGCGGCGCGCATCGCCTGCTTCACCTGCCCCATGATCTGCGGCTCGCCCAGCACCATCGAGCCCAGCCCGCTCGCCACGCGGAAGGCGTGCGGCACCGCCTTGTCGCGCGGCAGCGTGTAGACGTAGGGCGCGAGCGACGATGGCGCGAGGCCGTGGAATCCTTCCAGCCACTGCGCCACCGGGGCGGGCTCGCCGCCGGCGCAATACACCTCGGTGCGCGTCGGCGTGGAGAGAATCGCCGCCTCCTTGACGCGCCGGCTCGCAGCGAGATCGCGCAACGCGGCATTGACCGCATCCGGCGCGAACGCCACCCTCTCGCGCACGTCGAGCGGAGCGGAGGTGTGGTCGAGGCCGAGAGTGAAGAGCGACATGGGGAGGATCAGGTGCGGGCCGCAGCGAGCCCGGTGCGTCGCGCGCATTTTACCCCGCACCCGCCGTGCCGCCTACGCCTTGATGAACTCCGCCCGCCCGCCGAGCCAGCGGACGAGATGCGCCTGCGCCGCCGCCGGTTCGCGCGCGAGCATCGCCTCGGCCGTCTCCTGCGCCTGCTCGATGAGCGCCGCATCGCGCTCGGGATCGGCGAAGCGCAGCAGCGGGACGCCCGACTGCCGCGCCCCGAGAAACTCGCCCGGCCCCCGGATGAGAAGGTCCTGACGCGCGATCTCGAAGCCGTCGGTCGTCTCGAAGATGACCTTCAGCCTCTGCTTCGCAACCTCGCCGACCGGTTCCTCGAAGAGCAGCACGCAAGTCGACTCGGCGCTCCCGCGCCCGACCCGCCCGCGCAACTGGTGGAGTTGCGCGAGGCCGAAGCGCTCGGCGTGCTCGATCACCATCGAGGACGCATTGGGGACGTCGACGCCGACCTCGATCACCGTGGTCGCCACCAGCACGTGGATCTCGCCGCGGGCGAAGGCATCCATCGTCGCGGCCTTCTCGTCGGGCTTCAGCCGGCCGTGAACGAGGCCGATGCAAAGATCGGGCAGCGCCGCCGTCAACTCCGCGTGCAGCGCCACCGCGGTCTGCAGCTCGAGCTTCTCCGATTCCTCGATGAGCGGGCACACCCAGTAAGCCTGCCGGCCCTGTGCACACTGCTTGCCGACCCAGCGCACGATCTCGTCGCGCCGCTTCTGATTGACGAGGCGCGTGGCCACCGGTGTCCGCCCCGGCGGCATCTCGTCGATGACCGAGACGTCGAGGTCGGCGTAGAACGTCATGGCGAGCGTGCGCGGGATCGGCGTCGCGCTCATCATGAGCTGGTGCGCCTCGGTGTCGCCTTTCCCGCGCAGCGCCAGGCGCTGTACGACGCCGAAGCGATGCTGCTCGTCGACGATCGCGAGCGCAAGCCGCGGGATCTCCACGCCCTCCTGGAAGAGTGCGTGCGTGCCGATCGCAAAGGACACGGCGCCGCTCGCCAATCCCTCGCGCGCCGCGCGCCGCGCCTTGGCGGGCAGCGATCCCGTGAGCCAGGCGATCGGCACGCCGAGGCCGTCGAGCCACGTCGAGAGCTTGCGATAGTGCTGCTCGGCCAGGATCTCGGTCGGCGCCATGAACGCGACCTGCATTCCGCTCTCGATCGCCTGCAATGCGGCCAGTGCGGCAATCACCGTCTTGCCCGATCCCACGTCGCCCTGCAGCAGCCGCTGCATCGGCACCCGCTGCGCGAGGTCGTGCGCGATCTCGCGCCACACCCGCCGCTGCGCGCCGGTGAGCGCGAAGCCTGCGCGAGCGACGAGCTGGCCGGTGAGCACTCCCGTTCCCGCGAGGACGGGTGCCGCGCGCTGCGCTCGCGCCTGACGATGTGCCTTCAGCGAGAGCTGCTGCGCAAGGAGTTCGTCGAACTTGAGCCGCGTCCACGCCGGATGCGTACGTTCGTCGAGCGCGCGCAGCGCCGCGCCGGCAAGGCGTGGCGGCGGCGCGTGCAGGAAGCGCACCGCATCACCAAACGACCACAACCGGCGCTGCGCGACGATCGCGTCGGGCAGCGTGTCCGCGGTGCGGCTCGGGTCCCCGGCGAGCGCGCGGCCGACGAGCTTGCGCAGCGCCTCCTGCGCGAGTCCGGCGGTCG
>JBDHRR010000042.1:0-26566 GCA_039807685.1 Burkholderiales bacterium
GTTCTTCCAGGGTGCCGCCGAATACCTCGCGGCCGCCCGCGACGCCTGCGCCCTGCCGGCGCTGCGCAAGGAATTCATCGTCGACGAATATCAGATCGCCGAATCGCGGGCGCTGGGCGCGGATGCCATCCTGCTCATCGTCGCCGCGCTCGACGATGCGCAACTCGCGGGCTTCGAGGCCGCCGCACTCGGTTTCGGCATGGACGTGCTGGTCGAGGTCCACGATGGCCGCGAACTCGACCGCGCACTGCGCCTCGCCACCCCGCTCATCGGCATCAACAATCGCAACCTGCGCAACTTCAGCGTCACGCTGGACACGACGTTCAATCTGCTCGCGCGCATTCCGCCCGACAAGCTCGTCGTCACCGAAAGCGGTATCGGGAGCCGCCGCGACGTCGCCGCGATGCGCGCCAAGGGCGTGCATGCGTTCCTCGTCGGCGAGGCGTTCATGCGCGCGCCCGACCCGGGTCCGGCGCTGTCGGCACTCTTCGACTAGAGTAAGGGCCCCCACGCTCGCTTTGCTCGCTGCCCCCAAAGGGGGCGCAGTCAGCGGCTTGGGACGGCCCGGCGCCGCTGACGATGAACGACCCCCACGCTCGCTTTGCTCGCTGCCCCCAAAGGGGGCGCAGTCAGCGGCTTGGGACGGCCCGGCGCCGCTGACGTCGCCCGCGCGGCGCGACCCGCGCACGCCGCGTTTGCTATGATGCGGTGCCTCGCGACGCATCGTCGCCGGCGCCCCTCTTCCCGGGAAAGCGAAAGCGCGTGTCAGCGATCGCCGTCGACAACGTGAGCAAGCACTGGACGACGGCGGACGGAGAGGTCCGCGCGGTCGACGGCGTATCGTTCACGCTCGCCGAAGGCACGTTCAACGTGCTGCTGGGGCCGTCCGGGTGCGGCAAGTCGACGACGCTGCGCCTCATCGCCGGTCTGGAGACGGCCACCGGCGGCCGCATCGCGATCGGCGGCCGCGACGTCACCGACCTGCCGCCGGCCAAGCGCAACATCTCGATGGTGTTCCAGAGCTACGCGCTCTTTCCGCACCTGTCGGTGCGCGAGAACATCCTCTTCGGCCTGCACGTGCGGCGCGTGTCACCCGCCGATTGCGAGGCCCGGCTCGGCCGCGTCGCGGAACTCCTGGGCCTCGGCGCGCTGCTCGCGCGCAAGCCGTCGCAACTCTCCGGCGGCCAGCAGCAGCGCGTGGCGCTCGGCCGCGCGATCATTGCCGAAGCGCCGGTGTGCCTCATGGACGAGCCGCTGTCGAACCTCGACGCGCAATTGCGCGCCGAGATGCGCCAGGAGATCCGCGCCCTGCAGCGCAAGCTCGGCATCACCATGGTGTACGTCACGCACGACCAGGTCGAGGCGATGTCGATGGCGGATCGCGTGATCCTGATGGAGAGCGGACGCATCGCGCAGAACGGTACGCCGATCGAACTCTACGAGCGCCCGGCGTCGCGGTTCGTCGCCCGCTTCATCGGCACCCCGCCGATGAACCTGGTGGCACTCGCGGCCGGTGCGGACGGCGCGGTCATCCGCGGCACCGAGGGTCCCGCCGTGCTCGGCGCCGATCGCGCGCGTGGAACGCTCGGCATTCGCCCCGAGCACATCGCGCTGGCCACCGACCACGGTGTGCGCGCGACGGTGGTGAGCGTCGAGTATCTCGGTGGCGACTCGCTGCTCGCGATGACCGTCGGTGATCAGCCGCTCGCGGTGCGCGTGCCGGGCAGCGTCGGCCTGCGCGGCGGCGACAGCGCCTGCCTCACCTGGGCGCCGGCGGCACAACATTTCTTTGCGGAAGACGGACGTCGGCACGATCTGCCGGAAGGTCGTCACGCCGCGGTAACGCTCACGGCGTAGGAACGCCGCTTTTCGGGAGGAGGGAAGGCAATGGGAATTCGCATGTGGCGCAAGCTCGCAGTCGCGCTCGCGGCAGCGGGCATGGTGTTCGCGACGGGCGGCGCGGTCGCGCAGACCGAGGTGTCGTTCTACTACCCGGTGGCGGTCGGCGGTCCGATCACCAAGATCATCGACGGTTTCGCCGCCGATTTCGAGAAAGAGAACCCCGGGATCAAGCTGAAGCCGATCTACTCGGGGAGCTATCAGGAATCGATCACCAAGGCGCTCACGGCGGTGAAGAGCGGCGAGCCGCCGGTGATGTCGATCCTGCTTTCCACCGACATGTTCACGCTGATCGACGAGGACGCGATCGTACCGTTCGACACGCTCCTGAAGACTCCCGCCGATCAGACGTGGCTGAAGGCGTTCTACCCGGCGTTCATGGAGAACAGCCAGACCGGAGGCAAGACCTGGGGCATCCCGTTCCAGCGCTCGACGATCGTCCTGTACTACAACAAGGAAATGTTCAAGGAAGCGGGGCTCGATCCCAACAAGCCGCCTGCGACGTGGGCGGAGATGACGCAGTACGCGGAGAAGCTCACCAAGCGCGACGCATCGGGCAAGGTGACGCAGTGGGGCATCCAGATCCCGTCGTCCGGCTTCCCGTACTGGCTCTTCCAGGCGCTCGCGATCCAGGCCGGTACCAACCTCATGAACCAGGCCGGCACCGAGGTCTACTACGACAAGCCGGAGGTGATCCGCGCGCTCTCGTATTGGGTCGATCTCGTGAAGAAGTACAAGGTGCACCCGGAGGGGATCGTCGAGTGGGGCACCACGCCGAAGGACTTCTTCGAGCGGAAGGTCGCGATGATCTGGACGACCACCGGTAACCTCACCAACGTGAAGAACAACGCGAAGTTCGACTTCGGCGTCGCCATGCTGCCCGCCGACAAGCAGCGCGGCAGCCCCACCGGCGGCGGCAATTTCTACATCTTCGCGAAGTCGACCCCGGCACAACGCGATGCGGCGATGAAATTCATCAAGTGGGTCACCACACCCGAGCGTGCCGCGCAGTGGGGCATCGACACCGGCTACGTAGCGGTACGCGCCGATGCGTGGGACACGCCGGCGATGAAGCAGTACGTCGCCGGCTTCCCCGCGGCGGCGGTCGCCCGCGACCAGCTGCCGTATGCGAAGGCGGAGCTCTCCACGCACGACAACCAACGCGTGACGAAGGCGCTCAACGACGCTTTGCAGGCAGCGCTCACCGGCACCAAGACGCCGGAAGCGGCGCTGAAGGACGCGCAGCGCGAAGCCGATCGCCTGCTGCGACCGTTCAAGAAGTAGTGCGTGCCGCCGGTGCCCGGCGAAGGTCGGGCACCGGCGGGCCGCATGCACCGAAGCGACTTGCCGTGCTCGCCTTTCACACGCCCGATCACCGCCGATACCGCGGCGTTCGCTGACGTCCCCATCGCATGACGCGCACCACGCAGTGGATCTACGCCTGGCTGCTCCTGCTGCCGTCGCTCGTCCTGCTTGCGCTCTTCACGCACTACCCCGCAGTCGCTACGCTGTGGCAGAGCTTCTTCTCCACCGCGAAGGGCAGCCGGCCTTCGGTATTCGTCGGCGCCGACAACTATCGGCAGCTCGTCGAGGACCCGATCTTCTGGCAGGCACTGTCGAACAATTTCTGGTACGCGTTCTGGACGATACCGATCTCGATCGCGCTCGCGATCGTCATGGCGATCTGGGTCAACCAGCGAATCGCCGGCCGCGGCTTCCTGCGGCTCGCGTATTTCACGCCGACGATCCTGCCGATGATTGCGGTCGCCAACATCTGGCTCTTCTTCTACACGCCGGAGTACGGGCTGCTCGCACGGTTCGTCGGACTCTTCGCCGACGGCAGCCACAACTGGCTGGGGAGCAAGAACACGGCGCTGCCCGCCATCATGGTGGTCACGATCTGGAAGGAGGCGGGCTTCTTCATGATCTTCTACCTTGCCGCGCTGCAGTCGATGTCGCCGCATCTGGCCGAGGCGGCGGCGATCGAGGGCGCGTCGCGCTGGTACTTCTTCCGCCGCGTGACGTTCCCGCTGCTCATGCCGACGACGCTCTTCGTCCTCATCAACGCGATCATCAATGCCTTCCGGCTGGTCGACCACATCGTGGTGATGACGCGCGGCGGGCCGGACAACGCGACGTCGCTGCTCCTCTACTACATCTACGAAATCGGCTTCCGCTTCTGGGATACCGCGTACGCCGCGGCGCTCACCGTCGTGCTGCTCGCGATCCTCGGCATTGCCGCGATCGCGCAGTTCTTCTTCCTCGAGCGCAAGGTGCACTACCAATGATCGCGTGCCGTCGTGCCCGCGGCGCCCCTTCCGCCGCCGACCGTCGCGGCACTTGCCGCGCCCGTGTCCGCGCCGGTGTTGCCCAATGAGCGGGTCGACCGTCTACGCCTCGCGCGGCGTTTCGCACGTGCTGGAGACCACCGGCGCGTGGCTCCTGGGTCTTCTCTGGGTGCTGCCGCTCGCCTACGCCCTGTGGACCGCGTTCCACCCCGCCGAATTCTCGACGCGCTTCGTGCTCGACGCGCCGCTCACCCTCGACAATTTCGTGCGCGCCTGGCAGGCGGCACCGTTTGCGCGCTACTTCGTCAATACGGTGATCCTCGTCACGATGGTCCTCGCCGCGCAACTCGTGTTGGTGACGCTCGCCGCGTACGCCTTCGCGCGTTTCGAGTTTCCAGGGCGCAACGTCCTCTTCGCGCTGGTCCTCGTGCAGCTCATGATCATGCCCGACGTGCTCATCGTCGAAAACTACCGCACGATGGCGTTCCTCGGCATCCGCGACACCATCCTCGCCATCGGCCTGCCGTACATGGCGAGCGCCTTCGGCATCTTCCTCCTGCGCCAGACGTTCAAGACCGTGCCGCGCGAGCTCGACGAGGCCGCGCGGGTCGAGGGCTGCACGCCGCTGCAGGTGCTGTGGAAGGTCTACGTCCCGCTCGCCCGTCCCACGTACCTCGCCTACGCGCTCGTGTCGGTGAGTTACCACTGGAACAACTTCCTGTGGCCGCTCATCATCACCAACTCGGTCGAATCGCGCCCCGTGACCGTGGGCTTGCAGGTGTTCTCCGCGACCGATCAGGGACTCGACTGGTCGATCATCACCGCCGCCACGCTTCTCTCGACCGCACCGCTTCTCATCGCCTTCCTGCTCTTCCAGAAGCAGTTCGTGCAGTCGTTCATGCGCGCGGGGATACGGTAGGGGATTGGCGCCCGGGTGTTCGATCCGTGTTGGTCGGCGGTCGACCCGCGCGGTTTTTCTCGCGCAGACCAACCGCGTATCGGGCGTTGGAGTGGTCAATTTCTCGTTAGGCCTCATCAAGGAGGTTGGTCGTATGGCGACGATCGAAGACCTCTATACGTGCCTGATCCGGGCAGGCGTAAGCCGTGACCTGGACGTCGTGGCGGAGTTCCGCGTCGCGCCCCGTAGCCGGTCATTCGAGAAGAAGATCGACGTCGCCTGGTTGCGCAGGCGTGAGGATGCCGATCGCTTCGGCTCCTTGCGGCGCTGGCGGATCGTGGCCGCGTTCGAGATCGAAGGCTACGACGTGCCTCTTGATCGCCTGGAGTTGCACACGTCACAATTCAAACAGCTGTGGGAGGAAGAGGGCGAGCGCTTCCCGTGCTTCGTTCCCTTATATACCGAGGCATTTCACCGCGCCGACCCCAATTGGGGAAGGGACAACCCGGAGCGCAAGATTCAGCAGCGTGTAGAAGAGGCTCGACACATGAGCAAACGATCTTCTTCAGCAACATCTAAGACCGATTGGTCGCGCGTGCGCGCCATGGCCGACCGCGACATCGCTGTCGCGCCCGAGCACCCAGAGGGCTCGATGAGACACATCGTCCGTGGAATCGCTCGTCGAGGACTGAAACATCTCGAACATTTGGACTGCACCAATGGGCTACCAACCGGTTCTTGGAAAGATCATCGCTACGCGAAATCTCGACTTCGTTCGCCGATCCGGGCTGTCGGAAGCAGCTACCGTGTCTATCGGCGAGCCCGTGCTCCGCGATTGTGAGGGAACGTGGCGCTGCCCCTACCAGATACGCACGAAGTCGTTCGAGCGCACCTTCGCCATGGCAGGCGAAGATTCAATGCAAGCTCTCATCCTCACACTCCACATCATCGGCACCGAGTTGCATGCCCTCGCCAAGCAGCACGGTGGCGCATTCACCCAGTTCGGCGAGGCTGATGTTGGCTTCCCCAGCGTGCGCAACCTTGAGCGTGAGTAGCGTGCAAGTCGTCGGTCCAATGCGGTCCAACCCTTCGTTGCACCCGACGGCCTGCAGCGTGCTATGTCCGTTTCCGGTCGGCGGTGGCCTCGTTCGTCAGGCGTCAAATCGTTAACGCAATCCGGAGGCAGACACCATGGTGCTCAGAGTATGTCTCGCAGGCGCAACCGGCTGGGCCGGTTCCGAGCTTGCGCGCGGAATCGCCAAGACCTCGGACCTCGATCTTGTCGCTGCCGTGGCGCGAAAGCATGCCGGCCGGATACTGGGTGAGGTAGTGGGCGAGCCGCTGCTTGCGGGGCACATTTACGCTTCGGCCGCAGAGGCGCTCGCCACGCCCTGCGACGTCTTTGTCGAGTACACGAAGCCGGCCAGCGCCAAGTCCAACATCCTGGCCGCGCTCGAGCATGGGGCGCACGTCGTGGTGGGAACTTCGGGTCTCACGGACAGTGATTTCGCGCAGATCGACGCCCTCGCGCGCAAACAGCATCGGGGCGTGCTTGCCTGCGGCAACTTTGCCTTGACGGTCGTGTTGCTCCAGAAATTCGCCGAAGCTGCAGCCAGGTTCATCCCGCAGTGGGAGATCATCGATTACGCGCACGATGACAAGATCGACGCGCCGAGTGGCACTGCCCGCGAACTCGCGTTCCGCCTATCCAAAATACGCAACCCCGAGACTACGGTACCGCTGGCGAGTACGGTCGGCCCGCCAGAAGCCCGAGGGGCCACCGTTTCCGGTTCGCAGATCCACGCCGTTCGCCTACCGGGCTACGTGATCAGCGCCGAAATCATCTTCGGAATGCCGGATCAAAAGCTGACGATCCGTCACGACTCCGGGAATAGCGCTCGCCCCTACGTTGATGGAGCTCTGCTCGCCATTCGGAAGGTCTCGACCCTCGTTGGTGTCCATCGTGGTCTGGACTCCGTGCTCGATCTGTGAGGGAGGATGCAACAACCGTGCGATCACATACGGTGATGCCCAACCAGCCCATCAGCAGCCCGTACCGACGGCCGAAGTCCGCCGGTATGGGCTACTGATGGGCGACGTTAAATCTCGAGGTCACGCGATGCTCGGCTGGGAATTGTTTGTTGAGGGGCAAGATACCGTTCAATCCGAGAGCAAGACCTCGCTGCCTCAGCACCGGGGCGCTTGTTCGAGAGCCTCCGACCCCAAGACCAAAAGTGCGATCTGACTTGCCTGATCCGAGGGGATACCCCGGTTCATGCAAGTTGGATCCCTGAAGCAGGGATTGCGTACGCTTCAAGCCAGCGCGGGCTCGACTTGTGGGGTATGAAACTTCACAATGCACCGACCGTGGTGCCTGCGGCCACCGTATGCAAGAGCAATGCTCAGGGTAACCACCATATGCTCTTCGGCAAGCTCGACGCGACCGTCGCGTGGCGTCAGGGACGCCTCGTCGGCTTTGCGCATCTTCAGTCGGACGACCGGCGAATGCATGTGTTCAGCGATCCGGCGCGTTCCGGACGTTACCGTCAGCGTCGTCGGAACTCCATCCAGCAGATCCGCTACGCGCACCGCTGATTTCGAGCGTTAGACTGCTCGATGCCCGACATGGCTCGCGCTCCACAGCCGCTGACCCGCACAGCCAATGAAGGAGAAAAAGACATGCCCCGCATTCATCCCAAGAAATTCGTTCACGTCGTCTATCGGACTCGCCGTTTCGAAGAAATGCTTCGTTGGTACCGAACTGTCTTCGACGCCAAGGTCCAGCATCAAGACCCCGTCCTCGCGTTTCTGACCTACGACGACGAGCACCATCGATTCGCATTCGTTAACCTTTCAGTGCTACAGCCGGACGGAACAGATACAGAGAAGAAGGGGTTGATCGGCGTCGACCACGTCGCTTACACCTACTCGTCCATCGATGAGTTGCTCGACAACTACGAACAACTGAAGGCGCAAGGAATCACTCCCTATTGGTGTGTTCATCACGGCGTCACGGTCTCGATGTACTACGCGGACCCCGATGGGAACCAGATGGAGTTTCAGGTCGACAGCTTCCAGTCGAACGATGAAGCCAATGCGTTCATGTCAGGACCAGGATTTGCCGCGAATCCGATCGGTGTCGAATACGCCCCTGAAGTCTGGCTGGCTCAGAAGAAGCTGGGCGTATCGATGTCGCAATATCTTTGTCGCAAAGTGCACGAGCCAGTATCTCCGATTCGCGGTGCATTCGGCGCAGGGTGAAGTATGCGAAAACCTGACTGGGCGTTCGACCCGGCCGTGTCCCGCGGGCCCTTCAGCACACTCGGCATCCTGCGGTTGTGTTGAACTCGTTGATGGATCAACCACCACCGCAAACGGTCTTTCCGTTGTTGCGGTACGGGCCGCCCGGTCGCCGAGTTTCTCGTTTCGCATGGCGCGCTGGTGACGGGCGTCGACCAATCGGAGCGAATGCTCGCGATCGCGCGTCGTCGGCTTCCGTCGCAGAACTGGATCCTTTCGTCGATCGAGTGCTACGAACCCGACGGAGCATTCGCTGCGGCACTTGCCTGGGACTCGATGTTTCACGTTTCCAGAGCGCATCATCGGGACATCTGGCGTCGGGTACGCTCCGTGTTACCGATCGGCGGACGTTTCGCCCTTACTCGCCTCACGCCCGTGATGACCCTTGGCGGGCGTTGCAGCCGACGAGCCGGAAGCGACAACAGGAGAGCATGCGATGACTACGAAAGAGGTAGCACCCGCGACGCAGGGCGTGACGGTCACCTCGCTGGGCACGGTCGATCTGGGTCCCGAGATCGACGGCATGGCAGGGCGTGAGCTTCGGATGCGCCTGGTCACCATCGCGCCGGGGGGTGTCTTCGGGCCGGTGCACGATCACGTCGACCGACCGGGCATCGTCTACATCCTCCAGGGGACGATCACCGACCATCGCGATGGCGTCGCGACGGATTACGGGCCGGGGTTGGGCTGGCCCGAGGATCGAAACACCACGCACTGGCTCGAAAACAGGGGAACGATTCCCGCGGTGGAGATCTCGGTCGACATCGTGCGGCACGCGTAGGTCGGCGCGTCCGCGCCGCCGATGTTCCTGCCGCATGCAGTGGCGATCGCGCCGGTTGCCGCGGGTTGGATCGTCCGTCGAATCAAGTGCCTGCCGGGCGCGTATCCCGCAGCCCCACGGCGAGGAGCACGGCCGTGGTGAGCCAGCCCATCGCGAGCAGGCTCGTCGCGAAGCCGACGGGCACCAGCGCCACGAGGGCGAGCGCGCCGAGGAGATGCGAGCGTGGCACGCGACCGCAGACCACGTGCTTGTACACCGCGCTGCCGAGGAGATAGATCGCGGGTCCTGCCACCAGCGCGACGACCTCGGCGGTGCCGAGATGGCCCCCGGGGTGCGCGAGGACGAGGTCGTTGCCGACGGCGGTGGCGATGATGCCGCCAACGAGGATCGCGTGCGCGTAGTGCAGGTAGGCGCCGATTCGTCCCGGGTCCGACGACGCGGTGATGGTGGCCGTGGCGTCCTCGCTCGAAGTGCCGAAGTAGAGCCACCACATCGCGAGCGTGCCGAGGAACGTCGCCATGAGTGCCGACAGGACCGCGCCGGTCCAAGCAGCGGTCGCGGTGAGCGTGGCGCCGGTCGCGACGAGTGTCTCGCCCAGCGCGACGATCACGAATGCCTGGCAGCGCTCGGCGAGGTGGCCGCCCTCGATCGTCCAGTCGCTGGTGCGTGACCGGCCGAGGCCCGGCAACGCGAAGCCGAACATCGGCGAGAAGTACTCGCAGGCGATCGCCGCCGCCCACAGCAGGATTCGCTCGTTCTCGCCGACGAGCGCCCCGGCGACCCAGAAGCAGGCAGCGATGCACATCCAGCCGAGGATGCGCAGGTAGTTGGCGCGCAGCGGATGGCCGCGCGGGAGCAGCGCGACGATGCACGCCGCGCGTCCGACCTGCATCGCGGCGTAGGCGCTCGCGAAGACGAGCCCGCGTGCACCGAACGCCTCTGGAATCGCCGCCGCGACGACGAGCATGGTCAGCATCGTCGCGAACAGGATCACCCGTACTCGCGGCAGGCGCGGCTCGAACCAGTTGGTGAACCAGCAGCCGTACTGCCAGCCGAGCCAGACGGCGAACCACACGATGAGCGCCTCGGCCACCCCGCGCGCCGTGAGGTGTTCGAGAAGCTGGTGGCTCACCTGGGTGACGGAAAAGGCGGTCACGAGGTCGAACGCGAGTTCCTCGTAAGTCACGCGGGCGTGCAGGCCGTCGCGGATGCGCAACCAGCGGGATTCGCGCGGCGCGGTCGTGATCGGCGTTGCCAGGTTCGCAGTATTCATGGGAGGTCGAATCGACGTTGCGCGGCGCTATGATGCGCGGTCTTCAGCCGCGTATCGCGAAAGGATGCTACATGAAGCTCATCACCTGGAACGTGCAGTGGTGCCGCGGCGTCGATCATCTTGTCGACCCCGCGCGGGTGATCGCGGAGGCGAAGCGCATCGCCGATTTCGACGTGCTCTGCCTCCAGGAGGTGGCCGACAACTATCCCGCTCCGCTCCTTCCGGATGGTCGTGCAGAGGACCAGTTCGCCCTGCTCGCCGCACTCCTTCCGGGCTACACTGCGGTGCCGGGAGTCGCCGTCGACCAGGCGGGTGCGGACGGCAAGCGTCGCCGCTTCGGCAACCTGATCCTCACCCGGCTGCCGGTGCTGCAGGCCTACCGGCACCTGCTGCCGTATCCGGCGGATCACGCGGTGCCCAGCATGCCGCGCATCGCGGTGGAAGCGGTGGTGCGGGCGTCGTTTGGCGACGTGCGCGTCATCACCACGCATCTCGAGTATTACTCGGTGAAGAAGCGCTCCGCGCAGGTCGAGGGACTGCGCGCGATCTACGCCGAAGGCGCGGCGTACGCGGACAATCCCCGCGTCACCGAGCGCGACGAAGGCCCGTACCAGGCGCAGCCGCGTCCGCTTGCCACCATCATCACCGGGGATTTCAACCTCGAGCCCGACGATCCGCTGCACGCGCGGATGGGCGCGCCGCTTCCGGGAGGCACTCCCGCGCTCGTCGATGCGTGGGAAGCCGCGCATCCGGGGCAGACGCATCCGCCGACGTTCAAGATCTACGAGAAGCTCGTTCCCGGCGAGCCCGAGCTCCACTGCGACTTCATCTTCGTCAACGAGCCGCTACGACCCCATATCGTGCGCGTCGACGTCGATACCGTGACGCAGGTCTCCGACCACCAGCCGGTGCTCCTCGAACTGCGCTGATCTCCCCGTCGCGCGGGCGACGCTCGCCGGGGGGCGGCGCGCCTTGCGGGGCAGCGCGGCGTCGGAGTATAGGCCCGGCACAGCTACAATAGCGGGTTCTTCGTGCCCGACGCCCGCGCTGCGTCCATCGTCAGCGCCCCCGACCGTGACGCCCGACAACCCGCTCGATTTCACCGGCGAGCGCTTCCTCCCGGAGGTGCGCGGTGCGATCTTCTACGAGCATTGGCATCGCTACGCGGCGGCGGCTTCCATCGTCGCCGGCAAGCGCGTGCTCGATGCGGCGTCGGGGGCGGGCTACGGCAGCCATCTGCTCGCGCACGCGGCCTCGCAGGTCACCGGCGTCGACATTTCGCCCGATGCCGTCGCCCACGCCAGCCATCGCTACGCGCGGCCGAATCTCCGCTTCGTGGCGGGCTCCGTCACCGCGCTGCCGATCGCGTCCGGCAGCATCGACGTCGTGGTGTCCTTCGAGACGATCGAGCATCTGGCGGCACAGGCCGAGATGCTCGCCGAATTCCGTCGCGTGCTGGCGGCTGACGGCATCCTCGTGATCTCGTCGCCGAATCGTCCCGTCTACAACGAGGCCGGAGGCGAGGCCAATCACTACCACGTCCGTGAACTCGATCGCGACGAGCTTGCGGCGCTGCTGGCGCCCGCCTTTCCGCAGCAGGCGTGGTACGCGCAACGCATCGTTGCCCAATCAGCGCTGTGGGCGGAGGGTGCGCATGCGGGCACTCCGGCGTGCATCGCGCTCGCCGGAGACGAGCCGGTCGCTGCCGCGGCACCCGCGGCTCCGATGTACTTCATCGTGATTGCCGCGGCGCCGGGTGTCGTGCTGCCCACGTTGCCCGTGCTCTCGCTTTTCGACGACGGGGCGCTGTCGCTCTGGCACGACTACGCGCGTGCGCTCACCCGCGAGCGGACGCTCGCCTGGGACGAGTTCGGTGCCCGCAAGATCGCCGAGGAACGACTCGCCGAACTCGTCCCTGCACTCAATGCGCTGGCGAGCGCACGCGAAGCGAATGCGGCGCTGACCGCACGTGTCGCGAGCCTCGAGGCGGCGTTCGCCAAGGAGCAGGAACAGGCGCGCGCGCTGGCGACGGCGCGTGCCGACGTCGACGCAAGACTTGCGCGCGAGAGCGCCGACCACGCCGAAACGCGGGCGCGCCTCGCCTATCGCGAGTCGGTGCGCGGATGGCTGCGCTACCCGCTCGCCGCCGTGCGGCATCGTCCTACCTCGGGCAGGTAGTCCGTGACCATGCCGATCGTCGACGTCGTCATTCCCGTTCGCGGCGCGCTGCCGGCGCTGCGCCGCTGCATCGACAGCCTCCATGCGTCGCGCAATGCGACGGGTTTCGAGCTCGTGGTGGTCGACGATGCCAACATCGAACCCGAACTCGTGCGCTACCTCGACGAATTGCGCACGCAGCACCGCGCCACCATCGTCGCCCAGCCGTCGCGCCAGGGTTACACCGCGAGTGTCAACCGCGCCGTTGCGCTGCACCGCGATCGCGACGTGGTCGTGCTGCAATCCGATGCCGAGGTCGCCAACGACTGGCTCGACCGATTGCGTGCGCACGCCGGTGCCGGCGACGTAGGGGTGATCGGCTGTTTCACGAATCGTGCCGGCATCGCAACGTACCCGTTGTCCCACCACGCGAATCCGCTCCCGTCCGGTCAGACGGTCGCCAGTCTCGACGCGCTGTTCGCTCGCGCCAATCGCGGAAATGCGGTGGCGTTGCCGGTCGTGACCGGACCGTGCCTGTACTTCCGGCGCGCGTGCCTCGATGCGATCGGTGTGCTCGATGCGGCGCCTATCGGCGGCGACTACGGCGTCGAGGTCGATTTCTGCCTGCGCGCGGCCAGTGCGGGCTTCCGGCATCTCCTCGCCGGCGATGTCTTCGTCGGTCACGAGGGTCACGCGTCGTGCGCATCGTGGGACGAGGGTGAGCTCCTCGTCGCGCGGGCACAGCAGGCATTGATGAAGCTCTATCCGACGTATCGCGCGCAGGTGCAGGAGGCCGATGCCGCCGATGCCGGCCGGCAGTTCGCGCGACGCGTCGATCTCGCGCGTCTCGCGCAATCGCCGCGCCAGCCGGTCGTGTTCATCTCGCACCCGTGGGGTGGCGGCATTCGCCGCTACATGCACGACCTCGTCGCGCTGACCGAGGATCGTTGCGACGTGCTGTTTCTCGAGCCGGCGGTGGACGATACCGTCAAGCTGTCATGGCCGAAGGCGGGGGAGAGCTTCACGTTGTACTTCACGCTGCCCGCCGATCTCGACACGCTCGTGGCGACGCTGCGCGCGATCGGCGTCGCGCGGTTGCACTTCCATCACGTGCACCTGCAACCGCAGGCGATCCTCGATCTTCCCGATCGTCTCGGCGTGCCGTACGACTACACGCTGCACGATTACCATCCGATCTGCCCGCAGTATCACCTCGTCACCGAGGAGGGCCGTTACTGTGGCGAGCCCGACGACGCCGGCTGCACCGCGTGCCTTGCCAAGCGGCCGGCGCTATGGGGGCTCGACATCGTCACCTGGCGCGCACGCTTCGCGCGGCTCCTGCGGGGGGCTGATCGCGTGATCGCCCCGTCGAACGACGTTGCGGTGCGCATGCATCGCTACCTGCCCGACCGCGAGATCGTCGTGTGGGCGCATCCGGAGAGTCCGATCGAGCCGGTGCCGCGCATCGTCCGGGTCGCGATCCTCGGCAACCTCTCGCCGGAGAAGGGCCTGCACGTGGTCGCGGCCTGCGCGCGCGACGCGGTCGAACGCCGCCTGCCGCTGACCTTCCGGGTGCTGGGCTCCACGACCGAGCCAATTCCGCAGGCGCCCAACGCGCCGCTCACGATCTACGGGCAGTACGCCGAGGGGGACCTGCCGCGGCTCATCGCCGCCGAACGTCCCGACGTGCTGCTCTTCGCGGCGCAGGTCCCCGAGACGTACGCGTACACATTGTCGGTGGCACTCGCTTCCGGACTCCCGATCGTGGCTTCCGCGCTGGGCGCCCTCCCCGAGCGGCTCGCCGGCGTGCCGCGCTCGACCACGGTCCCGTGGGATGCGCCGGCGACGCGCTGGAACGACGCGCTGGTGAAGGCCGGCGGTGTCGACTCGCGTCCGGGAGCCACCGCACGGGCGCGTTCGCGGGCCGCGGTGTAAGGGCGATGGATCCCGCTCGCTATCGCACGCTGTATCTCGCCCCGCTGCCGGCGGGCCCGCGGGTGCGCGACGCCGACGCGGTGCTGCCTGCACTCGCGCATTCGAACTTCCACCTGGCCGAGGGCGCAGCGGAGATCGTCGCCTTGCCGCTGCCGCAGCTCTTCGTCGCCGGTGTCGAATGCGGGCACACCGCGGCCCGCGTGGAGTTGAAGCACCAGATCGACACCGTGCATGCCCAACTCGAGCAGTTGCGCGAGCTGCGCGACCGTGCGACCGACGATCGCGAGCACCTGGCGCGCGAGGTTGTCGCGACGCAGCGCGCCTTCCATACCGCGCAGAGCCAGATCGCCGAGACGCAGGCGTACGCGGGCCACATGGAGACGCAGGCGAACAAGCTGGTCGAGCACGTGGCCCGCCTCGATGCCGAGCTCGTCATTGCCCGCGACCGCATCAAATGGTTCGAGTCTTTCTTCGGACCGCTCGCCTCGCCGCTGCGCTACGCGGTGCGCCGCACTCGGGTCGTGCGTGCGCGGATGAGCGCCGGGCTCGCCAGCGCACGACGCCTCCCGCAGCTCTCGGCAATCGCCTGGTCGGTCCTGCGTCAGGAGGGTCCCGGGGCACTCGTCGCGCGCGTGCGCAGCAAGGTGCTGGCGGAGGAAGCGTTCCGACCGACCACGCCGCCGATGATCGCGGTCGAGGAGACCATCGCGCCGCTCGCATTCACCCCTGCGACGCTGCCGCGGGTGACGATCGTGATCCCCGTCTACGGCAAGGCGTTGCTCACCTACAACTGCCTGAAGAGCGTGCACGAGCACACACCGCACGCGCTCATCGAGATCGTGCTCGTCGACGACGCCTCGCCGGACCCGATCGCCGACGCGCTCGCCGAAGTGTCCGGCATCCGCATCGAGCGCAATGCGCAGAACCTGGGCTTCATCGGTGCCTGCAACCGCGGTGCCGCGCTCGCGCACGGCCAGTACCTCGTCTTCCTCAACAACGATACGATCGTGACGCGAGGGTGGCTCGAGCCGCTCTTGCGCGTGTTCGACACACATCCGGACGCGGGGCTCGTCGGCAGCAAGCTCGTCTATCCGGACGGTCGCCTGCAGGAAGCCGGCGGCATCGTGTGGCGCGACGGCTCGGCGTGGAACTGGGGACGCAACGACGATCCCGACCGACCCGAATACAGCTACCTGCGCGAAGTCGACTATTGCTCGGGTGCCTGCATCGCGATTCCCAGCGCGCTCTTCGCGGAACTGGGCGGCTTCGATACGCACTACGCGCCGGCGTACTACGAGGACGCCGATCTCGCCTTCGCGGTGCGCGCCGCCGGGCGCAAGGTCTATTACCAGCCGCAGTCGACGATCGTGCACTTCGAGGGGCAGACGTCGGGCACCGAAACGAGTGCCGGTGCCAAGCGCTACCAGGTCGTCAATCAGGAGAAGTTCGCCAAGAAGTGGGCCGACGTGCTGGTCACGCACCGCGCGAACGGCGTCGCCGCCGAGATCGAGCGCGATCGCTGGGCGAAGCGCCGCGTGCTGGTGATCGAGGCGTGCATGGTGACGCCCGACCAGGATGCCGGGTCGGTGCGCATGATGGCGATGCTCGACCTGCTCACCTCGTTGCGCTGCAAGGTCACCTTCGTCGCCGACAACCTCGAGCACCGGCAGCCGTACGTCGGCCAGCTCCAGCAGCAGGGCGTGGAAGTGCTCTTCCATCCCTACGTGCGCTCGATCGCCGATCTTCTGTCCAAACGTGGGCCCGAGTTCGACATCATCGTCATCGCGCGCCACTACATCGCGGTGAAGCACATCGATGCCGTGCGCGTCTTCGCCCCCAAGGCGCTGGTCGTGTTCGATACCGTGGACCTCCATTTCCTGCGCGCCGAGCGGCAGGCCGAGTTGGACGGCAGTGCGCTGACGCGCGCGGCGGCGCACGCCAAGCGCGACGAGGAGCTGGGCCTCATCCGCAAGTCCGATGTCACGCTCGTGGTGTCGACCTTCGAGCAGGAGCTCCTGGCCGAACTCGTCCCCGAGGCGCGCGTGCTCGTGCTGGCGACGATCCAGGAGCAGCAGCCCGAGGGCAAGCCGTTCGCCGAGCGCGAGGGGCTCGTCTTCATCGGCGGCTTCCAGCATCCGCCCAACACCGACGCCGTGCTGTGGTACGCGAGCGAGGTCCTGCCGCACGTGCGCGCGGCGCTGCCGGGGGTCAAGACGTATATCGTCGGCAGCAAGGTGCCGGCCTCGGTGCGGGCGCTCGCCGCGGATGACTTCGTCGTGACGGGCTTCGTGCCGGACATCACGCCCTATTTCACCGGCTGTCGCGTGTCGATTGCGCCGCTGCGCTACGGCGCGGGCGTGAAGGGCAAGATCAACCTCGCGATGAGCTACGGGCTGCCGGTGGTGGCGACCTCGCCCTCGATCGAGGGCATGTCGCTGACCCCCGGGCAGGACGTGCTGGTCGCTGACGATCCCAAGGCGTACGCGGACGCGATCGTGCAGCTCTATCACGACGAGGCGCTGTGGCACCAGCTTGCTGCCGGTGGACGGAAGAACATCGACGCGTACTTCTCGCGCGACGTGGCGCGCCGCGCGATCACCCGGCTCATCGCCTTTGCGCGCGGCAGTGACAGCGCGCGCACCGCAGCGTAGCGGGATCGTCGAAGGCTATCGACGCCGGAAGACGAGATCCCAGGTCCCGTGTCCGAGGCGCGTCCCGCGAGCCTCGAACTTGGTCACCGGGCGCGTGCCGGGACGCGGCGCGAAACCGGCGGCGGTATTGGCGAGCAGCGGCTCGGCCGTGAGGACGGCGAGGATCGCGTGTGCATAGTCCTCCCAGTCGGTAGCGACGTGGAGATAGCCACCCGCGACGAGACGCTGCGCGAGCAGGCGAACGAAGGGTGCCTGCAGCAGGCGGCGCTTGTGGTGACGCTTCTTGGGCCACGGGTCGGGAAAGAAGACGTGCACGCCGGCGAGCGATCCAGGGGCGATCATGTGCGTGACCACTTCGACCGCGTCGTGGCAGATCACGCGCACGTTGGCAAGCGACTGCGCGTGCACCCGCGCGAGCAGCGCGCCGACGCCCGGGCCGTGCACTTCGATGCCGAGGAAGTCGGTGTCGGGCTGCGCCGCCGCGATCGTCGCCGTCGTCTCGCCCATGCCGAAGCCGATCTCGAGGACGACCGGCGCGCGCCGGCCGAAGCACGCTTCCAGGTCGAGAATCCGCGGTGCGTAGTCGATGCCGTACACGGGCAGGAGTTCGCGGCACGCGCGCTCCTGCGCCGGCGAGAGGCGCCCCTGGCGAAGGACGAAGCTGCGAATCGGTCGCTGCGGTCGTGCCACGGCGGCGCCAAGCGACGGGGCTTCACCCTTCGCCGCTGTCCTGCGCTCGGGGCACGGTGCGTCCTCGTCGCTGCCGCTGCCGGCGTAGCCCATCACGGCCGCCGCCAGTCGGCAGCGCCGAGCTTGCGCTCGAGCGTACGCGACTCGGTCCCGTTCACCGGCGTGTACTCGAGCGTGAGCGTGTCGGCATCCTTCCACTTGGCCGTCGCATCGCGCCACGCCGGCTGCGGTTTCCACACGAGCTCCTTGCGGATGCCGTCGCGGCCGATGCGCCACACCGACAGCTCGTTCGTGCAACGGGTGCAGAAATCGGCGACTGCGAGCCGCTGCCGATCGGGCGCGAGGAGCGGTTCGGCAGGGACGTCGGTGACCTGCCCGTTCGCGCGCTGGAGGATGGCGAAGCTCGCATCGTCGCCGACGTTCACCAGCAGCACCACGGCATTGACGGGGCTCCAGTAATCGAAGAGCGCGTAGCTCTTCTCGGTGGTGGCCGTCGTCGTGTCGGTGAAGCTGCGCTGCCCGTTGGGAAAGAGCGAGATCGTGAGGGTGTCGCCGTCGCGCCGCGCGAGATTGGGCAGCGACTTCAATTGCGCCTCCTCGATGAGGCGCCCGCAGTGCGCGGGTCCTTCCGCACTCGTGCAGAGCGTCGCAATCTCGGCGGGCGTAGGCGCCGCTGCCGACGCCACGCACGCGCCGCCGGCGAGCAGGACGCCTGCGATGAGACGCAGCCCCGGAAACCGCATGCTGACGACCCTCAGGAAATGAGGCCGGAGGTGGGCGAGCTCGGGCTCGCCGCGTAGAGCTTGCGCGGCATGCGGCCGGCGAGGAAGGCGTGGCGGCCGGCTTCCACCGCGAGCTTCATCGCGCGCGCCATGCGCACCGGATCCTTGGCGTGCGCGATTCCCGTGTTCATGAGGACGCCCGAGCAGCCGAGTTCCATCGCCACCGTCGCATCCGATGCGGTGCCGACGCCGGCGTCGACCAGCACCGGCACCTTCGCCTGCTCGATGATGAGCTTCAGGTTCCACGGATTGAGGATGCCCATGCCGGAGCCGATGAGCGAGGCGAGCGGCATGATCGCCGCGCAGCCGATCTGCTCCAGCTCGCGGGCGATGATGGGGTCGTCAGAGGTATAGACCATCACCTGGAAGCCATCGGCGACCAGGCGCTCTGCCGCTTTCAGCGTCTCGCGCACGTTCGGGTAGAGCGTACCGGGATCACCCAGCACCTCGAGCTTGGTCAGCGCGTGACCGTCGAGCAATTCGCGCGCGAGCTTCAGCGTGCGCACCGCATCGTCGGCGCTGTAGCAGCCGGCGCTGTTCGGCAGGTAGGTGAACTCGGAGGGCGGCAGGTAATCGAGGAGCGACGGCGCGTTGGCGTCCTGGCCGATGTTGGTGCGGCGGATTGCCACGGTGACGATCTGCGCTCCAGAGGCGACGAGCGCCGCGCGCGTCTCGTCGAAATCGCGGTACTTGCCGGTGCCGACGAGGAGGCGCGAACGGTAGGCGATACCGCCGATCACCAACGGATCGGCGATGGCAGCGGAGTCGTGCGGTGCGTTCATGGCTGCATTTTACGCCGCGGGCGTCAACCCCCGCCCACCGCCGCGACGATCTCCAGCCGGTCGCCCGGCCCCACTGGCGTCTCGTCGTAGCGGCTCTTGGGCACGATCTCGCCGTTGCGCTCGACCGCGATGCGCTTGCCGACGAGCGCCAGCGACTGCACGACGTCGGCGACGGTCGCCGGCGGCGGATCGAGGCGACGCAGCGCGCCGTTGACGATGAGTTCCATAGGGTCAATGTTACTCCGTCGACCGGATGTGAGCGGTCACATATACTGGGGTTCCCCCGTATCTTCCTCCGACCATGCTCCTCCGGCTCGCGTTCATCGGTGTATTCCTGCTGTCCACCTCGCTGGCGCACGCGGCGGGTCTCGCCGTCGAGTACTTCCACGCCGGATTCGGTCACTTCTTCGTCACTGCGTTTCCCGAGGAGGCAGCCGCACTCGACGCCAATCCGGCCTCCGGCTGGGCACGGACGGGGGCCACGTTCCTCGTCGATACCGATGCGGCGCCGGGTGCGGCACCGGTGTGTCGTTTCTTCAGTGCGGCCTTCGCGCCGAAGAGCTCGCATTTCTACACGCCGTACGCGGCCGAGTGCGAGAAGGTGAAGAAGGATGCGACCTGGACGTACGAGGCCGTGGCGTTCTATCTGCGCCTGCCCGATGCCGCCGGCGCGTGTCCGGCGGGCACGCAGGTGCTCCATCGTCTCTACAACGACGGCGCGAGCGGTGCGCCGAACCATCGTTACACGACGAATCGCGCGGCGTTCGACGCGCTGCGCGCCAAAGGCTGGATCCCCGAAGGCCATGGCGATACCGGGGCCTTCGCCTGCACCCCGGCGCCTGCAGCGGCCCCTCCCGCGGGCAACGTCACCGGCGTCGCCAACCTGCGCGGGAACGTGCGCACGCTCACCCCCGCCGACGCCGCGGAACTCCTGTCCGTCACTTCCACCACGCTCAGCTTTGCCGCCCCCGTCGCGATCGGCGTCGGTGACGTCTTCGTGATCGATGGCGTCGGGCCTTTTCGCGCGACGAGCGTTGCCGACACCGGCGGCAAGCGCCTCGTGGGGGTCGAAGAGCCCACGGTCGACGAACTCTTCTCCGAACTCGAGCTTTCGGGATCCGTGCCGCTCGCCGCAGGCTACTTCAGCGAGCCCGGCCTCGTGGCGGGTGGCGAGTCCAGCGCCGCCGGCGTGAATGCGCGGGCACTGCGTACCGTGATCTCCACCTACAAGGGCAATCCCGGCATCGAACTGTCGTGGACCTACGAGACCTACTGCAACGCCACCAGCAACTTCGAGCCGGTGAAGGTGCAGCTGGGTCTGTACGGCAACGTCAGCATCGACTATCGCAAATCGCGTCTGCAGGACGCCATCGCCATCAACACCGCGTACATCGTGCCCGCCGTGACGCTCAAGGCGGGCTGCCGCGCGAACATTCCCGTGAAGCGCTTCAAGGTCGGCCAGTGGACGGTGCCGATCTTCAATGGCGCCTTCTTCGTGCAGATTCCGATCTTCGTGCGCCTCGATTTCGAGACCGACGTGACCCCGGTGGTCACGCTCGCCTTTGCCGATGTCGAGTTCGCCATCGATACCGCGAGCGGCGGTGTGGGCACCAAGGTCAACGGCGGCGCGATCGATACCGCCGCGCTCACGGCGCTGCTCGCCCCCGATGTGAGCTATTCGGCGAAGGCTGCCGTCGAGGCCGATGCCTCGATGCGCCTCACGACGTTGTGGAGCTTCCATCTGGGCAGCCTCGGCCTGCGCAGCGGGCCCGCGCTCGAATTGAAGGGCACTGTCGGCGTCGATTCGTCGCTGTGCGGCGTGCTCACGCTGCCCACCACCGCGTACTACCAGTACCGCGCCGGCCGCGCGATGGTAGAGAAGGAACTCTACAAGGGCGACATCGAGCTGCAGAAGCTGGGGTTAGGCTGCGCCACGGCCAACGCTACCTGGGCGTTGACCACGCGTACCTGCACCACCGTCCCGCAAGGCTGCGCCGAGTGCTTCGATAGCTTCGAGTTCGACTTCAAGTTCAACTCCGACCGCTCGTCGCTCGACCTCCTCATCCCCGGCACGCCGTTGATCGCCGCTCGCCTCGACCGGCCACCCCCCGGCACCCAGCCGCCCCCACCCGCCCGCTATCTGGGCGGATGCTCGAACGCCTCGCAATCCACGACGTTCGTCCCGGCGTGCGCGGTCACCACCGGGCTCTCGTTCGCCGAGAACTATCGCTCGGCAACCTTCGTGGCGACGCAGACTTTCGACGACGGCTGCATGGCCGTGCTGGAGGGCGACGCACGCCCGAAGTGACGGGCCATGCGACCGGCGTCGCGCGATGCGAGAATCGGCACCTACGCGAGGTCGTCGCCTGCCTCGCGCAGCTTGACGAGCGCGTGCAGCGTGCGACTCAAGGGTGCCGCGAGCCCGAGCGCATGCGCGCGCTCGGCGACGTAGCCGTTCAGCATGTCGATCTCGGTCGGCTTGCCACGCAGGACGTCCTGCGCGGTGCTCGAGTACTGGCTCGCCATGCCGTCGGCGACTTTCCACATCGCCGCGATCATCGCCGCGTCGTCGAGATGCACGCCGTCGGCGCGCGCCACGGCGAGCGTCTCGTGCACCAGATCCTCCATGAGCGAGCGCACCAGCGGCGAAGCGGCCATGCGCCCGTAACGTGCGCGACCCAGTGCCGAGATCGCGTTGAAGGCGCAGTTCACGGTGAGCTTCGACCACAGTGCGGCTTCGATGTCGGCGCTCACCGGACACTTGACGCCCGCGCGTTCGAACATCGCGGCGATCTCGTGAACCCGCTCGGCCGCGTGCGGACGGTTGGCGCAAGCGCGCGGCACCCCGAGGTCGAGGTCCCCACGGCCGGTATGGCATACGACGCCCGGCCCTCCCATGTACGCACCCACCCACACGACCGCGGCCAGCACGAGCTGGTCGAGTTCGGCAGCGGCCCAGGCGGCGTTCTCAACACCGTTCTGCAGCGTGACCACGACCGCATCCGGCTTGAGATGCGGCCGCAGCGATGCCGCTGCCGCGCGCGTGTCGGGCGACTTCACGCACAGGAGCACGACGTCGGCACCCGCCACCGCTGCCGCCTGCGTCGAGGCGCTTGCCTTGACCACGTCGCGCCGGTCCGCGCGCTCGATGACGAGGCCGTCGCGCTCGATCGCCGCGACGTGCTGCGGCCGGCCGATCAGCGTCACCGGCGCGCCGGCAAGCGCGAGCATGCCGCCGTAGTAGCCGCCGACGGCGCCCGCGCCCATGACGGCGATATGTGGCCAGGAGGAAGCGTTCATGCCCGCAAGCATAACGTCATTCGCGATTCGTTCCACGAGCCGGGGGATATCCGTGGTACTGCCCGTGGGAGCCCGCTCCATCCGAGACATGCGCTCGGTTTACACCGCGCTTCCGGCCACAGCGCTGCGGAGCGGTAGTCCGGCGGTCTCTTCAACGCACCGGCCGTACGCCGCTCGCGATCTCCCCCACGACATCCGCAATCGCCAGCGACGCCGTCAAACCCGGGCTCTCCATGCCGAACAGGTTGACGAGGCCGCGCACGCCATGCACCGCGGGCCCGTCGATTCGGAAGTCCTGCGGTGGGGCGCCGGGCGGCACGATCTTCGGACGGATGCCCGAGTACGCCGGCGCGAGTGTGCCATCCTCGAGTCCCGGCCACCAGCGCCGGATCGAAGCGTAGAACGCGTCTGCGCGGCGTGGATCGACGTCGTAGTTGCGATCGTCGACCCATTCGACGTCGGGGCCGAAGCGCGCCTGTCCGCCGAGGTCGATGGTGTAATGGGTGCCGAGCCCGCCCGGCACCGGCACCGGATACATGAGTCGCGAGAACGGCGCGCGTCCCGCCAGGGAAAAATAGTTGCCCTTGGCGTAATACGGCGTCGGCACGTGCTCGCGCGACAGGCCTTCGATACGCGAGGCGAGTCGCGTGGCGTCGAGCCCCGCGCTGTTCACCACCAGCGTCGCGGCGAGGGTTGCGGGATCGGCGCCGCCGACCTCGATCTCGATGGCCTTGCCGGTGGCGCGGCCACCGGTGACTGGGGCGCGGAAGGCGAACAGCGCGCCGGCCGCCTCGGCGTCGCCTTGCAACGAAGTCATGTACGCGTGCGAGTCGAAGGTCCCGGTCGAAGGCGACATCAGCGCGGCCGTGCAGCGAAGCTCGGCTTCGAGGTCGCGCGCCAGGCGTGCGTCGATCGGATAGAGGTCGTCGACACCGTTCGCCCACGCGCGGGCGCGGATGCGCTCGAGCTGGCTGGCTTCCGCCGCGCTGGTCGCGACGATGAGCTTGCCGCAGTTCGCGTGGGGGAGTGCGCGCTCGCGCAGGTAGGCGTAGAGCTGCTGCCTGCCGCGCACGCACAGCCGCGCCATGAGGCTGTCCTTCGCGTAGTAGATCCCCGCGTGGATGACCTCGGAGTTGCGTGACGAGGTTTCGGTGCCGATGCCGGCGGCGGCTTCGAGCACCACGACCTCGCGGCCATCGAGCGCGAGCCTGCGCGCGATCGCGAGGCCGATCACGCCGGCGCCGATGACGATCGCGTCGACCGATTCCTTCGTTCCCATGTCGGCCGAGTCTACATCGCATGTCCCAAGCCCGACCGCGAGTACATGTGCGCGCTGCTCTTTGAAGGCGCCGCGTCGGCACGATCGTCGCTATCGTGAAGGCCGGTGCGTGACCGTCTCCGCTCATGTCCCCCGCAGCGGGCTTCGCCCGCCGCTCCTCCTTGACTTCGCTGCGCCGGCCACGCACCGGCCTCACGCGGCAAAAAAAGCCCTGCATCGCGGCAACGCGTCGAGGCGCGGTCCGAGACATCGTTCTCATGACCTCCGCGCGATCACCCGTCATGCTGCCGTCGCAACCCGTCCGTCTTGACTCGCTTCGAGCATTCGGGCGATTGCGGCGGGCAAGCCCAGAAAAGACCCCCATTGTTGATATCGCTTTGCCGGCCTTGGCATGACAACACGGTGGCGGCCGTGCATGATGCCGTCCTCTTGATGCCTCGGCAGACTCTCAAAAATCCAAATGCCAGTGTCTAAAGAATGAACCAGGACCTCCGCAAGACCCTATGGGCCGCCGCCGACAAGCTGCGCTCCAGCATGGACGCCGCCGAGTACAAGCACATCGTCCTCGGCCTCATTTTCGTGAAGTACATCAGCGACGCCTTCGACGAGCGCCGCGACCTGCTGCGCTCGGCCTTCGCCGACGAGGGCAGCGACCTCCACCTGCCCGACGCCGCCGATCGCGCGGCAGCCCTCGAGGAGCGCGACTACTACACGATGGCGAACGTGTTCTGGGTGCCGCCGTCGGCGCGCTGGGAGGCGATCCGCGCACAAGCCAAGCAGGCCGACATCGGCGTGCGCATCGACGCCGCGCTCGAAGCGATCGAGGCCGACAATCCGCGGCTGAAGGGCATCCTCGACAAGCGCTTCGGCCGCACCCAGCTCGAACCGGGCCGTCTGGGCGAGCTCGTCGATCTCGTCTCCACGATCGGTTTCGGCGAGGGTCACCGCGCCAAGGATCTGCTCGGCGAGATCTACGAATACTTCCTGGGCCAGTTCGCCACCGCCGAGGGCAAGAAGGGCGGCCAGTTCTACACGCCGGCCTCGGTGGTGAAGGTGCTCGTCGAGGTACTCGCGCCGCACGCGGGCCGCGTGTACGACCCCTGCTGCGGTTCCGGCGGCATGTTCGTGCAGAGCGAGAAGTTCATCGCGGCGCACGGTGGTCGCACCGACGACATCAGCATCTACGGACAGGAGGCCAACCCCACCACGTGGCGGCTCGTCGCCATGAACCTCGCCATCCGCGGCCTCGCCGCCGACTTGGGCAAGGAGCCCGCCGACACCTTCCACCGCGACCAGCATCCCGACCTGCGCGCCGATTACGTCCTCGCCAACCCGCCCTTCAACATCAGCGACTGGGGCGGCGAGCGGCTCGTCGACGACAAGCGCTGGGCCTTCGGCACGCCGCCCGCCGGCAACGCGAACTACGCGTGGTTGCAGCACATCCTGCATCACCTCTCCCCGCGCGGCCAGGCCGGCGTGGTGCTCGCCAACGGCAGCATGAGCAGCAACCAGAACAGCGAAGGCGCGATTCGGCGGGCGATGGTCGAGGCCGACGTCGTCGACGTGATGGTGGCGCTGCCGCCGCAACTCTTCTTCAACACGCAGATTCCCGCCTGCCTGTGGTTCCTGGCGAAGGACAAGAGCGGAGCCGCGATCGGCGGCGGAACGAAGCGTCGCGACCGGCGCGGCGAGGTGCTCTTCATCGACGCGCGCAAGTTGGGGCGCATGGACACGCGCGTCAATCGCGTGTTCGACGACGAGGACGTGACGCGCATCGCCGCCACCGTGCATCGCTGGCGGGGTGACGACGAGGAGGGCTCGGCCGAGCCTTACATCGACGTGCCGGGCTTCTGTCGCGCGGTGAAGTTGGCCGAGATCGCCGAGCACGGCCACGTGCTCACACCTGGGCGCTACGTCGGCGCCGAAGCGGCCGAGGACGACGACGAGGCGTTCAACGAGAAGATGGAGCGGTTGACCGCGCAGCTTGCCGAGCAGATGGCCAAGGGGGCGGAGCTGGATGCGGTGATTAGGGAGAAGTTGGGGGCGTTGGGCTATGCGATCTGACTGGCCGATCGCTGCACTTGGTGGGGTGACCGTAAATCACGACACTCGGCGTAAGCCGGTCAAGGAAGCGGAACGGCGCAGCGGGGTATACCCGTATTACGGCGCATCGGGGATCGTTGACTACGTCGACGGATACCTGTTCGATGGTGAATACCTATTGATCGCCGAGGACGGTGAGAACCTTCGGACGAGAAGCACGCCGATCGCCTTCCGCGCGACGGGCCGCTTCTGGGTCAACAATCACGCCCACGTCGTGCAAGGGAATCATCGCGCGCGAACACGCTTCCTTGAGTACGCCATTCTTGCCGCTGACGTCGCGCCATTCTTGACCGGCGCGGTGATGCCGAAGCTTACCCAGGGAAACCTGAACAAGATTATGGTGCCATGCCCTCCTTTGCACGAGCAGGACGCCGTAGTTGAAGTGCTCGGGGGCATTGACGACCGCATCGACCTCCTCCGCCAAACCAACGCGACCCTCGAATCCATC
>JBDHRR010000043.1:0-26351 GCA_039807685.1 Burkholderiales bacterium
GGATCCCCGCGTTCGACTCGGGTGGTCTCATGAGCTTCGATCCGAAGACCGCCAAATTCACGAGCTGGCCGCTGCCGCGACTCGCGCCGAACGAGTATGAGACTCCCTACGCGCTCAACGTGCACCCACAGACCGGCGACGTGTGGGTCACGGCGAACAACAGCGATCGCGTGCTGCGCTTCACGCCTGCGACCGGCAAGTGGGTGAGCTATCCGTCGCCGACGCGCGTCACCTTCCTGCGCGATCTCGAATTCACGAAGGACGGCAAGGTCTGCGCGAGCAATTCGAACCTGCCGGCGTACGCGCACGAGGACGGCGTGGATGCCTTCATTTGCATCGAGCCCGAGGCCCCATCGGTACGCGGTGAGCGGGCGCTACCGGCATCGATGTCGACCCCCCGGCGGACCAACTGATGCGCCGCGCGCTGCATATCGCCAAGCTCGTCGCGATCAACGTGGCCGTGGGCGCTGCGGTGATCGCGCTCGGCCACGCGATCTCGTATCTCGTCGGCTGAAGCGATCGGCGCGCGCAGGCCCCGGACTGCCGCCGGCGCTGCCGTCAGTGGGCGACAGCCTCCGTCTGCACGCGTGCCCCGACGTCGCGCAGCAGCCGCTGGAAATCCGGCGACTCGCGGATGATCTGGCCCGCGGCGGCGCGCAGGCGGTCCACCGCCTCCGGTGGCAGCACGAACGAGGTAGGGAGGTCGTTGAGGTACGCGCGTTCGGCGGGATCCTGCAAGGCCTTGAAGGAAACGTCGATTGCGTAGAGGTCGACGTCGGGCACCTTGAGGAGATCGGCCAGTACCGGATCGCGCTTGACCTCGGGTGCGACGCGCGCGCGTATCGCCCGCAGCTTTGCCCAGCGCGCGATGGTGTCGCGGAGCAACTCGACGCCATCGTACGAGTAATGGTCGATCGGAACGCCGGTGGCCTTGATGAGGAGCTCGATGGTGCCCGGCCCTTGCTCGGACAGGTCCCAGTCGTTCTGCGGGTCGGACAGCGAGTTCACGATGAAGACGATGATCCGGCGCACGTGGTCGAGCGGCGTCGGGATGCCCTTCTCGTAGAGCGCTTCGAGCTCGTCGAGCACTTCGAGCACGCCGCGCATCGCGAGGTTGTCGGCCAACCCGCCATCGACGAGGTGCAGGTACGGATGGCGCGTGCTGTCGGCGAGCGTTCGCAGGTCATCGATCTGGCGCATCGTCCGGGCCGCGGGCCGCGGCGTCGTGGCGGGATCGGTGAAGCCCTGGAGGTACGGCGGCAAGGTGTAGCCGCAGGTGCCGCCGTAGTTGTTGAGCGTGACCGGCGACAGCACGAACGGCACCGCCGACGACGCCGCGGCGGCGCGCGACAGGCGCACCCCGGCGAGGTCCGAGCAGATCAGGTCGAATACCTGCTGGTTGAAGCCGAAGCGCACGCCGGAGGCGATTTCCGTCGCCTGCACCGCGATGATCGGTCCGCCGCGCCGCTCGAGGTCGGCGAACGTCGCGCCGTCGAAGAGGATCTGGTCGTAGAGGTCGGCGGCAAGCTCCGAGCGTCCCCAACCCCTCGACAGCAGCGCGCTCCAGTTCGTGGGGTCGAGCGCTTGGCGAATGAGCTCGCCCTGGACGTCGCGCTTGAGGAAGCGCGTTTCGTATTGCCCGAAGAGCTTCTCGCCGTAGAGCCCGTAGGCAAGCGCGGTGAAGCTTCCCCCCGACACCCCGGTGATGACATCGACCGCGTCGAGGGCGCGACCGTGTCGTCCATGCGCGCCGACGAGTTCGATGTCGCGCAAGGCCTCGAGTACGCCGTACGAGAACGCCGCCGCCCGCGTCCCGCCGCCGGAGAACGCGAGGATGACGAGATTTTCCCGGGCGGGATCGAGTCCCGGCCGCGTGGCAAGGCGGTAGCCCGCCTGACGATCGATCGCCGTCACCGGCGCGTTCACCGGGCGCGTGGCGCAACCGGCGATCAGCAGGGCGCTCAGCAGCAAAGCTGCGATGGCGCCGCCGCGGCCAAAGCCACGCTTCGCGTCTCGTGGCATCGTCAGTCGCTATCGGGATGCGGGCGGCGCTGTCGGCGCGGCACCAAGTGCTACTGCCATCCTATGCGCCTGCGGGACGGCATGGGCAAAGAACGTCTTGAAGGCGGGGCACAGATAGTTGAGTCCGGGTTCGCCATCCGGCGTGCGAACGAAACGGTTCTTGGGACACTCTCCCCAGCAGTCGGTGAGGAACTCGCAACGGCGGCAGTACTCCGGCAGCGTGTCGGACTTATCGTATCCGAACTTCACCTGTCGCGGCGAGAAGACGAGGTCGGCAAGCGCCGCCGAGCGCACGTCGCCGAGACGATACTCCGGGTAGACGAAGTGATCGCACGAGAACACGCCACCGTCGTGCTCGACGACGACCGCCTTGCCGCAGGTCTCCGAGAACACGCAGATCTGCGATGGCTCACCCATATGCTGCGCCACCAGCGTCTCGCAGAAGTTCACGAACGCCTTGCCGACGTCGCGCCGCTGCCATTCATCCCACACCTTGCAGAGGAAATAGCCGTATTCCTCGGGGTCGACCGACCAGTCGGTGACCACGGACTGCGGGTGGCCCGGGCGCGCCTGCGGGCTTCCGCTGACCGGCAAGGTCGCGGCATCCCAGCGAGCCGGCGCGACGCCGCGAAAATCGTTGCGCTCGACGATCGGGATGAACTGCAGGTACGTCGAGCCGAGTTCGCGGCGGAGGAACCGGTAGACGTCGAGCGGCCGCGTCGCGTTGTAGCGATGCACGCAGGTCAGCGTGTTGAACGATACCCCGTGGCGCTTGAGCAACTGCGCGGCCGTCATGACCGCGTCGAACGTCGGCTTGCCTTGCTTGCTGACGCGAAGCGCATCGTGGACGTCTTTCGGTCCGTCGATCGAGAGGCCGACGAGGAACCGGTTGGCCTTGAGGAACTTCGCCCAGTCCTCGTCGATCAGGACGCCATTGGTCTGCAGGTCGTTCTCGACGCGCTGGCCGGGTCGCGCGTACCGACGCTGCAGCGCGACGACCTTCTCGTAGAACGCGATCCCGCGCAGCGTCGGCTCACCGCCTTGCCAGGTGAAGACGACCTCGTCGGTGGTGACGCCTGCAATGTAGTCGCGGACGAAGCACTCCAGCACGTCGTCGCGCATGTGCCCCGGCCCCGGCCCGCCGGCGAGGTCGTGCTTCGACAGGTAGAAGCAATACGTGCAGTCGAGGTTGCAGGCCGCGCCCGCGGGCTTCGCCATCGCGTGGAAGCGCCGCGGCGCGCGCGTACCCAGCCACTCGGGGACGTGGTACTTGTCGGGGGGCGTGTCGTTCATCCGCTCCGGCGTACGTTCGCTCACCACCCGAATCGTACGCCGATCGGTGCACCGTCGATATTCCCGCAGGCGTTGACCGGGAGAGGATCGCTGCTGCTCATTCGGCCTGCGCCTTGGCCTTCATGGCAGCTTCGAGCTTCGCCGTCTCGGCTGGCGAAAGCTGCGGCCGATCGAGGCGGATGGTGAGCTTGTTGAGCTTGGCGGTCAGCGGGAACGGCGGCTTGTAGTCGGCATCGTTCACCCCGGTGAGCGTATCCGATCCGATGTCGAAGCTCTCGTCCCACTGCAGGATCATCGGCAGCGTCTTCGGCATCGGCTTGGTGTCGACCACCGTGCCGTCGACCTTCAGCGTGCCGGTACCGGGCCGGCCGACGCCGCTGAAATTGTTGAACGCGAGCGTGCCTGGGCCGAGCCCGTCGTACTTGAAGTCGAACTCGATGACGTGCCGGCCCGGACTCAGCGCCTCGGGCGCTTCCCACTTCAGCCGTTCGAGGTCGACCATGTTCCACAGCCACACCGGCTTGCCCTTGAGGAGGTAGAAGCCGTAGCCGGCGAAGCGCCCGCCCGAGGTCAGGATCATGCCCTCGGCCCCGCCTTGTGGCACCTCGATGTCCGCGGTCACCGTGTACGAGGTGTTGAGCAGCAGCGGCGAGTCGCCCTGCGGCAGGCCGGTCATCGGTCGCGTGTAGACGAACTCGCTGCGCCCGGCGGTGATGTTCGGCCGCGGCGCGACGATGCGCGCCGCCACCGAGGCGTCGAGCGGCAGAACCTGGTGCTTTTTCGCTTCGGCGAGGAACTTCGCCCGCAGCTCCTTGACCTTCTGCGGATGCTTGGCGGCGATATCGTCCGCCTGGTTCCAGCTCTGGTTGAGGTTGTAGAGCTGGAACTCCTGATTGTTCAGCGGGTCCGGATTGGCGGGGCCGAAGGCCTGCCACGGCGCGCGGTTAACCTTGGTGGACAGCAGCCAGCCGTCGTCGTACAGCGCCCACTGGCCCATCATCTCGAAGTACTGGGTCTTGTGGCGCGACGGCGCCTTGGCGTTCTTCGCGTCGAACGTGTAGAGGAAGCTGGTACCTTCGATCGGGGCCTGCTTGATACCGTCGACGACCTGCGGCGCCTTCAGGCCCGCCGCCTCGAGGATCGTCGGCACGACGTCGATCACGTGCACGAACTGCTCGCGCAAGCCCCCCTTGTCCTTGATGCGTGCCGGCCACGACACCGCCATGTTCTGGTTGGTGCCGCCCAGGCGCGACGCGTTCTGCTTGAACCAGTCGAACGGGGTGTCGAAGGCCCACGACCAGCCGGCCGACATGTGGTTGTAGGTCTTGTCGGTACCCCAGACGTCGTAGAACTTCATCTGCACGTCGACCGGCAGTTCGCTCAGGCCGTTGAAGAACGCCACTTCGTTCGGCGTCCCCATCGGGCCGCCTTCCGCACTGGTGCCGTTGTCACCGTTGATGTAGATGATCAGCGTGTTGTCCAGGCGGCCCGCATCCTCGAAGGCCTTGACCACGCGGCCGATCTCGGCGTCGCTGTAGGCAGCGTAGGCGGCGAAGACCTCGACCTGGCGGATGAAGAGCTTCTTCTCGTCGGCGGAAAGCGATGCCCAGGGCTTCAGCACCTCCTTGGGCCAGGGCGTCAGCTGCAAGTCCTTCGGGATCACGCCGAGCTTCTTCTGGTTCTCGAAGATGCGCTCGCGCAGCTTCTCGTAGCCGTCGTCGAAGAGGTGCATTGCGGCGATCTTGTCGACCCATTCCTTGGTCGGGTGGTGCGGCGCGTGCGTCGCTCCCGGCGCGTACTTGATGAAGATCGGCTTGGACGGGTCGATCTGGTGCATGCGCGAGATGTAATCCACCGCGTCGTCCGCCATGCCGGTGACGAGGTTCCATTGGCCTTCCTTGCCCTGGAACGGAAAGATCTGCGTCGTGTTGCGGAACAGGTTCGGCTCCCACTGGTTGGTGTCGCCGCCGACGAAGCCGTAGAAATACTCGAAGCCCATGCCGATCGGCCACTGGTCGAAGGGGCCGCGCTGGCTCGCCTGGAAAGCCGGCACGTTGTGGTCCTTGCCGAACCACGCGGTCGAGTAGCCGTTGTCCTTGAGCATGCGGCCGATCGTCGCCTTGTCGCGCTCGATGATCGAGTTGTAGCCGGGGAAGCCGGTGGACTGCTCCGAGATCACGCCGAAGCCCGCCGAATGGTGGTTGCGCCCGGTGAGCAGCGCGGCGCGCGTCGGCGAGCACAGCGCCGTCGAGAACATGCGGTTGTAGCGCAGGCCTTCGTTGGCGATCCGGTCCATCGTGGGCGTCGGGATCACGCCGCCGAAAGTCGACGGTACGGCGAAGCCGGCGTCGTCGGTGATGATGAGCAGCACGTTCGGCGCGTCCTTGGGCGGCACGATGCGCGGCGCCCACCACGGCTTGCTCTGCAGCGCGCCGTCCTTGATCACGCCACCGAACCTGGGCGCGGGCGCGGGCAACTGGGTGCCCGGAATGGTCGTGGTCGCGTCGGGCGAGCCCAGCGTCCCGGTGACCTGTTGCGCCATCGCTGACGATGCCGCGAGCAGACCGCCTGCAATCATCGCCACCCATGTCTCCCGGTGCTTGCCGAACATGCGTGCTCTCCTCGTCGATGCGTTTCGAATCACGGGGTGGGACGCCGGCGACCTGCCTGCATCCGCAGTGACGGCGAACTATCGCGGATGCCGCCGACAGCCGCTTGGCAAAGTGCGACAGTCGTCATACATTTCGCGCCATCGGATACGTGAGGAGACGACATGAAGTCCATGTCGAGCGGCATCAAGACCCCGGCATTCGCGGCGGTGCCGCGCGGCATGATTCGCGTCGGCCCCATCCAGGGACTCCCCCGCCTGCTGGCGGCGCGTGGCGTCGCCATGGCGTCGATCGTCGAAGCCGCGGGCCTGTCGCCCGCAGTGTTCGAGGATGCCGACGCCGCGCTTCCCGTCGCGCTCCTCGGCGCACTCCTCGTGCGTTGCGCCGAGGCGACGAAAGATCCCAATTTCGGCCTGCATCTCGGTCAACTCGCCACGGCGTCGTCAATCGGCGTGGACGGTTTCATCGTGCAGAATTCACCCGACGTCGGCACCGCCCTGCGCAACCTCGAGCGGCACGTCGCGATGCACGATCACGCCGGAACGGTCAGCGTGACGGTCGACGGCGACGGTGCCGCGCTGGGGTACGAGTTGCTGGATCGGGACGTTGCTGGTGCCACCCACATTCTGGCCGGCGCGATGGCGATCGGCTGCAATCTGATGCGCGCGCTCTGCGGCGACACCTGGGCGCCGCAAGCGGTGCAGTTCGCGTTTCGCAAGCCAGTCGACGTCACCGCCTATCGTCACTTCTTTCGGGCGCCGGTCCGCTTCGATGCCGAGGCCTGCGCGCTGCTGTTTCCGGCGGCGACGCTCGGGCAATCCGTCGTCGGTGCCGACGCCGCTCTCTACCGTCTCCTCGCGCGCGAGGTCCAGGACGTCGGCGCGACGTCGGACGCCCCGATCGGCGAACGCGTCGCGCGCCTGGTCCGGCGCGCGCTGGCATCGGGTGAGGTGACCGCGGAGCGCGTGGCCGGATTGCTCGCGGTCCATCCGCGGACGCTCAATCGGCGGCTGAAAAGCCAGGGGACGACGTTCCACAAGGTGGTGGACGAGGTCCGTTTCGCGATGGCGCGCGAGATGCTCGGTGGCACCGATGCGAACCTCGTCGACATTGCCGTCTGCCTCGGATACGCCGACGCCAGTGCCTTCGCGCGGGCGTTCCGGCGCTGGACGGGGGTGGCGCCATCGGCGTGGCGCCGCGCCCCGGCCGCAGCCTGACCGGATGCGCGGCGGCGACCGGCCCTCGCCATCCGTTTTTCTGCTATGATGCAGGGCTCGCGTGGGCGCCGAGGTTCGGTGCCCCGCAAGCAACGGCAAGGACGTTTCCCGCGGGTGCGGCATGGCCCATCGCGGCGGGCCCGGGCGCTGGCAGGCGCGTCCCGGGTCGAACCACGGGGCAGTCATAAGAAATGGGCTTTTCCGGCCCATTTTTCATTTCTGTGCAGGCTTTGCGCCGTTGCTGCGGGCGTGCCGACGCCGCGCGTGATTCGAATATTGCTGCCAACGACGAGATGACCGACCGCCGTACCGTGATGAGCGAACTGCTCGCGAGGACCGTCCCCCCGATGGGGTACGAACTCGTCGACTGGGAACTGCAGCCGCGGGCGGGGTTGGTGCGCGTCTTCATCGATGCGCCGAAGGGGGTCGACGTCGAGGACTGCGCGCGCGTCAGCAACCAGCTGACGCACGTCTTCACCGTCGAGAACGTCGAATACGAGCGGCTCGAGGTGAGCTCTCCGGGTCTCGACCGGCCGCTCAAGGCCTTGGCCGATTTCAGCCGGTTCGCCGGCGAGGAAGCGCAACTCACGTTGCGCGAAATGATGGATGGCGCACGCCGCGTGAAGGGTGTGCTGCGGGGTGTTGCGGGCGGAGCGGGCGGCGATCGGGTGCTCGTGGAGACCGCCAAGGGCGTGCTGGAGATTCCCTTCGCGGGGATCGACAAGGCGCGGCTCGTGCCCCGGATCGAGTGGAGAAAGTCCAAATGAACCGCGAACTGTTGCTGCTCGTCGATGCCCTCGCACGCGAGAAGAACGTGCCGAAGGAGATCGTCTTCGTCGCGCTCGAATCGGCGCTTGCATCGGCGACCAAGAAGCGCTTCCCGAACCAGGAGATCGACGCCCGCGTGGCGATCGACCGCACGACCGGCGACTACGAGTCGTTTCGCCGCTGGACGGTGGTGCCCGACGAGGAGCACGAGGAGCCGGCGCACCAGCTCGCGATCACCGATGCCGTCGCGCGTGACCCCGCTCTCAAGCTGGGCGACGTCGTGGAAGAGCCGCTGGAGCCGATCGAGTTCGGCCGTATCGGCGCGCAGGCGGCCAAGCAGGTGATCCTGCAGAAGATCCGCGATGCCGAGCGAGAGCAGATCCTCAACGATTTCCTCGAACGCGACGACAACCTCCTCACCGGCACGGTGAAGCGCATGGAGCGCGGCAACGTGATCGTCGAGTCGGGGCGGATCGAAGGCGTGATCCCGCGCGACCAGCTCATCCAGAAGGAGATGCTGCGCGTGGGCGATCGCGTGCGCGCCTACGTCATGAAGATCGACCGCACCGCCAAGGGCCCGCAGTTGATCCTCTCGCGCGTGTCCCCCGAGTTCCTCGTGCGGCTGTTCGAGCTCGAGGTGCCGGAGATCGAGGAGGGCCTGATCGAGATCCGCGCCGCCGCGCGCGACCCCGGGATTCGCGCCAAGATCGCGGTCAAGTCCAACGACCCCCGGCTCGACCCGCAGGGGACCTGCATCGGGATGCGCGGCTCGCGCGTGACGGCGGTCACCAACGAACTTGCCGGCGAGCGCGTCGACATCATCCTGTATTCCGACGACCCGGCGAAGTTCGTCATCAATGCGCTCGCTCCGGCCGAGGTGCAGAGCATCCTGGTCGACGAGGAGAAGCACGCCATGGACGTCGTGGTCGACGAGGAAAACCTCGCCATCGCGATCGGCCGCAGTGGACAGAACGTGCGGCTCGCCTCCGAGCTCACCGGGTGGCAGTTGAACCTCATGAGCGTGGAGGAATCGCAGCAGAAGCAGGAGAGCGAGACCGGCCGCCTGCGGGAGCTCTTCATGGAGCGTCTCGACGTCGACGAGGAGGTCGCCGAGATTCTCATCGCCGAGGGCTTCACGTCGCTCGAGGAGGTGGCCTACGTGCCGATCAACGAGATGCTCGAGATCGAGTCGTTCGACGAGGACACGGTGAACGAGCTGCGCAGCCGCGCCCGCAACGCGCTCTTGACCGAGGCGATCGTGCGCGAGGAGTCGGTGGGCAACGTCGAAGAGGCGCTGCTCGCGCTGGAGGGGATGGATACCGACGTGGCAAGCAAGCTCGCGGCGCACGGCGTCACCACGCGCGATGCGCTCGCCGATCTCGCCACCGACGAGCTCACCGAGATGACGGGATTGCCCGACGAGCGCGCAGTCGACCTCATCATGAAAGCCCGTGCGCACTGGTTCGAGGGTGAGGCCGTGGCCGAGTCGGAGCCAGCGGCCATCGCCGCCGTCGCGACGAAATAACGGCGCTCATTGCCACGCGCCGGCAGCACCCGGCAGGAGACGAAACGCATGCCGCAAACGACGATCGAACAATTCGCAACCGAGCTCAAGATGGGCGCCGGCGCGCTCATCGAGCAGCTTGCCGCCGCCGGAGTCGCGGCCAAGAAGGCCGGCGACTCACTCACCGAGCAGGACAAGACGCGCCTGCTCGATTACCTGCGCAAGCAGCACGGAGGCGCGGCCGAGCCCAAGCGGCGGATCACGCTCACCCGCAAGCAGACGTCCGAGATCCGGGCCGCCGATGCGTCGGGCAAGTCGCGCACCATCCAGGTCGAGGTGCGCAAGAAGCGCGTCCTCGTGCGTCGCGAAGACGAAGCCGCGGCGGCACCTGCGATCGAGGAAGTGCTGCCACCGGTGATCGAGCCGGAAGTGCCGGCAGCGCCCGAACCGGTGCTCGAGGCACCACCCGAGCCCGTCGTCGAGGTGGCGGTGCCGGAGCCCGAACCCGTCGTCGCCAGCGAGGCGCCGGTGGAGAGCGAAGCGCCAGCGGCGCCCGAGGCAACAGTGGAGGTGGCGGCCGCGGCATCCGCGCCGGTGGCACCGGCGGCGCCAGCGATCCCGTCGCACCTCACCCCGCAGGAGATCGCAGCCCGCGAGGAGGAGCAGCGCAAGACGCAGGCGCTCTTCCAGCGGCAGGAACAGGAGTTGCGCGAGAAGCAGGAACGCGAGGCTGCGCGCCGGAATCGCAAGGAAGCCGAGGAGCTCGCGGCAAAGGCTGCCGCCGAAGCCGCGGCCAAGGCCGCCGAGGCCAAGCCCGCGACCGTGGCGACGCCCGCCAAGAAGCTCGGTACGCTGCATCGCCCGGCGGCCAAGCCCGGCGAGAAGCGCACCGATCGCACCACGAAGAAGGCGCCGGGCCAGGTCTTCCAGGAAGAGGCGGCGCGCCGGCGCGCGCTCAAGCTGCGTGGTGATACGGGAGGTGCAGCGGCGACCCCGGGTTGGCGCGGACCGAAGATGGGTGGACGCCATCGCGACGACGACGGGGGTGACGGCGCGAGCGTCGCCGGGCCGGTCGTGCGCGAGGTGACGGTCCCCGAGACGATCACTGTCGCTGAGCTCGCGCACAAGATGTCGGTGAAGGCGACCGAAGTGATCAAGGCGATGATGAAGCTCGGCACCATGGTGACCATCAACCAGAACCTCGACCAGGAGACGGCGATGATCGTCGTCGAGGAGATGGGTCACAAGGCAGTGGCCGCGAAGCTCGACGATCCCGACGCGCTCCTCATCGAGGCCCACGGCGAGCACCAGGCCGAGCTCCTGCCACGGCCGCCGGTGGTGACGGTCATGGGTCACGTCGATCACGGCAAGACCTCGCTTCTCGATGCGATCCGGCGCACCCGCGTCGCGAGCGGAGAGGCGGGTGGCATCACCCAGCACATCGGCGCGTATCACGTCGAGACCGCGAAGGGGGTGATCACCTTCCTCGACACTCCGGGTCACGAGGCATTCACGGCGATGCGCGCGCGCGGCGCCAAGGTGACCGACATGGTGGTGCTGGTGGTCGCCGCCGACGACGGCGTGATGCCGCAGACCAAGGAGGCCATCGCCCACGCCAAGGCGGCCAACGTGCCGCTGGTCGTCGCGATCAACAAGATCGACAAGCCGGAAGCCAATCCGGACCGCGTCAAGCAGGAGCTGGTGGCGGAGAGCGTGCTGCCGGAAGAGTATGGCGGCGACGTGCAGTTCATCCCGGTATCGGCACGCACGGGCGAGGGCATCGATCGCCTGCTCGACGGACTGCTGCTGCAGGCCGAGGTGCTCGAGTTGAAGGCGGCCAAGGATGCACCGGCCAAGGGCATCGTGATCGAGGCGAGGCTCGACAAGGGTCGCGGCCCGGTCGCTACCGTGCTCGTGCAGTCCGGGACGCTGAAGCGCGGCGACATCGTGCTCGCCGGGGCGGTATTCGGCCGCGTGCGCGCGATGAATGACGAGAACGGCAAGGCGGTGACCGAGGCGGGTCCGGCAATTCCCGTCGAGATCCAGGGTCTGTCCGATGTGCCGCTTGCCGGCGAGGACGTGATGGCGCTCGGCGATGAGCGCAAGGCGCGCGAGATCGCGCTGTTCCGCCAGGGCAAATTCCGCGACGTGAAGCTTGCGAAGCAGCAGGCGACCAAGCTCGAGAACATCTTCGGCGAGGTGGGCGAGCACGAGGTGAAGACCCTCGCGCTCATCATCAAGGCCGACGTGCAGGGCAGCTACGAGGGTCTGTCGCAGGCGCTCGTCAAGCTCTCCACCGACGAGGTCAAGGTCAACATCGTGCATGCCGGGGTGGGCGGGATCACCGAATCCGACATCAACCTGGCACTCGCCGCGAAGGCGGTGATCATCGGCTTCAATACGCGGGCCGACGCGCAGGCGCGCAAGCTGGCCGAGACGAGCGGCGTGCAGATCCGCTACTACAACATCATCTACGACGCAGTGGACGAGGTGAAGGCGGCGCTCTCGGGGATGCTCGCTCCGGAGCGCAAGGAGAACCAGCTCGGCCTGGTCGAGGTGCGCGAGGTGTATCGCATTTCCAAGGTAGGCACCGTCGCCGGCTGCTACGTGCTCGAAGGGCTGGTGCGGCGCGGCGCCAAGGTGCGCCTGCTGCGCGACAACGTCGTGGTGCACGAGGGCGAGCTCGACTCGCTCAAGCGGTTCAAGGACGACGTGCGCGAGGTCAAGGCGGGCTTCGAGTGTGGCCTGTCGCTGCGGAACTACAACGACGTCCAGAAGGGCGACCAGATCGAGGTGTTCGAGATCGTCGAAGTCTCGCGGACGTTGTAAGGGGCTTTTTCACAGGAGACGCCGAGACGCAGAGAAAGGCGATTCTCGCTGTCTCTTCGTGAAAGAGCCGGAAGCGGTTGTGCACGGGAGACGCCGAGACGCACGGAAGGAAATCTCTCTGCGCCTCTGCGTCTCCTTGTGAAAGAGGTTCCCTCGATGAAGAAGCACTCGCAGCGCGCGCAGCGGGTCGGCGACCAGATCCAGAAGGAACTCGCCGATCTCCTGCGTAACGAGGTGAAGGATCCGCGCGTGGGACCGGTGACGGTGACGCACGTGGAGGTTTCCGCGGACCTGTCGCACGCCACCGTGCAGGTGACGCATCTCGCCGGCCGCGAGCACGCCGACGAGGCGATTCATGCCTTGCAGCGGACCGCAGGCTTCCTGCGCAGCCAGCTCGCACACCGCCTCGACCTCTACTCCGTGCCGCAACTCCATTTCGCGTACGACGATTCGATCGAGGCGGGGATGAAGCTCGCACAACTCATCGACGACGCGGTTGCCGCCGACCGCAAGCTCGCCGAGTAACGATGCGTGCCGGCACCGCCCGCACGACGGTGCGCGGCGTGCTCACGCTTCATCGCCATCCGGCATGCATGCGTCTGCGGCCAGGATCGAGCGCCGTGACGTCGACGGCGTACTGCTCCTCGACAAGCCGTCGGGACTGACCTCGACCGCGGCGCTCGCCAAGGCGAAGTGGCTCCTGCGGGCCAAGCGCGCGGGACACACCGGCACCCTCGATCCGCTGGCGTCGGGCCTGCTGCCGCTGTGTTTCGGCGAGGCGACCCGCTTCGCGCAGCGCTTGCTCGACGCGCCGAAGGGTTACCTCGCGACCATCCGCTTCGGCGCCACCACGACCACCGGTGACGCGGAAGGCGAGGTCAGCGCGACCTTCGCAGTCGACTTCTCGCGCGACGCGCTCGAGGCGACGCTCGCTACGTTCCTGGGCGAGCAGTTGCAGATCCCGCCGATGTACTCGGCACTGAAGGTCGACGGTCGTCCGCTGTATCGCCTTGCCCGCGCCGGGCAGGAAGTCGAGCGCGCGCCGCGGCCGATCGTCGTGCACGCACTCGCCTGCATCGGCTGGGAGCCGCCGCTGGCGCAGGTGACCGTGACGTGCAGCAAGGGCACGTACGTTCGCGTACTGGCCGAGGACATCGGCCGGGCCCTCGGCGTCGGCGCGCACCTCGCGGCGCTGCGGCGGACCACCACCGGCGGCTTTCGCCTCGAGGATGCGATCACCATCGAGACGCTCGAGAGTCTCGACGATACGGCGCGAAGCCAGCGCCTGTTGCCGACGGGAGCGCTGGTCGCCGACCTGCCGCGCCTGGAGATGGCGGCGCCGCAGGCCCGGCGCTTTCTTCAGGGCCAGGCGGTGCCGGTCGACGCAGCGGAAACAGGCGAGCACGCCGTCTACGCCGGTCCACGGCTCCTGGGTCTTGCCAGGGTGGCGGACGGCGTCGCGCAGCCGTCGCGCGTGCTGCCCGGCGCGCAGGCGGTCTTCGACCCCGGTTAGTTCTGGATCTTGCCGATGACCGGCTTTTCCACTTATAATTTAAGACTTTGCGAAATCGCAACCAGACAGCCGAGAGACGAGGAATGACCATGGCCGTGACGGCTACCGACAAGGCGAGCGTGATCGCCGACCACCAGCGCGGCAAGGGCGACACGGGCTCGCCCGAAGTCCAGATCGCGCTTCTCACTTCACGCATCAACGGGCTCGCCGACCATTTCAAGGCGAACGTGAAGGACCACCACTCGCGGCGCGGCTTGCTGCGCATGGTGTCGCGGCGCCGCAAGCTGCTCGACTACCTGAAATCGCGCAACACCGATACCTACCGCACGCTGATCGACAAGCTCGGCCTGCGCAAGTAATCCCCCGACATCGCCCGCGCCCAACGCGGGCGATGTCGCTTCCGATCGTTTCTCCCGCGAGGGCCGCGCTTCGCACCGGAGCGCGGCTTTCGTCGTTCATGGGACTCCGACATGCCTAATGCCATCAAGAAATCCATCCCTTACGGCGCGCACACGCTGACCCTCGAAACCGGCGAGATCGCCCGCCAGGCCGGAGGCGCCGTCATGGCGAGCCTCGGCGACTCGGTGGTGCTCGTGACCTGCGTTGCCGCGAAGTCGCCCAAGGCCGGGCAGGATTTCTTTCCGCTGACCGTCGACTATCAGGAGAAGACCTACGCCGCGGGCAAGATCCCCGGCGGCTTCTTCAAGCGCGAGGGGCGTCCTTCGGAGAAGGAGACGCTGACCTCGCGGCTCATCGATCGTCCGCTGCGTCCGCTCTTTCCTGACGGCTTCTACAACGACGTGCAGATCGTCGCCACCGTGATGTCGATCGACCCCGAGATCGATCCGGACATCCCGGCGCTGATCGGTGCCTCGGCAGCGGTGTCGCTCGCCGGCATTCCATTCGCGGGTCCGATCGGTGCGGCGCGCGTGGGTTATCTCAACGGCCAGTACGTCCTCAACCCCAGCAAGACCGAGCTTGCGACCTCGCAGCTCGATCTCGTGGTCGCCGGCACCGAAGCGGCGGTGCTGATGGTCGAATCCGAGGCGCACGAGCTCACCGAAGAGGTGATGCTGGGCGCCGTGGTCTTCGGTCACCAGCAGCAGCAGGCGGTCATCGATCTCATCCACTCGCTGGTCGAGGAGGGTGGCAGGCCCGAGTGGGACTGGCAGCCCCCCGTCAAGGACGAGGCGATGATCGCGGCGGTCACCGCGGCGGTCGAGGGCGACGTCCGCGCCGCCTACCAGATCCGCCAGAAGCAGGGCCGCCAGCAGCGGCTGAAGGAGGTCTACGCCAAGGCCCGCGCCGAATGCGTTCCCGCGGACGCTGCGCCCGACTACGCGCGCGCCGTCGACAACCACGTCTTCGACATGGAAGCCAAGGTCGTGCGCCAGCAGATCCTCGCCGGCGAAGCCCGCATCGACGGCCGCGACACGCGCACGGTGCGCCCGATCAGCATTCGCACCGGCGTGCTGCCGCGCACCCACGGTTCGGCGCTCTTCACCCGCGGCGAGACGCAGGCGCTGGTGGTGGCCACCCTCGGCACCGCCCGCGACGAGCAGATCATCGATGCGTTGCAGGGCGAGTACCGTGACCGCTTCATGTTCCACTACAACATGCCCCCGTACGCGACCGGCGAGACGGGTCGCGTCGGCAGCCCCAAGCGTCGTGAGATCGGCCACGGCCGACTCGCCAAGCGAGCGGTGATCGCCGTGCTCCCGACGGGTGAGGAATTCGCCTATTCGATGCGCGTGGTCTCCGAGATCACCGAGAGCAACGGCAGCTCGTCGATGGCCTCGGTGTGCGGCTCGAGCCTCGCACTGATGGATGCGGGCGTGCCGACCAAGGCGCACGTCGCCGGGATCGCGATGGGTCTCATCAAGGAAGGCAACCGCTTCGCGGTGCTGACGGACATCCTCGGCGACGAGGATCACCTGGGCGACATGGACTTCAAGGTGGCCGGCACCGACCGCGGCATCACCGCGCTGCAGATGGACATCAAGATCCAGGGCATCACCAAGGAGATCATGGCGGTGGCGCTCGCGCAGGCGCGCGAAGGCCGCATGCACATCCTCGGCATCATGCAGCAGGCGCTGCCGCACGCGCGCACCGAGATCTCGGCGCACGCGCCGCGCATGTACACCTTCAAGATCAACCCCGAGAAGATCCGCGACGTCATCGGCAAGGGCGGCGCGGTCATTCGCGCGCTCACCGAAGAGACCGGCTGCACCATCGACATCAAGGACGACGGCACGGTGACGATCGCCTCGGTCAACGCCGAGGCCTGCGATGTCGCACGCCGGCGCATCGAGGGCATCACCGCGGACGTCGAGGTCGGCAAGATCTACGAAGGACCGGTGCTGCGCCTGCTCGACTTCGGCGCCATCGTCCAGCTCCTGCCGGGCAAGGACGGTCTCCTGCACATCTCGCAGATCGCCAAGGAGCGCGTCAATCAGGTCTCCGATTACGTCAAGGAAGGCCAGATCGTGCGCGTCAAGGTGATCGAGGCCGACGAGAAGGGCCGCGTGCGCCTGTCGATGAAGGCGGCCGCCGAAGAAGACGCGGCCAACGGTCGCGGCGGCGCGCCGGTCGCGGCGGAGTAGCGCGCTGCGGCGCGCGGCGACGCCTACCGCCGCGCCGCTTCGAGGACGGCCTCGCCGGAGACGGTGACGCCGACCTCGGTATTGCCTCCCTCGACGTTGACCGGCGGCGCCGGAGCGGCCATCGCCGTCGCGGCCATGCGCATCATCGGCTGCGGCCGCATGGGCTCGCTCGTCGACACGGTGATGCGACCCGTGCGCCAGGCATCGTAGCCCAGCGCCCGCGCGGCATTGCGCGCGCGCGTCTGCCACGACTTGATCGCCTCGTCGGTCAGCGCATCCTCGACCTTGCGCCGCGCCTCGCGACTCACGTCGAAGTTCATGCCGGAGAGCACGAGCCCATCGTCGGCCTGCAGCCGGGTGAGGAGCGCGGCGATGCTCGCGAAGTCGGCGCCTTCGACGGTGATCGACTGCGCGACGCGCCAGCGCAGCGGCTGGTTCTTCTCGGCGATCTGATACGACGAATACCCCGACGTCTTCACGTCGACGCCGGCGGTCGCCTTGATGCGGGCCAGCGCCTTGCCGATCCGCCCGTTCACGTCGGCGGCTGCCTTCGCCGGATCGGCGTGGTCGGCCTCCGCCCGCAGCCACGCGAACATGCGGTCGTTGGCAACGCTCGCGGTCGCGGCGGCGGAGACGGTGACGATGGGCAGCGGAGGCGGCGCGGCGTCGGCGGCGTGCAGTGAGGGCGTGCTCGCCGCCAGCAGCGCGAGCGCGGCGGCCAATCCTGCGTAGCGGTTCATGGCGTATTCCTTGGGAGTACTGTGGCGTGTGCCGGCAGCGCTTCGATCGCCGCGCGGTTGGTCCAGGAGAAGCAGCGCGCCGCGGCCTCGCGCCACGGCAGCCAGACGTAGTGCAAATGCTCGCGCGGTGCCAGCTTCACGCGCAGCTGCGTGGGGACGGCGAGCGCGAACACGTGCTCGGTGTTGGTCGTCGTTCCCGGCGGATAGCGATACGCCCAGCGGCGGTAGATCTCGAAATCGTGGTGCATCTTCCAGTCGACGACGTCACCGTAGCGCAGCGCGTCGATCCCGGTCTCCTCGGCGAGTTCACGGCGCGCGGTTTCGGCGAGCGTTTCTCCGGGCTCCTGGCTGCCGGTGACCGATTGCCAGTGGCCGGGGTAGTCGGCGCGTTCGAGCAGCAGCACGTCGAGGTCGTTCGTGTAGACGAGGGCGAGGATCGAGATCGGGATCTTGTAACGCACGGAACGACGATTCGGGGTTGCCGCCTGCGGCGGCGGGGTGCCGCTAGGCCGTGAACACCCAGAACGGCACGTGCAATTCCTTCCAGAACTCGGCAGCCTCGGCGAGGATGTCCTCGAGCGTGGACCAGTCGTTGGGATGGTCCTTGCGGTAGGCGGCAACGCCGTGGAGGACGATCACACGCCCCGCCTTGCCGAGCCAGTCGCGATCCTCGAGCACGTCGGCCAGCGCATCCCAGTTGTGGCCGAAGTGCGCCGGCAGGCGGAGTTTGCGATCGAGCTCGCCGAAGACCGCGGCACGATCCTTGGCGTCACCCAGTTCGCAGGCGGTGAAGACGAGGTGCGCCCGCTCGGCCGCTGCTTGCAACGGTTCGACGGCACCGCGCCACGCCTGCACACCGGCCGCTTCGACGTTGGCGAGATCGGGGGCCTTCATTCGCGGATCTTCGCAAAGGATTGGTAGTGGTCGTCGGTATACCAGCAGGCCACCGGCTGCTGCTTGGGGCCGCCGCAGACGATGCGTCGCGCGCCGCGATTGCGGGCGCCGGGCGTCGGGACCGTGTACTCGTGATAGTAACCGCGGCGCTCGTTGGGGAGCAGACGCTCGCGATTGCCGAAGACGACCCCGTCGCGCTCGTAGCGGAACGGGCCGCCGTCGTGGATTTGCGCGAGGACCACGCGTGCTTCCTTGGGCAGCGCCTCGACGCGCGCCTCGGCGCCGGCGAATGCGTGCGCCGGAGCGGGTGCCAGCAGCGGCGCGGCGGCGAACCACGCGACGGCGAGAACGTTGGAATGCCAGGAGCGCATGCGTTGCAGTGTACTGCAACGCTGCGGCAGCGGTGGCGTCCGCCCCGCGCATGCCGCCATCGTCCGCCCACCGCGGCGGGGCGCGGATGGCGTGCCGCTGCTGCTGCCTATCCCGCTTTCAGCGAATCCGACGCCCGCACGCGGATGTGCAGGTCGCGCAGTTGTTGCTCGGTGACGGCCGTCGGCGCTTCGATGAGGAGATCCTGTCCGCGCTGCGTCTTGGGGAAGGCGATGACGTCGCGGATCGATTCGGCGCCGCACATCAGCGTGACGATGCGATCGAGGCCGAAGGCGATGCCGCCATGCGGCGGTGCGCCGTACTGCAGCGCATCGAGCAGGAAGCCGAACTTCTGGCGCTGATCGTCGGCGCTGATGCCGAGCGCGGCGAATACCTTCTGCTGCACCTCGGCGCGGTGGATGCGCACCGACCCGCCGCCGATCTCCCAGCCGTTCATCACCACGTCGTAGGCCTTGGCGAGCGCATGGGCGGGATCGGAAGCGAAGCGTTCCTCGTGGCCGTCCTTGGGCGCGGTGAAGGGGTGGTGCCGCGCAGCCCACGTCTTGCGCTCGTCGTCGTACTCGAACATCGGGAAGTCGACCACCCACAGCGGCTTCCAGCCGTCGGTGGCGAGGCCGCGATCGTGGCCCACCTTGGTGCGCAGCGCACCCAGCGCATCGTTGACGATCTTGTCGCGGTCGGCGCCGAAGAAGATCACGTCGCCGTTCGCCGCCTGCGTGCGCGTGAGGATCTCGCGCAGGACGGGCTCGGGCAGGAACTTCACCACCGGCGATTGCAGCCCCTCCTCGTTGGCGCGGCTGGCGTCGTTCACCTTGATGTAGGCGAGGCCGCCGGCGCCGTAGATCTTCACGAAGGCGGCGTAGTCGTCGAGCTCCTTGCGGGTGAGCGTGCCGCCGCCCGGGACGCGCAGCGCGGCAACGCGTCCGTTGGGCAGGTCGGCCGCGGCGCGGAAGACCTTGAAGTCGACGGTGCGCATGAGGTCGGTCAGCTCGGTCAGCTCGAGCGGGATGCGCAGGTCCGGCTTGTCGGAGCCGTACTTGTGCATGACCTCGGCGTAGGTGGCGATGGGAAAGGGATCGGGCAGGTCGACGCCCATCGCCTCCTTCCACATCGTGCGCACCAGGCCTTCCATGAGCGCACGGATCTCGAGCTCGGTGAGGAACGAGGTCTCGATGTCGATCTGCGTGAACTCGGGCTGGCGATCGGCGCGCAGGTCCTCGTCGCGGAAGCACTTGGTGATCTGGTAGTAGCGGTCGAAGCCGGCCACCATCAGCATCTGCTTGAAGAGCTGCGGCGACTGCGGCAGCGCGTAGAACTGGCCGTGATGCAGGCGCGACGGCACCAGGAACTCGCGCGCACCCTCCGGCGTGCTCTTGTAGAGCATCGGCGTCTCGATGTCGATGAAGCCCTGCGCGTCGAGGTAGCGCCGCGCGGACATCGCCGTGCGGTAGCGCAGCAGGAGATTCTTCTGCATCTGCGGCCGGCGCAGGTCGATCACCCGGTGCACGAGGCGCACCGTCTCCGAGAGATTCTCGTCGTCGAGCTGGAACGGTGGCGTCGCCGAGGCGTTGAGAATGGCGAGATCGTGCGCGAGCACCTCGATCTCGCCGGAGACGAGCGAGGTGTTGACGGTGCCGGTCGGCCGCGGACGCACGCGCCCGGTGACCTCGACGCAGTATTCGTTGCGCAGCGACTCCGCGATCGCGAACGAGGCCGCGCGGTCGGGATCGCAGACGACCTGCACCAGACCCTCGCGATCGCGCAGGTCGATGAAGATGACGCCGCCGTGATCGCGCCGCCGGTGCACCCAGCCTGTCAGCGTGACCGTCTGGTCGAGGAAGCGGCGGTCGATGCGGCCGCAGTAGTCGGTTCGTTTCACGTGCTGCTCTCCGGTTGATCGGGTGGGGCGACGCGTCCGGGCAGGGCGCGTCGTGGTGCCACGACCCCCATCGAGATCACGTACTTCAGCGCGTCGTCGACCGACATGTCGAGATCGCGCACGTTGGCGCGGGGAACGATGACGAAGTAGCCACCGGTCGGATTCGGCGTGGTGGGGACGTAGACGGCGAGGTGGTCGTCGCCGAGGTGCGCGGCGACCGCCGGTCCCGGCGTGCCGGTCAGGAAGGCGATGGTCCACGAGCCCTCGTGCGGCCACTGCACCAGCAGCGCCTTGCGAAATGCATTGCCCGAATCGGACAGCAGCGTATCGCTCACCTGCTTCACCGACGAGTAGATCGACTTCACGACCGGGATGCGGCCGAGAAGCGCTTCCCACAGGCGGATGAGCCGCGCGCCGAGGAAATTGGCGGCGATCACCCCGGTGAGCAGCAGGATCACGAAGCTCAGCACCACGCCGAGGCCCGGGATGTGCACGCCGAGGAGGCGATCGGGCTGCGCGCGCTCGGGGAAGAGGAGGAGCGTCTGGTCGAGCGTCGTCACCAGGAAGTGAAGAACCCAGATCGTGATGCCCAGGGGCACCCAGACCAGCAGGCCGGCGACGAGGTAGCGCTTCACGCGAATCAGGACGCGGACGTCCCCGATGCGGTTCCGGTCGCGGACGACGACGCTGCACCGCCATCGCTGGCCTTCCCGCTGGTCTTGCCGCCGGTATCGGCGGGCGTGGTCGCGCCACCTGCGGCGTCACCGGCGCCGCTGCCCTGGCCTTTGCCGCCGTCCTTGCCGTCGCCCTTGTCCTTGGCGTCACCGCTCGGCTTGGCGCCGTCCGCCTCCTTCGCCTTGCCGCCGCCGCGAAAGTCGGTCTGGTACCAGCCGCTCCCCTTCAACTGGAAGCCGGCAGCGGAGACGAGCTTGGTGAGCGTCTCCCGGTGGCAGGCCGGGCAGGTGGTCAGCGGTGCGTCGCTGAATTTTTGCAGTGCTTCGAGCTTGTGCCCGCACTGCGTGCAGCGGTATTCGTAGATCGGCATGGTGGAAGGCGGCGGGTCGGCGACGCGTGGTCGCCGAGTCAGGTTGCAGCGCGCTGTTTGGAGGCGAAAAGAACCGCACATTATAGCGTGCGACGATCGCCCTGGCGCATGGTTTCGCCGCGACCGGGCCGGCACGCGCGGAAGCGGCCGGCTTGCGATCGGGCGCGCCGGTCGGGACGCCGAAACGTACCCGGCAAACTGCCGTATGCTTGCGACCGAGACACGGTCAACCGCTCACGCGCAAGCAATGAATGATTACTGGCTCTGGTGGATCTTCGCGGCAGTGACCATCGCCGTCGAACTCGTGCTGGGAACGTACTATCTCCTGGCCGTGGGCATCGCCTTCGCCATCGGCGGCCTGGCCGCGCTATTCGGGGCGACGCTGCCCGTGCAGTTGACGGTCGGCGGCGTGCTTGCCGTGGTGCTGACGATGATCGCGCACCGCTGGCGGCTCGCGCGCGCCGTGCCCGCTGATCCATCGCTCGACCTCGGAGGTACGGTGCGCGTGCTCGACTGGAAGGATGACGGCAGCGCGCGGGTCAGCTATCGCGGAACGCAATGGGACGCCGAGCTCGCACCCGGTGGCGCGCGGGCGGACACCATGTACATCGTGGATACCCGCGGCTCGACGCTGGTCATCGCCGACCGGCGCGCGTGACATCGCTTCAGGAGGGGAGACAGAACATGTGGATGGGTTCGGCGGTCGCCACCGCAGCACTGTTCATCGTCGCGCTGATCGTCGTCGTCAAGGCGATTCGCGTGGTCCCGCAGCAGCACGCGTGGATCGTCGAGCGGCTGGGCCGCTTCTATGCCGTGCTGGCGCCGGGTCTCAATTTCGTCATTCCCTTCGTCGATCGCATCGCCTACCGCCACGACCTGCGGGAGATCCCCCTCGACGTGCCGAGCCAGATCTGCATCACGCGCGACAACACGCAATTGCAGGTCGACGGCATCCTGTATTTCCAGGTCACCGACCCCAAGCTCGCCTCGTATGGCTCGTCGAACTACGTGCTCGCCATCACCCAGCTCGCGCAGACCACGCTGCGCAGCGTGATCGGCCGCATGGAGCTCGACAAGACGTTCGAGGAGCGCGACCAGATCAATGCGCTCGTCGTCTCCGCGCTCGACGAGGCGGCGGCGAGTTGGGGCGTGAAGGTGCTGCGCTACGAGATCAAGGACCTGACGCCACCGGCCGAGATCCTGCGCGCGATGCAGGCGCAGATCACCGCCGAGCGCGAGAAGCGCGCGGTGATCGCCACCTCGGAAGGCAAGCGCCAGGAGCAGATCAACATCGCCATCGGCGCGCGGGAAGCCGCCATCGCCAAGTCCGAGGGCGAGAAGCAGAGCGAGATCAACGTGGCGCAAGGCGCGGCGCAGGCGACGCTCGTCAACGCCGAGGCCAACGCCAAGGCGATCCGCGTGGTCGCCGATGCGATCCAGGCGCCGGGCGGTCTCGAGTCGGTGAATCTGCGCGTCGCCGAGTTCTACATCAATGCCTTCGCGCAGCTTGCACGCACCAACAACACGCTCATCATGCCGGCCAACGTCGCCGACATGGCGGGGTTGATTGCGACGGCCATGAAGGTCGTGCAGGCGCCGCCGTCACGGTAGGGCGCCACCAAAATCGGAGGCAGCATGGACATCGAACGCAGCGTTTTCGTGGTGACCGGCGGCGCGTCGGGCCTGGGTGCCGCCACGACGCGCTACCTCGTCGAGCGCGGCGGCAGCGTGGTGATCGCCGATCTCAAGGAGGCCGAGGGTCGGACTCTTGCGAGCGAGCTCGGCGCGGCGGCACGCTTCGTGCGCACCGACGTCGCCGACGAGGCGAGTGGCCGGGCTGCCGTAGCGGCGGCGGTGAGCGCCTTCGGCGGGCTGCACGGCCTCATCGGCTGTGCCGGCATCGTCCATGGCGAGCGGGTACTGGGGAAGGAAGGTCCGCACGCACTCGCGAGTTTCGCGCGCACGATCACCATCAATCTCGTCGGCATGTTCAACATGGTCCGGCTTGGCGCGGAGGCGATGGCGGCCGGCGCGCCCAACGCCGACGGCGAGCGCGGCGTCATCGTGACCACGGCGTCGATCGCCGCGTACGACGGGCAGATCGGGCAAGCGGCGTACGCGGCATCGAAGGCGGCGGTGGCGGGGATGACCTTGCCGATCGCCCGTGATCTCGCGCGCCACGGCGTTCGCATCGTGTCGATCGCCCCCGGGGTCTTCGAGACGCCGATGGTGGCGTCGCTGTCGAAGGAGGCGCAGGAGTCGTTGGGCAAGATGGTGCCGTTCCCGCCGCGCCTGGGCCGCCCGCCGGAATTCGCCTCGCTGGTCGGCGAGATCGTGCGCAACGCGATGCTGAACGGCGAGGTGATCCGTCTCGACGGCGCGATCCGGATGGCGCCGAAGTAATCGCTTCGCGCGATGGGTGTCAGTCGCGGTTGACGAGCGCCACCGCCGCCACGATCATCGCGATGAAGAACACGAACGTCCACGCCGGGATCGCGAGGCCGAGCAGCACCCATCCCTGTTCGGCGCACTCGCCGCTGCCCTTGAGCACGCGGGCGATGACGTCGGTGAGCGGCAGCGTCTCCAGCATGTAGTCGAGCCCCATTCCGCAGGCGGCCACCGCACCCTTGGGCTGCGACTGGATCCACACCTGCCACGCGGCGAGCCCGGCGCCGATGCCGGCCGCGACGACCGTGAGAGCCGCATAGAGCATCGCCCCGCCGCGACCCGGGCCGTGGAGCGTCGCCACCAGGAACACCACGCCGGTGGCGATCACCGCGACGCGTTGGAAGATGCATAGCGGGCAGGGCTCGATGTCGCGCACGTACTGCAGGTAGAGCGCCCAGGCGATGAGTCCCGCGCAGACCAGGAAGCCGACCGCGTAGGCGAGTCGCCGCGGCGGCAGCAGCAAGAGCACCATGGCGCTCGCTGCCACGGTCCACGCGGCAATGCGGAACGCGGTGTGGCCGACGAGGTTGGCCACGTCAAGGATCTGGAAGACGAGATCCTGCGCGACGAAGATGACAGCGACGAGGAGGGCCGCGAAGGGCCAGGCGAGTGCGGTGTAACGCATGGAGAGGTGGGGATGAAAGGGTGACGACCTGCGCCGGCCGCGCCGTCACTGCGAGCGGGCGAGCGCCTGGTCCAGATCCCAGATGATATCGTCCAGCGACTCGAGGCCGATCGACAGACGAATCATCGACGGCGCGACACCGGCCGCGATCTGTTCCTCCGCGGACAGTTGTCGATGCGTGGTCGACGCCGGATGGATCACCAGCGACTTGGCATCGCCGATGTTCGCGAGATGCGAGAGGAACTGCACGTTCTCGATGAACTTCTCGCCGGCTTCGGCGCCACCGCGCACGCCGAAGGTGAGGATGCCGCCGGCGCCGCGGGGGAGATAACGCTGCGCGAGCTCGTGATACCGGTTTCCGGGCAGGCCCGGATACTGGACCCATTCGACGAGTGGATGGGCGGCGAGGTGTCGCGCCACCGCGAGCGCCGATTCGCTGTGCCGCGGCATGCGCAGGTGCAAGGTCTCGATGCCTTGCAGGAGCAGGAACGCCGAATGCGGCGAGAGCGTGGGGCCCAAGGTGCGCATCACCTCCATGCGCGCCTTCATGGTGAAGCCGAAGTCGCCGAAGGTCTCGTGGAAGATGACGCCGTGGTAGCCGCGCGACGGCTCGGTCATCTGCGGGAAGCGGCCGTTGTTCCACGGGAATTTGCCCGATTCGACGACGATGCCGCCCATCGTCGTGCCGTGCCCGCCGAGATACTTGGTGAGCGAGTGGATCACGATGTCGGCACCGTGCTCGAAGGGCCGGCACAGGTACGGCGAGGCGAGCGTGTTGTCGACGACGAGCGGGACGCCGGCCGCGCGCGCGATGGCGCCGATCGCCCCGAGGTCGACGACGTTGAGCTGCGGATTGCCGAGCGTCTCGACGTACACCGCCTTGGTGGTGTCGCGGATCGCGTCCGTGAACTGCGTCGGATCGTCGCTGTCGACGAAGGTCGCGTCGATGCCGAACTGCGCGAAGGTGACCGCGAGTTGCGTGTACGTGCCGCCGTAGAGCGTGCGGGCGGCCACGATGTGGTCGCCTTTCCGGCACAGCGTCAACAGCGCGACCATCTGCGCCGCCATCCCGGTCGCGGTGGCGAGCGCGGCACGGCCGCCTTCGAGCGCGGCGACGCGCTCCTCGAGCGCCGCCACGGTCGGGTTCGAGATGCGCGAGTAGACGTTGCCGAACGTCGCGAGATTGAAGAGGTTCGCTGCGTGCTCGGCGCTGTCGAAGACAAAGGAGGTCGTCTGGTAGATCGGCAGCGCCCGCGCTCCGGTGGCCGCGTCGGGGATCTGGCCTGCGTGCAGGCACAGCGTGTCGAAGCCGAAGCGGCGGTCGGACATGGACGGACTCGCCTGCCGTCAGCCGTGCGCGCCGACGGCGCGCGATGCGACCGGCTCCGGTCGGCGGGCGGAGATGACGCCGGTATTGACGCCTGCCCAGTTGAGCCCGCCGAGGATGCGCGCGTGCTCGATCTTCACGCAGCGGTCCATCACCACGTCGAGGCCGCCGGCAAGCGCGATCGCCGCCGCCTCCGCGTTGTGAATGCCAAGCTGCATCCACAACACCCTGGCGCCGGTAGCGACCGCCTCGCGGGCGATGGGGACGAGGTCCTGCGGCTTGCGGAAGCAGTCGACGATGTCGACCGGTTCGCCGATCGCGGTGAGCGAGGGATGGCAGCGCTCGCCGAGAATTTCATGGTAGGACGGATTGACGGGCAGCACGCGGTAGCCCTTGGCCTGCATGTACTGCGCGGCAAAGTAACTCGGGCGATGCCAGTGCGCGGACAAGCCGACCACGGCAATCGTCCGTGCCTGCGCGAGGATCCGCCGCAGTCCCACGATGTCGTCGACGATCGCCATCGGCGCGATCCTATCGCCACCGGGGCGGCGGATTGCGGAAATTGCCGTCGATGCGCCGTCCCGAGGAGATCTGGTTTGCGAACCACCCGAGTTGCGGATAGTCGCCCGGGCCGAAGGTTCGGCA
>JBDHRR010000174.1:0-5441 GCA_039807685.1 Burkholderiales bacterium
CCCGGCGAAGGCCTGCGCGGGCTTCGAGGGACACCTCGACATGCTCGCCGCGGCGCTCGAAGGGGTGCCGATCAAGTTTCCGTTCGACGTCTTTCTCGCTGCGCGTGCGGGCTACCGGAAGATGCTGGAAGGCGCTGGCTGAGGCGAGCGTCGAGGCTGGGGGAAGGATCCGAAGAGGGTGCGAGCCCATGACGGATGGCGAATGTCGCGGCCTCGGTGCGATTGGCGCATCGGGTCTTGGCGAGGATCGCGCGGACGTGGTTGGCGACCGTGTTCGGACTCACGAACAAGCGCTGCGCGATCGCCCGGTTCGCAAGGCCGCTCGCCACCAGTTGCAGCACCTGCACCTCGCGCTCGCTCAGGCCCGCGGGTGCGGCAGCGCTGCAAGCCACCGGGTTCGGAAGTGACGCCTGCAGCGCGGCGACGCGCTCCTGCAAGGCGCGCATGCCAAGCCGTAGCGCGTCGGCGCTTGCCTCGGTGAGGAGTGCGCGCGCCGCCGCGTCGTCGCCGGCCTCGTTGCGGGCGAGCAGCATCGCCGCATAGCGGGCACGCGCGTGCGCGAGTGCTGGTGCCGCGCCCTGGCGCTCGTTCATCTCGATCGCCGCCACGTGGTGGCGTTGCGCGTCCGGCCAGCGGCGCTCGGTGGCGGCGAGCATGCCGAGCAGCGAAGCGGCGGCGCCGAGGCAGCCCACCGTGGTTCCGATGAGGAGGTTTCGCCCGTCGTACGGCAAAAGGAGCGCGTACAGCACCGGCGCCCGCGCCGTGTCGCCGAGCGTGGCGCAGACCTGCGCAAGGTAGGCTAGGCTCGCCGCGCGCAGTCCATCGCGCCGGACCACGCCAAAGTCGTCCGCCGCAAGGGCCTCGAACTCACGCCGCGCCTCGTCCATCATCGCGAGTTCCGTGTACAGCAAGGCGAGTCCCGGACGCCACGTACCGGTCTCGGGCGTCGCGGCGACGAAGGCACGCAGCACCGGAGCGAGTTCACGCAATCGACCCTGCTCGGAGCGCAACGTGAACATCTGCATGCCGTACACTCCGGCGGCATCGAGGCCAGGCATGCGCCGGCCGATCTGCAGCGCGCGCGCAATCAGCGACTCGGCCTCGTCGAACCGGCCTTGCAGCAGGGCGTACGTTGCATGTGAAGTGGCCGCGACGTAGCGCGCGAACGGCTGTCCGAGTTCGGCGGCGCGGCGCTCGTAGCGCTCGAGCCGTGAGCGCCACCTTGGCAGGTCGCCGATCTCCATGTATTCGAAGAGTTGCCAGGCCTGCGCTTCGAGCGCGTGCGCGACGTCGCCGATGCCTTCGGCGAGGCGGCTCGCATCTTCGGCGTCGCGCAGCCGCTGCGCGCTGCGCTCGGGTTGCCAGCGTGTCGACAGTGTGGCCACGAGCGTTGCAACGAGCGTCGCGGTATCCCCGCTGCGCCTGGCCATGTCGACGGCCTGTTCGCGCACGATCAGCGCCTGGGCGTCCTCGCCGCTGAAGATGAGCGCGCGCACCAGCGCGCTCAGCAGGCGGGCCTTCGTCGTGGTGGCGCCGCTGCCCTGCGCTGCGAGCGCGGCGCGCAACATTCGTGCAGCGGCAAGTCCCGGAAGCCCTGGTGCCCAGGAGGCCGTTTCGAAGCCCAGCGCGGCGCGTGCGATCTGTTCGACGGCCTGCTCGTCGAGCGCTTGCGCATCACGCGTCGCGCCGTGCTGCGCAACGACCGCCGCCTGCTGGAACGCATCTCGCGCCGTCAGATACTCGCCGGCGGAAGTCAGCGCCTCGCCGAGCGCATTGAGCAGCGTGCTCCTTGCGATCGCGTCGCTTGCCGCGCGATTGGCGCCGATCGCATCGATCGCCTGCAGCGCGAGGCGGTAGTAGCGCGCCGCCTCCTCGTGCGCGAGCAGCCGCGTTGCGCGTTCGGCCGCCCGACGCGCGATGTCGGCGGCGTGCGCCGGGTCGCCGCCGGGAAGCGCGCTCGCATAGTGGTAGGCGAGCGCCGGAAGACGCGATGCATCGTCGCTGCCGTGCAGCGACTCGATGGCCTGCGCGACCTCCAGGTGCATCCGGCTCCGGGTCGGTATCGCGATCTCGTCGTAGAGCGTCTCGCGGATCAGCGCGTGCGAGAACTGGTATCGCCCCGGGGTGTCGCCCGGCTCGAGGATGCCGCCCTCCAAGGCTTCCGCGATCGTTCTCGCGAGCCCGCCGACGAGCGGCCGGTCCAGCAATCGCTCGAGCAAGGCGAGGTCGAAGCTGCGGCCGACGAGCGCAGCGCTCGTGAGGACGCGGTTCGCCTGCGGCGACAAGCGATTGAGGCGCCGGCCGATCACCTCCTTCACGCCTTCGGGAATCCGGATCGCCACGATCCCCGGTGCCGCGCCCGGAGGCTCGCCGTGGCGCGACCCGAACGTCGTGTCCTGCACCAGGAGTCGAGTCGTTTCGACGATGAAGAGCGGGTTGCCCTCGGTTTGCGCGTGGATCGCATCGAGCAAAGCCGGCGTCAGCGCGCCGCCGCCGGCCTGCACGACCAGGGTCGCCGTCTCGTCACGCGCAAGTCCCGTCAACCGGAAACGATGGAAGTGACGATGCCGTGCGAGGTCGCCGAGCGCGCCCGACAGCGGATGCTTGCGATTGAGCTCGATGTCGCGATACGTGACGAGCAGGAGGATCCGACTGGCGTCGAGGTCGGGCGCCAGGAACTCGAGCAGGCGCAGCGACGAGGCGTCGGCCCAATGCAGATCGTCGATGACCAGCAGGAGTGGCGCGTGCGCAGCCGCGCGCCGCAGGAATCCGTTGATCGCATCGAAGAGCCGAAAGCGCTCCTGCTGCGGATCGCGTGCCGCCGGGACCGGTGTCGCGATGGCAACGTGCTGCCCGATCTCGGGCAGGATTTCCGCGATCGCCGACGCCGATGCGCCGAGCGCGTCGCGCACGTCGCCGTCGTCGTGGCTGCCCAGCCACGCGCGCAGCAGTTGCAGCCACGGCCAGTACGGCGGCGCGCCCGGTTCCTCGTTGCAGCGACCCCACAGTACAGTCGTGCTCGCCGCGCGGCCGGCGATTGCTTGCGCCGTATGCGACTTGCCGATCCCGGGCTCGCCGGCGAGCGCGACGATCGCGCCGTGACCGTCGGCCAGCCGCGCGACCAGCGTGTCGATCGCAGCGAGCACATTCGCGCGGCCGACGATCGCCGGCGACACGGCTTCACGCGGTGCCGGCGGCGCGAGACGCATGCCGCACGCGTCGCAGAAGACGGCGTCCGCGCGGTTCGTGCGCTGGCAATGGGGACAGGGCCGATCGGCAGTCATTGAACATTACCCCCCGCCGGGGCGCAGCGTTCTCCGTCGCGAGCGAAAAAGCGAGTCCGGCAGGCTCCTACACGAAGGCCTCGGGCCGGATCTGGCTCACCTCGATGACGACGTCGGCCGGCAGACCGGCGCGGTGCGCCGCTTCGCGGATCGCTTCGGCGCTCGGCGCCTCGTACAGGCAGTAGGTCTTGCGCCGGTCCGCGGAGAGGAACGAGAACAACCAGTTCACGCCGCTCGCGTCGTTGATCTCCTTGATCGCAGCCGCCGCGTCGGGATCGAGTATCAGCTCGTCAGCGAACTGCCGTTCGATAAGGAATAGTGACATCGCAGTCTCCTCGCCGGAGTTGCGCGCCGGGCGCCGCGTCCCCTTGCGTCATTCTTAGGAGCTTCCTGTCGGCGCGTCAACCGTAGCTCGCGGGATGGTTCCGTTCCGATAGTCAGATTCGACCATCCGCCGTCGATGGAGTGCGGTTCGCAAATTGATCAGTCCTGCGGATGGTCGGGTGGCGTGCGCGAGCGCATCTTGTGTAGCGGGTGAATCCAACGAGGAGATCGAGATGCTGCGCGACACCGACCTTACTGCTTATCGGGAACGCCTGCGCGGACCGCTGATCGGGCCGGGTGATGCAGGCTACGACGAGGCGCGCAAGGTATACAACGCAATGATCGACCGGAGGCCGCGCCTCGTCGCGCGCTGCGCCGACGTGGCCGACGTGATCGCATCGGTGACGTTCGCGCGCGAGCACGATCTGCTGCTCGCGGTGCGCGGCGGCGGCCACAACGGCGGCGGTCTGGGCGTATGCGACGATGGGCTCGTGCTCGACCTGTCGGGACTGCGCGGGATCCGTGTCGATCCACAGGCGCGTACCGTTCGCGTCGACGGCGGATGCCTCTGGCGCGACGTCGATCACGCGACGCATGCCTTCGGACTGGCCACGCCGAGCGGCATCATCAGTTCGACGGGGGTGGGCGGCTTGACGCTCGGCGGCGGCATCGGGCATCTCACGCGGCGCTGGGGGCTGTCGATCGACAATCTGCTTTCGGCCGACGTGGTCCTCGCCGACGGAAGGCTGGTGACGGCGAGCGAGCGCAGCCATCCCGACCTGTACTGGGCGCTCCGCGGAGGCGGCGGCAACTTCGGCGTCGTGACCTCGTTCGAATTCCGCCTGCACCCGGTGTCGACGGTGATCGCCGGACCCACGCTGTGGCCGCTGGAGCGCGCTGCCGAGATCATGGCGTGGTACCGCGACTTCATGACCACCGCGCCCGAGGAACTCAACGGGTTCCTGGCACTGATGACGGTGCCGCCGGCGCCACCCTTCCCGCCGGCCCTGCACCTGCGCAAGGTGTGCGGGGTGGTGTGGTGCTGGACGGGTGATGCGGCGGCCGCCGACGCGGCGTTCGCGCCGGTGCAGGCGACGGGGCCGCTGTTGCACGGTCCGCACGCGCTGCCGTTCCCGCGCCTGCAAGGCGCCTTCGACGGCCTGTACACGCCCGGCCTGCAATGGTATTGGCGTGCCGACTTCGTGAATGACCTCCCCGCGGAGGCGATCGCGCTGCACGCGCAGCACGCGGCGCGGTTGCCGACGCTGCATTCGACCATGCACCTGTACCCGATCGACGGCGCTGCGCAGCGCGTCGGTCGCGGCGAGACGGCGTTCAGCTATCGCGATGCGCGGTGGGCCGCGGTATTCGCCGGCGTCGATCCCGATCCGCGCAACGCCGCCGTGATCCGCGACTGGGCACGCGAGTACCAGACCGCACTGCATCCGTACTCGGCAGGCGGCGCCTACGTCAACTTCATGATGGACGAAGGCGGGGATCGGGTGCAGGCGAGCTTCCGCGACAACTACGCACGTCTTGCCGCCATCAAGCGCGAGTACGACCCGGGGAACCTCTTCCGCGTGAATCAGAACATCGTCCCGGCGTGAACGCCCCGCGTTACGTGCGGCAACCACGCGTCCACCGCGGCACGCGAGCCGGGCCGGGTACGCGATCTAAGCGGCCGCGGTCGGGATCGTGACGCCGAGCTTGTCCGCCCACGGCGCGAGCGCGGGCATGATCGGCGCCACGAGGGCGACGCCACGCTCCATCTGCTCGCGGTAGCGGCGCATGCCGTTCTCGCCCGGCACGCGCACGCGCGCCACACCCGGTCGC
>JBDHRR010000175.1:0-5427 GCA_039807685.1 Burkholderiales bacterium
TTTGTGAAGCCTTTCGTCAGCGGCGCGCCAAGTGCAGATCACAGGAGACGCAGAGGCGCCGAGAAAGAATGCCTTTTCTCCGCGTCTCGGCGTCTCTTTGTGAAGCCTTTCGTCAGCGGCGCGCCAAGTGCAGATCACAGGAGACGCAGAGGCGCCGAGAAAGAATGCCTTTTCTCCGCGTCTCGGCGTCTCTTTGTGAAGCCTTTCGTCAGCGGCGTCGGACCGCCCCAGGCCGCTGACCGCGCCCCGCCGGGATCAGCGAGCGCGGGGGTTCATCTCACTCGAGAAGGCTGCGCAGCATCCACGCATTCTTCTCGTGGACCTGCATGCGCTGCGTGAGGAGATCGGCCGTGGGCTCGTCGCCCACCTTGTCGACCGCCGGGAACATCTCGCGCGCCGTGCGCACCACCGCCTCGTTGCCCTCGACGAGCAGGCGCACCATCGCCTCGGCCGAAGGCTGGCCGGGCGTCTCGGGGATGCTCGCGAGTTCGACGAACTCGGCGTACGTCCCCGGCGCCGGGTGACCCAGCGCGCGGATCCGCTCGGCAATGAGGTCGTTGGCCTGCCACAACTCGGTGTACTGCGTCTCGAACATGAGGTGCAGCGTATTGAACATCGGGCCCGTGACGTTCCAGTGGAAGTTGTGCGTCTTGAGGTAGAGCGTGTAGCTGTCGGCGAGGAGGCGCGCGAGCCCGCCGGCGATCTTCGCGCGATCCTTGGCCGCGATGCCGGTGTCCACCGGGGGCGCAGTGACCTTGAGTTCCTTTTTCACGACGTTTCCTTTCCAGGGTTCGAGCAAGCGACGCGCGCAACCGCCGCGGCCGCGCGCCATCGCGGCACGCACGGCGATGGTCACGCGCGGTCGATCGCGAGCCGGCCGGGGCCGAAGGCCCACACGTACAGCACGCCGCCCATGATGGCGACGTTCTTCCAGAAATTGATCGCCGTATTCATCGCCTGATCCGCCGGCGCATTCCAGAAGGGATGGAAGACGAAGGCGGCGACGATGAGGAAGACGAGGAGAGCCAGCGCGGCCCAGCGCGTCTTGTAACCGACGAGCAGGAGGAGCCCGCCGCCCAGTTCGATGACGATGGCCAGCGCCGCCGCGACGGTGGGCAGCGGCAATCCCATGCTCGCGATGTAGCCAGCGGTGCCGGCAAAGCCGGTGATCTTCCCCCACCCGGCAGGGATGAACAGGAGGGCGATGAGGATGCGCCCGAGGAGGGCGGCGAGGTCGCGCAGGAGGCTCATGGCGTTCCCTTTGTCGTGAGGTGGATCGGTCTTCGCACGAGATGATATCGCGCCCGGGCAAACACCAGGACCGTCGGCGCATCGCCGCGCCCGGCGCGAATGCTCCCCGGCGGCCCGGACCGTGACGCCGCGAACCGCCTACAGCTTGTACGCTGCCTTCGCGAAGTCGTGGGCGAGCCCTGGAGCCAGCGCGTATGCCTCGTCTTCCGGCAATCGGTGCTCGCGCACCAGCGTGGCGAGGAAGCGGCAGTCGATGCGCCGGGCAACGTCGTGCCGCGCCGGAATCGACATGAAGGCGCGCGTGTCGTCGTTGAAGCCGACCGTGTTGTAGAAGCCCGCCGTTTCGGTCACCTGCTCGCGAAAGCGCAGCATGCCTTCCGGCGAATCGTGGAACCACCACGAGGGACCCAGCTTCAGCGCCGGATAGTGGCCGGCGAGCGGCGCGAGCTCGCGCGCATACGACGTCTCGTCGAGCGTGAACAGGATGATCGTGAGGTCGCGCTCGTTGCCGACGGCGTCGAGCAGCGGCTTCAGCGCGCGCACGTAGTCGGTGCGCGTCGGGATGTCGGCGCCCTTGTCGCGCCCGAAACGCGCGAAGAGTTGCGGATTGTGGTTGCGGAAGCTGCCCGGGTGGATCTGCATGACGAGCCCGTCGTCCAGGCTCATGCGCGCCATCTCGGTCAGGATCTGCCCGCGAAAGGCTTCGGCCTCCGCGGCGGTGATGCTCCCGGCGAGCGCGCGATCGAGAAGGCGCTGGCATTCGGCGGCGGCGAGGTCGGCGGTGTGCGCCGTCGGATGGCCGTGATCGGTCGACGTGGCCCCGAGCGACTTGAAGAACGCGCGGCGCTCGCGGTGCGCCGCGAGGTAGCCGCTCCACGTCGCCGTGTTCTGTCCCGCAAGCCGCCCGAACTCGGCGACGTTGGCGGCAAAGCCGTCGAACTCGGGATCGGCGACCGGGTCGGGCCGATACGCGGTCACCACGCGTCCGCGCCACCCCGAAGCGCGGATCTTGCGATGGTGGTCGAGCGGATCGAGCGGCGACTCGGTGGTGGCGATCACCTCGATGTCGAAGCGCTCGAAGAGCGCGCGCGGCCGGAACTCGGGCCTCGCGAGGCACGCATTGATGTGATCGAAATAGCGATCGGCCGACTCCGCGGTGAGCCGCTCGTCGATGCCGAACACGGTGTGGAAGGCGTGGTCGAGCCAGAGCCGGGTCGGCGTGCCGCGGAAGAGGTGGTAGTGCGCAGCAAACGTGCGCCAGATCTTGCGGCTATCGGTCTCGATCGGCTGCGCGTCTTTCGCGTCGGTGCGCGTGGGGATGCCGAGATCCTCGAGGCGCAGGCCCTGGCTGTAGAGCATGCGGAACACGTAGTGGTCCGGCGTGATGAAGAGCGCGGACGCATCGGGAAACGCCGGATCGTCGGCGTACCACTGCGGATCGGTGTGTCCGTGCGGGCTCACGATCGGCAGATCCTTGACGGTCGCGTACAGCGCACGCGCGAGGTCGCGTATCGACGGATCCGCCGGGAACAGGCGGTCCGGATGGAGTTCGAGCGGAATCGTCATCGGGACTGGCTCGCTAATTGAGCGGCGCGGGCGCTGCCGCGAGGTGTCGCTGCACGGTGGCGGCGGCGCCATCGCGAAAGAGATCGACGACGCCTGCGCGCACCGCGCTGCGGAACGCGGCGTGAGCGACGAGGTCGCCGAACACGGGGGCGAGGTCGAGGAAGCCGTCGGCGATGGCCGACGGTGCACCGCCTGCACCGGCCACGATCGACGCAAAGCTGGCGGCCAGCGGATCCTGCACCTCGATGCGGCCACCGCGCTCGTCGCTGCCGCTCGCATAGCGGATCCACGCCGCCACCGCGAGCGGGAGGTGCACGAGCGGCGCGCCTGCGGCGAGGCGATCGCGCACGGTGCCGAGGAGTCGCTGCGGCAGCTTCTGCGAGCCGTCCATCGCGATCTGCCGGGTACGATGCGGCAGCGCGGAATTGCGAAAGCGCGTCATGAGCTGCGTGCAGTAGGCACCCAGATCGGTGCCGGCGGGCCGCGCGAGCGTCGGCACGATCTCCTCGCGCATCTGCCGCTCGACGAAGCGCGCGAGCAGCGGATCGCCCGACGCCTGCCACACGAAGTCGTGGCCCATGAGAAAGCCGAGGTAGGCAAGCGTGGAGTGGCTGCCGTTGAGAAGGCGCAGCTTCATGAGCTCGAAGGGAGCGACGTCGTCGACCCACTGCGCGCCGCCGACGTCCCACGCCGGACGCGCCGCGCGAAACCGATCCTCGATCACCCATTGCCCGAAGGGTTCGGCGCTCACCGGCGCGGCATCGTCGACGCCGAGCCGGCGTGCCGCCTCCGCGACGTCGGCCTCGGTGGTCGCCGGCACGATGCGATCGACCATCGTCGACGGAAACGACACCTGCTCGCTGATCCACGCGGCGAGCGCCGGCTCGACACGCTGCGCATAGGCGTGGACGAGGCCTTCGACCAGGCGTCCGTTGTGCGGCAGATTGTCGCAGCACACGAAGGTGAGCGAACCGGCGCCGGCCGCGCGCCGCGCCGCGAGACCGGCAACGACGATACCGACCGCCGAGACCGGTGCTTGCGGCTGCGCGAGATCGTGCACGATGTCCGGATGCGCGAAATCGAGTGCGCCCGTGGCGGGATCGTGGCAATAGCCCTTCTCGGTCACCGTCGACGACACGATGGCGATACGCGGATCGGCGAACCGCGCGACCAGCGCCGCGCGCGCCTCGCCGGCGAAGATCGTCTCGCGCAGCGCGCCGATCACCCGGGCATCGACGCGGTCGGCGGCGCGCGTGAGCAGCGTGTAAAGACCATCCTGTGCCGCGAGCGGTGCAATCGCCCGCGGTGTCTTGAGCGACACGCCGCAGATCCCCCAACGATCATCATCGGCCAGCACGTCGTCGGTGTACACCGCCTGGTGCGCGCGGTGGAAGGCGCCCAGACCGAGGTGGAGGATGCCCGTGCGCACGCGCCTCGGATCGTAGCGCGGACGCGCCACCTCGCGCGGTAGCGCATCGAGGGTGGTGAAGCCAAGCCGCGGCACGCTCGATCTCAACCGGGAACGAAGGTCGCGGGCGCGGCCACCGGGGGCGCCACGAAGTGCCCCGAACGTCCGCCGGACTTCTCGAGGAGGCGGATGCCGTCGAGGCGCATCCCCCGATCGACTGCCTTGCACATGTCATAGACGGTGAGCAGCCCCGCCGACACCGCGGTCAGCGCCTCCATCTCGACGCCGGTGCGCGCCACGGTCTCGACGACGGCCTCCACGGCAACGGCGCTTGCCGCCTCGTCGAGCGTGAAGTCGACGGCAACGCGGGTGATCGGCAGCGGATGGCACAGCGGGATGAGGTCGGCGGCCCGCTTGGCGGCCGCGATCGCTGCGACCCGTGCGACGAGCAGCACATCACCCTTGGCGGCGGCACCGTCGCGGATCATGGCGAGGGTTTCCGGCTGCATGACGATCCGCCCGCCGGCGCGGGCGACACGATGCGTGACGGCCTTGCCGGCGACGTCGACCATGTGGGCGCGGCCGGCGCCATCGAAATGGGTAAAATCTGCCGTTTCGGGCTGGGTTGCGACCGCGCCGCTGGCGCCCGTCGTCGCCGTCGTCGCCGCCGCGCGCGCATTGGGGGAACGTGTCAAAGGAGTCGTCCGGCGTGAACTCTTTGGGGGTGGCGGGGATCTTAGCACCGTCGGCTGGGGCGGTTCGCTCCCGGCGCCTCGACCTCGACCCCGACGGCCGCACCGCGCGCCGCCTACTGCCCGTGTCTCGTTCCCGTTCTGGCCATTCGCCGCACCGTACCGCACCGCTCGCCCGGCGCGTCGTCGCTGCCGTCGTGGCGCTGTCGCTGGCCTCGGCGCCGGTCGCGCAGACGGCCGCCCCCGCCAACTCCGCTCCGGTCGCGCCGCAAGCCGCGCCCCCTACCGCTGCGGCCGCGACCCGGCCGGCGGCGACGGCCGACACTCTGGCTCCGCCGGCGCTACCCTCGCTGTGGAGTTCGCTCCCCGTCGAGCACGACGTTCCCCTGCCGCAGGTGAGCCCGTCGGCGCTGCAGGGAGTCGCCCCGGCATCGCGTGCGCTGTCGTCGCTGCCGGATCTGGGCGATTCGTCGCAGGTCGCGCTATCGCCGGCGCAGGAGCGGAAGGTGG
>JBDHRR010000176.1:0-5422 GCA_039807685.1 Burkholderiales bacterium
AGCCGCCTCGACGGCGTAGCTTGCGGCACGATCAATCCGGACCTGACCTCGGGATCACAGATGACCCAGGCGAAGCGTCTCGCCGAGAACGCGAACTGTGGCTTCGTGGCAACCGTCAAGGCCGGTAAATTCGACCTACCCGGGAACGATGCACGGGCATGGCTGCGGCTGCCAAACCCCAACGGTCGATCCAACACCGATGTATTGCGGCCGTGGGCCAATGGCATGGATACCACCCGCCGACCATCGGATACGTGGATCATCGACTTCGGCGTCGATATGCCGGAGGAGCAGGCGATGCTCTACGAGGCGCCTTTCGAGTATGTCCGCACGAATGTAAAACCCGTTCGAGATCAGAACAATCGGTCGTCCTACCGGAAGTATTGGTGGCTGTTGGCCGAACCGATTCCGAGGATGCGCGCGGCGCTGAAGGGGTTGCCACGCTTCATTGCCACTCCGACCGTGGCCAAACATCGTCTGTTTGTATGGATGGACACCGGAATCCTGCCGGATCATCAGCTCATAGCATTCGCGCGGTCGGACGATGCGACGTTCGGAATTCTGCACTCGCGCTTTCACGAACTATGGTCGCTTCGCCTTTGCACATGGCTCGGAGTGGGGAACGACCCCCGTTACACCCCAACGACGACCTTCGAGACCTTCCCCTTCCCGGACGGTCTCACCCCGAACCTGAAGCCGGACGCATACACCAACCCGCACGCCGACGCCATTGCGGCCGACGCTGCCAAGCTCAATCAACTGCGCGAGACGTGGCTCAACCCGCCCGAGTGGGTCGATCGCGTGCCGGAAGTGGTGCCTGGCTATCCGGATCGGATCGTCGCTAGGCCAGGCCACGAGGCCGACCTCAAGAAGCGCACGCTGACCAACCTCTACAACGAGCGACCCACGTGGCTCGTGAACGCGCACCTGATGCTCGACGCGGCGGTGGCCCGCGCCTACGGATGGGACGACTACACGCCGGCGATGGCCGACGACGAGATCCTGCGCCGGCTGCTCGCCTTGAATCTGGCCCGATCGGGGCCCACCGCTCAGCCGAAAGGGAAAGCGAATGCATGAACGCGAGAATTCGGTACACGGACGAGCCCCTCGGCGAATTCGAGGTCATCGCTGACTTCCTTCCGCAACCCAAGGATCTCGTCGTTCGGGACGAAGGAGTCAAGGTCACGATCCTCTTGAGCAAGCGCAGCGTGGAGTTCTTCAAGAGCGAGGCGCAGAAGCACAACACGCAGTACCAGCGCATGATCCGGCGACTGCTCGACGCCTACGTCGAGCATCATGCCCAACGCGCCGCACCCACGCGGGCGGCGCGGACGCGCAGCAAGTCGGCGCGCGCCAGTTGATGCGGCAGGCAATGCCACGGGCGCTCTCGCCGGGTCGCACACGCGTGGCCGCCTGATGGGGCCGATGCGCGAGACAACGCAAACGCGATGGCAAGACTTTGGTCCAGCGAAGGCCGCCGGCACCGCTCGCGTTCCGTAAGTCCTTGATTCCTTGGTAGGCCGTACTGGACTTGAACCAGTGACCAACGGATTAAAAGTCCGCTGCTCTACCAACTGAGCTAACGGCCCTTGGAGAGAGGCCCGGATTATACAGACGCGCCGCGAGTCTTCAGTGGCTCTCGCCGGTCAGGAACGGCGGCAACGAAGTGAACTCGATCCCCTCGTCGCGCAGCGCTTGTGCGTCCTCGGTCGACGCGCGACCGCGGATCGAGCGGTGCGGCACTTCCTCGTAGTGGATCTTGCGCGCTTCCTCGGGGAAGCGTTCGCCGACATCCTCGGTGCTACGGACGATCTCGCGCAGCTTGGCGAGGAGGTCGGGGGGCAGTCCGGCCATCGCTTCCTGCGCCGCCGATGGCTTCGCTGCCGTCGCTGGCGCCGTGGCCGGAACGGCCGCGGCGGCCCTTGCAGCCTTGGCGACCTTGACCTTCGCCGACGGCCGACGCTCGACATCGATCGCGTCGCACATGGGGCACGCGACGAGCTTGCCTTCCTTCTGGCGGTCGAACTCGGCGGCGGAGTCGAACCAGCCTTCGAAGACGTGGCCCTGCTTGCAGATGAGGTCGAAAACGATCATGTCGGTGGTGGCGGCACTCTTGCCGGTCCCGTCATCCTACCCAATTGCGGCCGCGGGTAGCGAATGCCCATTACGCAACCCGCGTCGATTCACGGAAATCGGAACGTGAGCGCGGGAACCGGTACCGCTTGACCGCCCCTCTGCAGCCCGGTGATCTGCAGCACGAAGCCCCCTGCGAGATTGCCTTGCGGGAGCGCGAATCGAAACCTGAAGAAGCGCTGTTCGCCCGCGGGTAGCGGATAGCGCGACCGATCGGGCGGCAGTCGCTGCGGCGCGATCCGTCGTCCCGCTTTCTCGAATACCAGCGCTTCATCGATAACCGACGGTGCGAAACTCGTCCCGCCGACGAGAAGGGCCACGTACGGTGCCGAAAACTGCCAGCGATCCTGCTCGGCACGAATCGCGATGCCCACCGTGGTGCGGTCATCCTGGCCCGCCGGCAGGTCGAGGAGACGAATTCTGTTGACCTGCACGGCAACACCTGGACCGCTCAGGACGTCGCAATCCGGATCGGTACGCGTGCCGAGCCGATAGACCCGACAGCCTTCGGCAAGTTGCCAGCCATCCCCGCTGTCGAGCGCGGGGACCGCCAACGATTTTCCGAAGGCTTCGCCGCCGGCGACGAGCGCCGACGCAACCGCAAGCAGTGCTGCCGCGAAGCGTACGAACGGCGTGCGCATGAGCGTGGGGCCGACACCCTTCCTCGTGACCCGACGCCGCATTCTCGCACGCAACCGCCGCGGCACCGAGCCGTTGACCCCGCCGCGCGCGGCCCGTCGTTTCACTCCGGCAACGGGCGCATCGGCGCCCCGAACCCGAAAGGATCGCCCATGCGCTCTGCCATCCCCTTCCGCCGCCTTGTGGCCGTGACGCTGCTGTCGGCGCTCGGCCTCACGACGCCGTTCGCCGGTGCCGATGAACCTGCGTCGAGGTACGCCCCACCAGCGCGTGCCGCGCTCGAATCGGCGCTCGTCCGCGTCGACGTCTACGACCGCACCACGCGCATGCCGCTGCCGATCTATCCCGACCGCGCCCGCCGCTGGATCGAAGGCGTCCCCGGCCACGAATACGCGGTGCGCATCCGCAACGTCACCGCCGCCCGCATCCTCGTCGTCACCAGCGTCGACGGCGTGAACGTCGTTTCCGGTGAAACCGCGTCCCCTGCGCAGTCCGGCTACGTTCTCGGGCCCTACGATTCGGTGGAGATTGCCGGCTGGCGCAAGAGCATGGCGCGCACCGCGGCGTTCTACTTCACCGACCTGGGCGACTCGTACGCCGCGCGTACGGGACGCCCAGGCAACGTGGGGGTGATCGGCGTTGCCGTGTTCCAGGAGAAGGCCGCCCCGGAGGTGTCCGGCAATGTGTGGAACTGGCGTCAGCGCTTTGCGCAACGCGATGAATCCGGCGCGCGCGCAGCGAGCCCACCAGAGGCAAAGGCGCGCGCCGACAGCGGGAGCGATGGCGAGCCGGCGGCGGCCCCGGCGGCACCCCCCGCAGCCGCCAGCGCCGAAGCCGTCGCGCCTGGCCGCGGTGAGGCGGCGCCAGCCGGAGCGCCAGGCCGGGTCGCGCCGGAAAGCGCAAGGGCGATGACGAAGCTCGGGACCGGGCATGGCCGCAACGAGGATTCCCCGGTGACGATGACGAGCTTCGAGCGCGCAACGAGCGCACCTGCCGAAACGCTCACCCTGCGTTACGACCGCCGCGAGAACCTCGTTGCAATGGGGATCCTGCCGCCACCGTTGCCGCCGGTCGCGCGCCGCGATCCGGACCCCTTCCCGGCGCAACTGCGTTTCGCACCCGATCCCCGGTAGCGCCGACGTGCAGGCGGGCCCGGCGCATGCCTATACTCGGGGGCATGCCCGGTCCCATCCGCACCGATCCGATCGCGAGTCCGACCACCGACGGCGACTCCGACGAGGCGCTCATGCTCGCCTACGCCGCGGGGCACGCCGGGTCGTTCGATCGGCTCTACGCGCGGCACAAGGGGGGCGTCTACCGTTATCTGCTGCGCCACTGCCGCAACCCCGGCGTGGCCGAGGAACTCTTCCAGGACGTGTGGATGAATGCAATCCGGGTGCGCGCGTCCTACGTGCCGAGCGCGCGGTTCACGACCTGGCTGTACACCCTCGCGCACCATCGTATCGTCGACCATTGGCGAGCGGCGGGACGCGTCCGGTTCGAATCGATCGACGACGACGCAGACGGTACCGCACGCGCGACCGTCGAGGCCATCGCCGGCTCGCCACTCGACGAGCCGGAGAGGCGCGCAGCCACGGCCGAACTCGGCGCGCGCCTGCGCAACGCCCTTGCCGGCCTGCCCCCGGAACAGCGCGACGCATTCCTGCTCCAATACGAAGCGGGGCTCTCGCTGGCCGAGATCGCGGCTGCCACGGGCGTGGGCCAGGAGACGGTGAAGAGCCGGCTGCGCTACGCCACCGCCAGACTGCGCAGCGCGTTGCGACCGCTGCGCGATACTTGACCACCATGACGAGCGAATCGGACCGTCCAAGCGATACCGCGCAGGATCCCATCCTCGCTGCGGCGTGGCGCACCCAGCCGCGCGAATCGCCGTCGCCCACGCTCGATGCGGCGATCCTCGCGGCCGCGCACCGTGCCGTGGGAAGCGCGCCGCATCCGGCCGGCAGCGAAGCGCTGCGCCCGCCCCGGTGGTGGTTGCCCTTCGCCGCGACGGCGGTGATCGGCGTGGTGGCGGTGGGTCTCGTGCAACTCGCATCTCGCGACGTGCTCGACGTGGCCACACCGCCCGCCGCACCGCAGCCGGTTCCGGCGGCCGCCCCTATCCCGGCACCTGTCGGCACCGTCCCCTCACCACCTCCCGCTGCCGTTGCCCCTGCCGCTGCCCCTGCCGCTGGACTCGCCGCTCCCCCCGTGCCGGCAGCACCGCCGCCGTCCACCGATGCGCGGTCCACGCGATCGGACGCCACCACGACGCCTCGCGCGACGATCGATACGGGGGCGGGCAGCGCGCTGCGCGCCGAACCGTCGGGTCGGATGTCGGCACCCGCCGAGAAGGCACGGTCGGAAGCGGTCGCACCGGCGCCACCGCCACCGGCGCCCACCAGCACCGAAGCAAGCGAATCCGCGCCCGCCGCCGCGCCCCTGCCGGCGGCACCCATGATGCAGCGCGACGACGCCAGCGCCGGTGCCGCGCCACTCGCCAAGCGCACGCCATCGACGTTGACGCGAGGCGAGGCCATCGATCTCACCCGCGATCCGGCGGCCTGGATCACTCGCATCGGCAAGCTGCACGCGGCAGGCCGCGATGCCGAGGCCCTTGCCGAACTGCGCGAGTTCGACGCGCTCGTTC
>JBDHRR010000044.1:0-25752 GCA_039807685.1 Burkholderiales bacterium
TACGCGCTGATGGCCGTCGGGCTCACCATGATCTTCGGCATCCTGAAGGTCGTGAACTTCGCGCACGGCGAGTTCTACATGATCGGGGCGTACACCTACACGCTGATCGCGCTGGGACTCGGCATCTCGCCGTGGCTCGCGCTGCCGGTCGCCGCCGCCTCGGGCGCGCTGCTCGGCTGGGCGACCGAACGCTGGCTCATGCGTCCGCTCTACGCGGGCTACGGCTCCTGGAGCCTCATGAAGGACGAGTACGCGGTGGTCGTCACCTTCGGCCTGTCGCTCCTGCTCATCAACCTCGTCGACAAGGTCGTGGGTCCGTACCCCATGCGTGGGCCCGCGCTGTCGGATGTCACGCGTGTCGCGATCGGACCGTTCATGCTGAGCGGCCAGAAGCTCATCACTGCAGCGGTCGCGATCATCCTGCTGATCGGTCTTGCGCTCTTCATCCGGCGCTCGCTGTGGGGTCGCCAGGTGCAGGCAGTCGCGCAGAATCGCCTCGGCGCATCGATCGCCGGCATCGACACGGCGCGCGCGAGCAGCATCATCTTCATGGCCTCCGGCGTGCTTGCCGCGCTGGCGGGAGCACTGCTTGCACCCATCATCAATCCGGCGCCCGACGTCGGCATCTTCCCGGCGGTGAAGTCCTACGTGATCGTCGTCATCGGCGGCATGGGCTCGATCCCTGGAAGCATCGTCGCGGCGCTCGCGCTCGGCGTGCTGGAGAGCTTCGGCGCGGTCTACCTGTCGTACGACTACCGCGACACCTTCGGCCTCGTGCTGCTCATCCTCGTGCTGCTGTTCCGGCCGCAGGGGCTGTTCGGCGAGCGTTCGCGCGACGTGTAGGCGATGCCGGCGCCAGCGCACTCCAACTTCCTCGCGAGCAAGCTCGCGCAGGAGATGCGTCTTTCCCTCGTCGTGCTGGCGGTGCTGGCGCTCGTACCCGCCGTCGTCGCCTCGCCGTACTGGCTCGGCGTGCTGATCGTCAGCATGTATTTCGCGATGCTGTCGACGGGCTGGAACCTTCTCGCGGGCTACACCGGCCAGTTCTCCCTGGCCCCGGCGGCGTTCGCGATGCTGGGGGGCTACACCACGGCGCTGCTCGCCTGGCACTGGAAGGTACCGCTGTGGGTCGGCCTGCCGATGGCGCTGGTGGTGCCCGGCGTCATCGGACTCGTCCTCGGGCGCATCGTGCTGCGGCTCTCCGGCCCCTACCTCGCACTCACCACGCTGTCGTTCGCCGAGATCGTGCGGCTCGTCATCTACAACTCGATCGACTTCACCCGCGGCGACCAGGGTCTCAACGTGCCGGCGCTGATCGACAGCCGCGCCGGCAACTACTACCTCTTCCTGGGTGCGCTCGCCGCGATCACGCTCGGTGTCTTCGCGCTCCTGCGCGCGCCCATCGGCCGCTACCTGCTCGCGATCCGCGACGACGAGATCGGTGCCGCGAGCCGCGGCATCGACGTCGTGCGCGCGAAGACCATCGCCTTCTTCGTGAGCTGCGCGATCTGCGGCGTCGCCGGCGGACTCTACGGGACGTTCGCGCAACTCGTGAGCCCCGAGCTCGGCCTCATCGCGCAGACCGGGATCGTGATTGCGATGGTCGTCATCGGCGGCATGGGCACGCTGGTCGGGCCGCTGATCGGCGCGGTGCTCGTCTACGTCGCGTCCGAACTCCTGCGCGACGCCGGCAACATCCAGATGATCGTGTTCGCGCTGCTCGTGATCGTCTTCGCGCGCTTCTTCCGCGAAGGGCTCTGGGGCCTCGCGCGCCAGGCGATCGCGCGCCGCCGTGCCCGAGCGCGCGCGGCAACGGACGGGGCCTGACGTGGCGCTCCTCGCGATTCGCCAGGTCGAGAAGCGCTTCGGCGGCCTGCGTGCCGTCCAGGGCGTCAGCATGGACGTCGCGGAAGGCGAACTCGTGGGCCTCATCGGACCCAACGGATCGGGCAAGACCACGCTCCTCAACGTCCTGTCGGGACACATGCGTGCCGACGCGGGTGAAGTCCTGCTCGACGGGCGCAGCGTGCTCGGACTCGACCCGACGCGGCTCACGCGCCTGGGCGTCCTGCGCATGTTCCAGTTGACGCGCGTCTTCAACCGCGTCAGCGCCTTCGACAACCTCATCGTCTGCGGCCTCGCACTGGGCCTTCGACAGGCGGGGGCCGAAGCGCGGGCGCTCGAGCTTCTCGCCGAGCTCAAGCTCGAACACGTCATGCACCTCGACGGCGGCCAGCTCTCCGGCGGCCAGAAGAAGCTGCTCGAGTTCGGCGCGTGCTTCATGGTGCCGCCACGCATCGCCCTGTTCGACGAACCCTTTGCGGCGGTGCATCCGACGATGAAGGAGACGATGGCCGCGTTCATTCGCCGCCGCAGCGCCGGCGGGCAGACGTTCATTCTCGTGAGCCACGACATGCCGGTCGTCGTCGAATTGTGCAAGCGCTCGGTGTGCATGAACGCCGGCAAGGTACTCGCCGACGGGCCGACGCAGCGCGTCCTGAACGATGCGGCGGTCATCGAGGCGTATCTCGGTGACGATGCCCCCGTGACGGCTGCGGAGCACGGCGATGCCTGACGCGCTCCTCGCCATGGAGGACGTCACCGCCGGCTACATGGGCGACATCGACGTCCTGCGCCGCGTCTCGCTCACCGTGCACGCCGGGCGCATCAGCGGCCTCATCGGTCTCAACGGCGCCGGCAAGTCGACGCTGATGAAGACGCTCTACGGCTTCCTTGCACCGAAATCGGGGCGCATCACGCTCGCTGGACGCGACATCACCGGCAAGGCCCCGCACACGATGATCGACGACGGCCTCTGGTACATCCCGCAGGAGTCGAGCCTCTTCGGCTACATGACCGTTGCCGAGAACCTGCGCCTCGCGCTCGAGGGCCGGCGTCGCCTGTTCGGCAAGCAGATCGAGGCGCGCTACGCCGACACGCTCGAACGCTTCCCCGTCCTGAAAGAGAAGGCGTCCGCGCAGGCGGGCGACCTGTCCGGCGGCCAGCAAAAATCGCTCGAGTTCGCGAAGGCGTACATGGTCCGCCCGCGCGTATGCCTCATCGACGAGCCGAGCATTGGCCTCGCGCCGCGCGTCGCGGCCGAAGTCTTCCAATGGATCGACACCTTCGCCAAGGCCGGCATGGGCATCCTCCTCGTCGACCACAATGTGCGTCGCGTCGTCGCCATGTCAGACCATATCTACGTGATGAGCCTGGGCGAGATCACCGCGCAGGGCACGCCGCAGGATTTCGCCGGCGATCTCCACGCCCAGGTGCGCGACTGGCTCGGCATCAACTTCTGACGCGCCCCGGGCGCGGCGCGACGCCCTGCATCACCGCAACTCCGGGCGGCGTGTGACGCGGCCCCGCACGTGCCGGGCGCCGCTTCGCGCACCTGCCGCCCTCATCCGGCGCCGAGCACTCCCGTCGCGCAGGCGCGTTCGAAACGTGCGACCTGCGGCGCGATGTCGTAGCCGCTGGCGGCGAGCCACGCATCGCTGTAGTAGGTGTCGAGGTAGCGGTCGCCGGAGTCGCAGGCGAGCGTCACGATGGCGCCGGTCTCGCCGCGCGCCTTCATCTCTGCGGCAATCTCGAGCACGCCGCAGAAATTGGTGCCGGTCGACCCGCCGTACTTGCGACCGACGAGACGTGCGAGCACGTGCATCGCCGCGTAGCTCGCGGCGTTGGGGACGCGAATCATGCGATCGACCACCCCTGGCTCGAACGAGGGCTCGACGCGCGGCCGGCCGATGCCTTCGACGTCCGACCCACCCTCGGCCGTCAGCGTCGCATCGCGCGTCTTGAAGTAATCGTAGAAGACCGAGCGGTCGGGGTCGACGACCGCGAGCTGGGATGCGGTCCCGTGGTAGCGGATATAGCGGCCGATCGTCGCCGAGGTGCCGCCGGTGCCCGCCCCCACCACGATCCAGCGCGGCTCGGGATCCGGCTCGACACGCAGTTGCGTGAAGATCGACTCGGCGATGTTGTTGTTGCCGCGCCAGTCGGTCGCGCGTTCGGCGAACGTGAACTGGTCCATGTAGTGGCCACCGCGCTCGCGGGCCAACCGCTCGGCCTCGGTGTAGACCGCGGTAGGTTGATCGACGTAGTGACAGCCGCCGCCGTAGAACTCGATCTGCGCGACCTTCGCAGGCGACGTGCTGCGCGGCATGACCGCGATGAAGGGCAGCCCGAGCATCCGCGCGAAGTACGCCTCGGAGACCGCGGTGCTCCCCGACGACGCCTCGACCACCGTCGATCCCTCGCGGATCCAGCCGTTGCAAAGGCCATACAGGAAAAGCGAGCGAGCGAGGCGATGCTTGAGACTGCCGGTGGGGTGCGTCGATTCGTCCTTCAGGTAGAACCGGATACCCGGGAAACCCGGCAGTTCGACGAGGATGAGGTGCGTATCGGCCGAGCGCTGGAAGTCGCGCTCGATGCGATGGATGGCTTCGCTTACCCAGGCACTCGACATGGGGCTTCTCCGTGCAGAAAAAGGGCGACCGCGTTCGGCCGCCCGAAGGCGGCGAGTGTCCCATGCGACACGCCAACCGGCAAGGGAGCATGCCGACGCGCTTTCCCCTAGAATGGCGCCACCGTCGAACGAGCACAAAGGAACCGATGAAACCGATGACCTCCTGGGAACGGGTGGAAGCCGCCATTGCCGGCGCGCCCGTCGATCACCCGCCGATCGCGCTGTGGCGGCACTTTCCCGAAGACGACCAGCATGTGGACAAGCTCGTCGCGCGGTCGGTCGCCTGGCAGGAACGCTGGCAGTTCGACCTCGTCAAGTTCATGCCATCGGGCACCTACGGGGTCGAGGATTGGGGCGCCGTCACCGCCTACGACGGGCAGGCGAACGGCGCGCGCGCCGTCGTCAAGCCGGGCGTCGTGCACACCGAGGACTGGCTCGCGGTCAAGGATCTCGACGTGCGACGCGGCAGTTACGGCCGGCAGAACGAGGCGTTGCGGGCGACGGCGCAGGCACTCAAGGGCTCGGTGCCGATCCTGCAGACGATCTTCTCTCCCCTCACCACGGCGCGCAAGCTCTCCACCGATCGCCTGTACGCGGACCTGCGCCGCTCGCCCGACGTCGTCGAGCGGGCGCTGCGCGTGATCACCGACGTCACCATCCGCTTTGCCCTCGACTCGCTCGCGGCCGGCGCGCACGGCATTTTCCTCGCGACGCAACAAGGCTCGTGGCGACTCCTGAATGCCGCCGAATTCGAGCGCTTCGGCAAGAGATACGACCTCGAGATCCTGGCAGCGCTCAAGGGCAAGGCCCGGCTCAACATGCTCCACGCGCACGGCGACGACACCATGTTCGACACGCTCGCCGCTTACCCCGTCGAAATGCTGAACTGGCACGACCGGACCACCGAGCCCGACCTGCGCGGTGCGCTGCCGCGCTTTCCGCGCCTTCTGGTCGGTGGCGTGAACGAGTACGGGGCGCTCCTGCGTGGCGACCTCAAGGCGGTGGCGAGCGAGGTTGGCGACGCCGTCACGCAGACGGGCGGGCGGCGCCTCATGCTCGGTCCCGGCTGTGTGGTTCCGATCGCCGTGACCGACGCCGCGCTCGAGGCGGCGGTACGCGCCGCGCGCGAGCCCGCACGGACCTGAACGACCACACCCGACCTTGCCGCCGATGCGGCCATCACAGCAACGAGGAAAACCATGCACATGCACCGTTGGATGACTCCCTTCGCACTTGCGGCCGCGCTTGCCGTGGCACACGCGCCGGCCGCGCTTGCACAGGACTGGCCCGCCGGCAAGACGATCCAGATCGTGGTACCCGCGCCCGGCGGCGGCGGCACCGGCGATTCGATCGCGCGCGTGATCGCCGAAGAACTCGCCAAGCACCTGAAGACATCGGTCGTCGTCGACAACAAGCCGGGCGCCAACGGCAACATCGGCGCCGCCTACGCGGCGCAGCAGGCCCCCGACGGCTACAAGCTCCTCTTCTCGTGGGCCGGGACGCTGGCGGTCAATCCGAGCCTCTACAAGGGTCTCAACTTCGATCCGCAGAAGGATTTCGTGCCGATCGTGCTCGTCGCTGACGTTCCCAACATCCTCGTCGTCAACAACGACCTGCCGGCGAAGAATCTCGCAGAATTCATCGCCTACGCGAAAGCGAATCCCGGCAAGCTCAACTACGGATCCACGGGCAACGGCAGCTCGATGCACCTCGCCGCCGAACTCTTCATGCGCGAGACGGGAGCGAAGATGGTCCACGTCCCGTACAACGCGCCCGGCACCGCGACGACCAATCTCATGGCCGGCGACATCCAGCTCATGTTCCAGCTGGTGCCCGGCATCATCGGACAGATCAAGGGCGGCAAGGTGCGCCCGATCGCGGTGATGGCCGACAAGCGCTCGCCGGCGCTGCCCGAGGTCCCGACGACCGTCGAGCTTGGCCATCCCAAGCTGCTGTCGTCGACGTGGTTCGCGCTCCTCGCGCCGAAGGGCACTCCCGCCGCGATCGTCGACAAGGTCAATGCTGCGGTCAACGAGATCCTGAAGGACCCGGCGGTGCACAAGCGCCTGTCCGACATGGGTGCCTCGCCGCTGGGCGGCACGCCGAAGCAACTCGCCGACCATCTCGCGGCGGAGACGGTGAAGTGGGGCAATATCGTGCGCGACGCCAAGATCCAGATCCAGTGACGCGCACCCGCTCCCGCTGGCCGCGGCCGGCGGGCTGCCGACGACCGTGACGGCATCGCTGCCGGTCGTCGGCTGGATCGGCCTCGGCAACATCGGTGCGCCCATGGCGCACCGCGTACTCGGCGCCGGGTTTCCGTTGCACGTGTGGGCCCGGCGCGCGGATGCGACGTCGGCGCTCGCCCGCGCTGGCGCCGTGGTCGCCGCCAATCCCGAAGCGCTGGCGGGCACCAGCGACATCGTGGCGACCATCGTCGCCGGACCCGACGACGTGATCGACTTGCATCGACGCATGGTCGGCGCGGCGCGGCGCGGCAGCGTCTTCGTCGATCTCACGACGGCGGCACCACAAACCGCCGCGGCGAGCGCGGCGCTGGCGCAGGGTTACGGCATCGATCTCCTCGACGCGCCGGTCACCGGCGGTGTCGCGGGTGCCGTCAAGGGTTCGCTCACGACGTTCGTCGGCGGCGAGTCTGCGGTTCTCGCGCGAGTGCAGCCGCTCCTCGCAGCGTTCTGCGCGCGGATCGTGCCCTGCGGCCCGGCGGGTGCGGGCTACCGGATGAAACTCGTCAACCAGACGATCGTCGCCGGTACGCTCCTCGGCGTCGCCCACGGCGCGGCGCTCGCCCGTTCCTGGGACCTGGCAGCGCCACTCGTGCGCGACGCCCTCGGTCGTGGAACGGCATCGGGTTTTCTCTTCGATGCCTACCTCGAGCGGATGATCGAGCCCGGCGGCGCCGCGACGTTCACGCTCGGCATGCTGCGCAAGGACCTCGTCCTCGCTCGCGCCGAGAGCGGTGCCGGCGACGGCAGCGCGACGTTCCTCGACGCTGCCCTCGCCGCGGTCGACGCTGCCTGCACGAGGCACGGCGAGCACGCCGGCGTGCAGTGGCTCGCGGCGACGACCTGACGGCCGCGTCACGCCCGCGCTGTAAACCGATCGCAGGGCATCGCGTTGAAGGCAGCGTGATGGTCGTGCGCGCGCGGTCGGCGTATCCATGACGGGAACATGGACGTGCCGAACCAAACGCATGGCGGCACCTCTGTCGTGTCAGCCCGACGCTCGCCGGCGTAGTCGCGTTGCACGATCGTCACTCGCGCGGTGCGCGTGCGGGCGAGTCATTGGCACGCACCTTGCGGAAGTGGGAAAGCGTCATATAGTGAAGGCAGGACCAAGCCGCGAGTCATGCGGGCGTTGACGGCCCTACAACGACAATAGCTGCCGCTGCGTACCGCCCTCGCGAAGGAGAAGCGATGGGCACGTTGTTGGAGACGTACCGCACCCACTACGCGGCAGCGCGCGAGGAAGAGTTTTCGCTCGACGATTATCTCGACCTGTGCCGGGCCGATCCGTCGGTGTACGCGACTGCCGCCGAGCGCATGCTCGCGGGCATCGGCGACGCCGAACTCGTCGACACCCGGAACGATCCGCGGCTGGCGCGGCTCTTCGGCAATCGGGTGATCCGCCGTTACCCCGCGTTTCGCGAGTTCTACGGCATGGAAGAGGCGATCGAGCAGATCGTCGCCTTCTTCAAGCACGCCGCGCAGGGACTCGAGGAGAAGAAGCAGATCCTCTACCTGCTGGGTCCCGTCGGTGGCGGCAAGTCGTCGATCGCCGAGCGCCTGAAGACGGTGATGGAACTGCATCCGATCTACGCGCTGAAGGGCTCCCCGGTCAACGAGTCGCCGCTGGGACTCTTTCCGCCCGACGCCTACGCGCAGGTCCTGCAGGATGACTACGGCATCGCGCGCCGTTACCTCACCGGCATCATGTCGCCGTGGGCGATCAAGCGCCTCGAGGAATATGCGGGCGACATCACCCGCTTTCGCGTGGTACGCATCGCGCCGTCGGTGCTGCGGCAGGTGGCGATCACCAAGACCGAGCCCGGTGACGAGAACAACCAGGACATCAGCTCGCTCGTCGGCAAGATCGACATCCGCAAGCTCGAGCACTACGCGCAGAACGACCCCGACGCCTACAGCTATTCCGGCGGCCTGTGCCTCGCCAACCAGGGGCTGCTCGAATTCGTCGAGATGTTCAAGGCGCCGATCAAGATGCTGCACCCGTTGCTCACCGCCACGCAGGAGGGCAATTTCAAGGGCACCGAGGGCTTCTCGGCAATTCCGTTCAACGGCGTGATCGTCGCCCATTCCAACGAATCGGAGTGGCACAGCTTCCGCAACAACAAGAACAACGAGGCGTTCCTCGACCGCATCTACATCGTCAAGGTCCCCTACTGCCTGCGCGTATCCGACGAAGTCAGGATCTACCGAAAGCTCCTCGCCGGCTCGTCGCTCGCCAACGCGCCGTGCGCGCCCGGGACGCTCGAGATGATGGCGCAGTTCTCGGTGCTCTCCCGGATGAAGGAGCCCGACAATTCGAGCCTCTACTCGAAGATGCGCGTCTACGACGGCGAGACGCTGAAGGATGTCGACCCCAAGGCGAAGACCTTGCAGGAATACCGCGACTACGCCGGTCCCGACGAAGGCATGACCGGCCTCTCCACGCGCTTCGCGTACAAGGTGCTCTCGGCGGTCTTCAACCACGACCAGACCGAGATCGCCGCCAATCCAGTCCATCTCATGTATGTCCTGGAGCAGCGCCTCGGTCGCGAGGATTTGCCGGACGAGATCCGCCGCCGCTACCTCGAGCACCTCAAGGGGTATCTTGCGCCGCGTTACGCCGAGTTCATCGGCAAGGAGATCCAGACCGCGTACCTCGAGTCCTACGCCGAGTACGGCCAGAACATCTTCGACCGCTACGTCACCTTTGCCGACTGCTGGATCCAGGAGGAGGACTACCGCGATCCGGAGACCGGCGAGAGCTTCGATCGCGCGGCGCTCAATGCGGAACTCGAGAAGATCGAGAAACCCGTGGGCATCGCCAACCCCAAGGACTTCCGCAACGAGATCGTGAATTTCGTGCTGCGCGCGCGCGCCCAGAATGGCGGCCGCAATCCCGCGTGGAACAGCTACGAGAAGCTGCGCGAGGTCATCGAGAAGAAGATGTTCAGCAACACCGAGGACCTCCTCCCGGTCATCTCGTTCAATGCCAAGGCCTCGGCGGCCGACAAGCAGAAGCACCAGAATTTCGTCGCGCGCATGGTCGACAAGGGCTACACGGAAAAGCAGGTGCGCCTCCTGGCGGAGTGGTACCTGCGGGTCCACAAGTCATCATGACCGGCAGCGGAGCGCACGCAAGGGGGGCATCGCCGTGGCACATGTCATCGATCGGCGGCTGAACGACCGCGGCAAGAGCGCGGTGAATCGCGAGCGCTTCCTGCGCCGCTACAAGCGGCACGTGCAGGACGCGGTGAAGAAGATGATCGGTGAGCGCAAGCTCGCCGACCTCGAGCAAGGCGGCGAGGTGCGGGTGCCGCGCAAGGACGTGACGCAGCCGTCGTTCGGCTTCGGCCGGGGCGGCGATCGCGAGCGCGTGTTCCCGGGCAATCGCGAGTACACGGCCGGCGACCGCATCCCGCGCGACAGCGACGCGGCCGGCGGCGGCCGCGGGACGCAAGGCGGCGACGGCGATGCGCAGGACGATTTCGTCTTCTCGCTGTCGCGCGAGGAATTCATGCAGATCTTCTTCGACGATCTCGCGCTCCCGCGCCTCGCCCGCACCGAATTCGGCCAGGTACACGGCATCCGCAGCATTCGCGCCGGCTTCACTCGTACCGGCGCCGCAGCCAACCTCGCCGTCGTGCGCACCATGCGCGAGGCGCTCGCGCGCCGGATCGCGCTCGGCGGCGCGCTGGCCGGCGAGCAGGCGGCACTCGAGGAGGCGCTGGCCACCGCCACCGCCGCGCGCGATGCGAACGCCATTGCCGAACTGGACGAGCGATTGCGGCGCGTCGACCGACGCCGTCGCAGCATCGCGTTCCTCGCCGATCCCGACCTGCGCTTTCGCCACCGCGTCCCGCGGCCCGAGCCGGTCGCCCGGGCGGTCATGTTCTGCCTCATGGACGTGTCGGCGTCGATGGACGAGGAGAAGAAGGATCTCGCCAAGCGCTTCTTCTCGCTCCTGTATCTCTTCCTCACGCGCAAGTACGGTGAGGTCGACCTCGTCTTCATCCGCCACACCGACGATGCCGAGGAGGTCGACGAGGACACGTTCTTCCATGACACGCGCTCCGGCGGCACCGTCGTGTACGCGGCGCTCGAACTCGCCGACCGGATCCGGTCGGCGCGCTACGCGAGCGGCTGGAACGTCTACGCCGCACAAGCCTCCGACGGTGACGCCTTCGGTGCCGATCCCGCCCGCAGCGCGCGCTTCCTGCGCGAGCGGCTCCTGCCTTTCGTTCGCTACTACACCTACCTCGAACTTGCGCCGGAGGGTGCCGATGCGCGCCCGTCGAGCCTGTGGGGTGAGTACGAGAGGCTGGTCGACACGGAAGACGGGCGCTTCGCGATGCGCCGGGCCGGCACCCGCGAGGAGATCTATCCCGTATTCCGCGACCTGTTCCGCAAGGAGGCGAACGCGTGATGAGTACCCCGATCTCCACCGGCGCCGACTGGGACTTCGAACTCCTCGAACGCTACGATACGGCGATCGCCCGGATCGCCCACGACGAGTTCGGGCTCGATACCTACGCCAACCAGATCGAAGTGATCACCTCGGAGCAGATGCTCGACGCCTACGCCTCGAGCGGCCTGCCGGTGGGTTACCCGCATTGGTCGTACGGCAAGGAGTTCATCCGCAACGAGCACGCCTACCGGCGCGGGATGCAGGGACTGGCCTACGAGATCGTCATCAACTCCGATCCGTGCATCGCCTACCTCATGGAGGAGAACACGATCGCGACGCAGGCGCTCGTCATCGCGCACGCCTGCTACGGCCACAACTCCTTCTTCAAGGGGAACGCCGCCTTCCGGCAGTGGACCGCTGCCGATACGATCATCGACTACCTGGTCTTCGCGCGCCGCTACGTGCTCGAGTGCGAGGAGCGCCACGGCCACGCCGCGGTCGAGGAGATCCTCGATGCGTGCCACGCGCTGATGCACCACGGCGTCGACCGCTACCGGCGCCCGACCGCGCTCTCCCTCAAGGCCGAAGCCGCGCGGCTCGCCTTGCGCGAGTCGCACCGCGAGCGGCAATTCAACGACCTGTGGCGCACGATACCGACGGCGGCGGGTGCGTCGGGCCATGCGCGCGGCCGGCAGGCATTTCCCGCCGAGCCGCAGGAGAACATCCTCTACTTCGTCGAAAAATTCTCACCTCGCCTCGAGCCCTGGGAGCGCGAGATCGTGCGCATCGTGCGCAAGCTCGCGCAGTACTTCCATCCGCAGATGCAGACGAAGGTGATGAACGAGGGATGGGCGACGTTCTGGCACTACACGATCGTCAATCGCCTGCACGCCACCGGGCAGGTCGACGACGGCTTCATGTTCGAGTTCCTGAAGAGCCACACCAACGTCGTCTTCCAGCCGCCCTACGACGTGCCGTACTACGGCGGCATCAATCCGTATGCGTTGGGTTTCGCGATCTTCGCCGACCTGCGCCGCCTGTGCGAGGCGCCGACCGCCGAGGACCGCGCGTGGTTTCCCGACATCGCCGGCGGCGATTGGCGCAAGGTGCTCGACTTCGCGATGCGCAATTTCAAGGACGACTCGTTCATTGCGCAGTACCTGTCGCCGCGACTCATTCGCGATTTCCGCCTGTTCGCCATCGCCGATCACCGGCATGAGGATGCGCTCAAGGTCGAGGCGATCCACGACGACCAGGGTTATCGCCGCGTGCGCCGCCTCCTCGCGCAGCAACACGCGACCGACGAGCGCCTTCCCGACGTGCAGGTACTGCGCTACGACCGCGACGGCGACCGCACCCTTACGTTGCGCCATGCGCAGCAACGCGGCCGGCCGCTCGACGACGCCGCGCAGGAGGTGGTCACCCACCTGCGCCGCCTGTGGGGCTTCCCCGTTTGCCTGGAGACCTGGGAGGACGGCGTGCACCAGCCGCAGCTGGGCGCCATCGCCGCCTGAGCGGACGCCGCGGCGCCGCCGGATGGCCTCGCCGGCGCGTCAGGCCGCCGTGGTGATGAGTGCCGCACCCGCGCCGAGCAGGACGAGCGCGGCGAGTTCGCGCCGGGTCAGGTGCTCGCGGAAGAAGCGGCGTGACACGGCGTAGCTGAAGACGATCTCGACCAGGCCCAGCGTGCGCACGTGCGTCGCCGGCTTGATCGCGAAGGCGGTGAACCAGCCGGCGGAGGCCGCCGCCCCCATGAGCCCCGCGAAGAGCGAAGGTCGCCACGCTGCCAGCGTCCTCACGACCACGCGGCGGTCGCGAACACCGAGCCAGGCGCCCAGGAGGACCGTTTGCAGCGCCAGCGCGACGACGAGCGTCATCGCCGCCGCGACCAGGAACGACGGCGCGGCGAGCGCGTGCGTCGCCGCGCGGAACGCGACGCTCGCGAGTGCCATGCAAGCGCCGCAGCCGAGACCGAGGAGCGCGGAGCGCGAGACGAAGCCCGTAACCAGCGAGCGCAGCGGACGGTCGCCCGCCGCGGGGGCCAGCAGCAGCACGCCCACCGACGCGCAGCCGACGGCGAGCGCGCCCTGCAGCGACAGCGTATCGGCGAGGAGCAGCGCCGAGAAGAGCGCGGTCTGGATGACGTCGGTCTTCGAATACGCCACGCCGATCGCGAAGTTGCGCGCCGCCATCACCCGCAGCAGCAGCGCGGTGCCGACGATCTGGCTCACCCCACCGATGGCGCACCAGACGAAGAAGTCGGTGTGGATCGCCGGCAGCGGAGCGCCGGTCAGCGCAACGAGCAATCCCAACCACGCGATGGCAAAGGGCAAGCCATACAGGAAGCGAACGAGCGTCGCACCGAGCGTGCCGAGGTCACCGACGAGACTGCGCTGCGCGGCATTGCGCACCGTCTGCGCGAGTGCCGCGAAGAGCGTGATCGGGATCCACATCGTGTGTGCTATACTGCACGACTTCGGTTGTTCGCAATGGAAGCATTTACGGCCATGGTTATGACACCGCTGACGTGCCCGGAGACCACTCGCTGACCAGGCGCAGCGCCCGCACGTCCGTCAACCTTCCGGCCGAATGAACCGGACCCCCGACCAAAGTGCGGCTGCCAGCGCACTTTTTTCGTTTCTGGAGTCCGCCACGATGATTTCCATCACGCTTCCCGACGGGGCCGTCCGGCAGTATCCCGCCCCCGTCTCGGTCCACGACGTCGCTGCTTCGATCGGCCCCGGCCTCGCCAAGGCGGCGCTTGCCGGCAAGGTCGACGGCAAGGTCGTCGATACCTCGTTCCTGCTCGATCGCGACGCTGCGCTCGCCATCGTCACCGACAAGGATGCGGAGGGCCTCGAGGTCATCCGGCATTCGACGGCGCACCTCCTCGCCTACGCGGTGAAGGAGCTCTTTCCCGACGCACAGGTGACGATCGGCCCGGTGATCGAGGACGGCTTCTACTACGACTTCAGCTACAAGCGCCCCTTCACGCTCGACGATCTCGCGGCAATCGAGGCGCGGATGGCCGAACTCGCCAGGAAGGACGAGCCGGTCGTGCGCTCCGAGATGCCGCGCGACGACGCCGTGAAGTTCTTCGAGGGCATGGGCGAGCACTACAAGGCCGAGATCATCGCGTCGATCCCGACCAACGAGCCGATCTCGCTCTATCGCGAAGGCGGCTTCATCGACTTGTGCCGCGGCCCGCACGTGCCGTCGACGGGCAAGCTCAAGGTCTTCAAGCTGATGAAGGTCGCGGGCGCCTACTGGCGCGGCGATTCACGCAACGAGATGCTCCAGCGCATCTACGGGACCGCGTGGGCGAAGAAGGACGAACTCGATGCCTACCTGCATCGCATCGAGGAGGCCGAGAAACGCGACCACCGGAAGCTCGGTCGGCAACTCGACCTCTTCCACACGCAGGACGAGGCGCCGGGCATGGTCTTCTGGCACCCCAAGGGCTGGTCGATCTGGCAGCAGGTCGAGCAGTACATGCGCCGCATCTACCAGGACCACGGCTACCAGGAAGTGAAGGCACCGCAGATCCTCGACCGCACGCTGTGGGAGCGCTCGGGCCACTGGCAGAACTTCAAGGACAACATGTTCACGACCGAGTCGGAGAAGCGCGACTTTGCCGTGAAGCCCATGAACTGCCCCGGTCACATCCTCATCTTCAATTCGGGGCTGCGCAGCTACCGCGACCTGCCGCTGCGCTACGGCGAATTCGGCGCCTGCCACCGCAACGAGCCCTCGGGCGCCCTCCACGGCATCATGCGCGTGCGGGCCTTCACCCAGGACGACGGCCACATCTTCTGCACCGAAGAGCAGATCCAGTCCGAGTGCGTCGCCTTCAACCGGGTGGCGCTTGCCGTCTACCGCGACTTCGGCTTCGCCGACGTCGCGATCAAGATCGCGCTGCGTCCCGAGCAGCGGCTGGGTGACGACGCCACCTGGGACCGCGCCGAGGATGCGCTGCGCAATGCGCTGCGCGAGTGCGGCGTCGCCTGGCAGGAACTCCCGGGCGAGGGCGCCTTCTACGGCCCGAAGATCGAATACCACCTCAAGGATTCGATCGGACGCTCGTGGCAGTGCGGCACCATGCAGGTCGATTTCCAGATGCCGGGGCGGCTGGGCGCCGAATACGTCGCGGCCGACGACACGCGCCGGGTGCCGGTGATGCTGCACCGGGCGATCGTCGGCTCGCTGGAGCGCTTCATCGGCATGCTGATCGAGCACTACGCCGGCGCGCTGCCGCTCTGGCTCGCGCCGCAGCAGGCGGTCGTGCTGCCCATCACCGATCGGCAGGCGGCGTACGCCCAGAAGATCGTCGGCGCCCTCCGGGCGGCCGGATTCCGCGTTTCGGCCGATTTGCGCAACGAGAAAATTAACTATAAAATTCGCGAACATAGCTTGCAAAAGCTCCCTTACCAGCTCGTCGTGGGTGACAAGGAGCAGCAAGCCGAGACGGTGGCCGTGCGTACCCGCGGTGGCGAGGATCTGGGAGCGATGTCTCTGGATGCCTTGCTGGAACGTCTCCGCATGGAGGCGGCGGCGCGTCGCTAGAGCGTTGATTTCATTTAATAATCGACCTCAGCACGCGCTTCGGGTAGCCGGCCGCTTTTTTCGTCACTGATGGAGAATGGACAATAGCCCTCGATAAGCATCAGCGGATCAACGCGGAAATCACCGCCCCCGAAATCCGCTTGGTTGGTGAAGACGGTGAGCAACTCGGAATTGTTTCCATCGCGGATGCGCGGTCTCGCGCCGAAGCGGCGGAGCTCGACCTGGTCGAGATCGCGCCGATGGCGAAGCCGCCGGTTTGCCGGATCATGGATTTCGGCAAATTCAAATACCGCGAAGCCAAGAAGCAACACGAGGCCAAGCTCAAGCTGAAGCAGATCCAGGTCAAGGAAGTCAAATTCCGGCCCGGTACTGACGAAGGCGACTACCAGATCAAGCTGCGTAATCTCGTCCGCTTCCTCGGGGAAGGCGACAAGGCGAAGATCACGATGCGCTTCCGCGGGCGGGAGATGGCACACCAGGAGTTCGGTGTGCGGCTTCTCGAACGGATCCGGGGCGATCTCGAGCCGCATGCGGTCGTCGAATCGTTTCCAAGACTCGAGGGCCGGCAAATGGTGATGCTGCTGGCCCCGAAGAAAGTGGTGGTGACGAAGCCTGTCACAACCAAGCATCCCGAAACCAAGCCGGAAGCCGGTGCGGGCCACCCCGCGAAAGCCTCTCCTGCCAAGACGGCAGAGAGCACCGTGGAAGGCAGCAAACTAGAAGGGTAGGACGGCCATCATGCCGAAGATGAAGACGAAATCCGGCGCGAAGAAGCGCTTCCGCGTACGCGGGAGCGGTTCGATCAAGCGCTCGCAGGCGTTCAATCGCCACATCCTCACCAAGAAGTCGACCAAGTCCAAGCGTCAACGCCGCGGCTCCGCCGAGATCCACAGCACCAACCTGGATTCGGTCCACGCCATGCTGCCGTACGCCTGACGCGAGGAGCACGACATGCCCAGAGTCAAACGTGGTGTGACCGCGCGCGCGCGGCACAAGAAGGTTCTCGAACAGGCCAAGGGTTATCGCGGCCGCCGCGGCAATGTGTTCCGCATTGCCAAGGAAGCGGTGATGAAGGCGGGCCAGTACCAGTACCGCGATCGCCGCCAGAAGAAGCGCGAGTTTCGCGCGCTGTGGATTGCCCGCATCAACGCCGCGGTACGCGAGCTCGGAATGACGTACAGCACGTTCATCGCCGGCTTGAACAAGGCGTCGATCGACATCGACCGCAAGGTGCTGGCCGATCTCGCCGTGCACGACAAGGCGGCGTTTGGCCGGATCGCGGAGCAGGCCAAAGCCTCCCTGGCCTGATCGCAAGCGCACACGAAAGGGAGGCGTGCCCCGCCTCCCTTTTTTGCGACCTTCGGCGACGCACACCGACTCACCAAGAGACGCCGAGGCGCAGAGGAAAACCTCCCAGCAATTCTCGCCGTCTCCGCGCCTCCTTGTGAGGGCTTCTCATGAACGACCTCAGCACCCTCGTCGCAACGGCACGCAGCGACTTCGACTCGTGCCACGATGCCGCGGCACTCGAGAACGCCAAGGCGCGCTACCTCGGCAAGGCCGGTGCGCTCACCGAACTGCTGAAGGGCCTGGGCAAGCTCCCGGCCACCGAGCGCCCCACGGCCGGTGCCGCGATCAACGAGGCCAAGCGCGCGCTGGAAGCGGCGCTCGATGCGCGCCGCGATGCGCTCGCGACGAGCCGGCTCGAAGCGCAACTCGCCGCCGACGCCCTCGACGTCTCGCTGCCGGGGCGCACGCGCGGCGCGGGATCGCTGCATCCGTTGACGCGGGTGCAGGAGCGCATCGAGGCGCTCTTCCATTCGCTGGGCTTTGCGGTCGCCGACGGTCCCGAGATCGAGGACGACTTCCACAATTTCACCGCGCTCAATACGCCGGAGAACCACCCTGCCCGCTCGATGCAGGATACGTTCTACGTCGAGAATGCGATGGTCCTGCGCACCCATACGTCACCGATCCAGGTGCGCTACATGGAAACGCATGCGCCGCCGATCAAGATCATCGCACCCGGCCGGGTCTACCGCGTCGACAGCGACGCCACGCACTCGCCGATGTTCCACCAGGTCGAGGGCCTGTGGATCGACCGCGACGTCACGTTCGCCGATCTCAAGTTCGTGATCACCGAATTCCTGCGCCGCTTTTTCGAGCGCGATGATTTGCAGGTCCGGTTCCGGCCATCGTTCTTCCCGTTCACCGAGCCGTCCGCGGAGATCGACATGGCTTTTGCCGACGGCCGCTGGCTGGAGATCATGGGCTCAGGGCAGGTCCACCCCAACGTGCTGCGCGCGGTGAACATCGATCCGCAGGAATATCAGGGGTTCGCCTTCGGCATGGGGCTCGATCGCATCGCGATGCTCCGCTACGGGATCGACGACCTGCGCGTGTTCTACGAGAACGACCTGCGCTTCCTCGCCCAATTCCAGTGATGCCCGCCGCCGCGGGCCCGAGCACGCCATGAAATTCTCCGAGCAATGGTTGCGCACGATGTGCGATCCGCCGCTGACGAGCGACGCCTTGGGCGAAAGCCTCACGATGGCGGGCCTCGAGGTCGAGACCGCCGAGCCCGCCGCCCCCGCCTTCACCGACGTCGTGGTCGGCCGGATCACCGCCGTCGCGGCGCATCCGAACGCCGATCGCTTGCGCCTGTGCACCGTCGACGTCGGGACGCCAACACCACTTGCCATCGTCTGCGGCGCGCCGAATGCCGCAGCGGGGCTCACCGTACCCTGTGCCCTGGAGGGTGCTACGCTGCCCGGCGGCGTCACCATCCGGCGCGCCACGGTGCGCGGCGTCGAGTCGCGCGGAATGCTCTGCTCGGCCAAGGAATTGGGCATCGACGACGATGCGAGCGGCTTGCTGGTGCTCGCCGGGACGCATGCGCCCGGCACGCCGCTGCGCGCGGCGCTCGCGCTCGACGATACGCTGGTGACCCTCAAGATCACCCCCAATCGCGCGGACTGCCTGTCCATTGCCGGACTTGCGCAGGAGGTGGCGGCGATCACCGGCGCGCCGCTCGCGCTGCCCGTGATAGCGCCGACGCCGGTGACCTTCGACGGCGCGCGTCCGGTGCACGTCGAGGCGCCCGACGGCTGTCCGCGTTTCGTGGGACGCCTCATCGACGGGATCGATCCGACCGCACCGACGCCGGAGTGGATGGTGCGCCGGCTCGCGCGCTCCGGAATCCGCTCGATCGCGGCGGTCGTCGACGTCACCAACTACGTGATGCTGGAGCTGGGGCAACCGCTGCACGCGTACGACGATCGCCTCCTCGACGGCGGCATCGTGGTTCGCTTCGCCCGCGACGGCGAGCAGCTCACGCTGCTCAACGGACAGGTGCTCGACCTCGCCCCGGATCTCCTGCTCGTTTGCGACCAGAAGAAACCCCTCGGGCTCGCCGGCATCATGGGGGGCGAGCACTCCGGCATTGCCGACGACACGACGCGCGTCTACCTCGAAGGTGCGTTCTGGACACCGGTCGTCGTCCAGGGCCGGATGCGCCGACTCGGATTCACGAGCGACGCCGGCTACCGCTTCGAGCGGGGTGTGGACTTCGAAGGCTGCGCGCGTGCGGTCGAGCGTGCCACGCAGCTCATCATCGAGATCTGCGGCGGTCGCGCCGGCCCGCTCACCGACGCCGTCGCCGCGAGCGCGCTGCCGCGGCGCGAACCGATACGGGTGCGACCGTCGCGCGTCGAACGCATCCTCGGCGTCGCGATCGCATCGTCGACCATCGCTACGGTCCTGACGCGACTCGCCCTGCCCTTCGTTCGCGACGGCGACGACTTCGTCGTGAACCCGCCCTCGCGCCGCTTCGATCTCGCCATCGAGGAAGACGTCATCGAGGAGATCGCGCGCATCCACGGCTACCATGCGATCCCCGCCGCGCCACGGCCACACGCCGCGCACATGCTGCCCGACCCCGAGGCCACGCGTCCGCGACGCGCGGTGAAGCGGGCGCTGGCCGATCTTGGCTGGCAGGAGGTCGTCACCTTCAGCTTCGTCTCGTCGGCGGTCGAAGCAGCGTTGGCGGGTGCGGACACCGCGCCGGACGCCGCGACGGCGCCCGTGGCGGTCCTCAATCCGATCGCCGCGCACCTCGACGTGCTGCGCACCTCGCTGCTGCCCGGTCTCATCGAGACGCTTGGCACCAACGTCAAGCGACAGGTGCCGCGGGCGCGAATCTTCGAGCTCGGTCGCATCTTCCGCCGGGAGGGAGCGGCGTTTGCCCAGCCGTTGAGGCTGGGCGGCCTCGCCTACGGCCGGGCCGCACCCGAGCAGTGGGGCGAACCGGGCCGCGCGGTCGATTTTTTCGACGTCAAGGGCGATCTGGAAGCACTCGTCGCCCCGGCTGTCCTCGATAGCGAACGCGTGGCGCACCCAGCGCTGCACCCGGGTCGCGCGGCGACCCTGATGATCGACGGCGCACCGGCCGGCTGGCTGGGCGAACTGCACCCGCGTCTCGTGCGTCATTTCGAACTGCCGCAGGCGCCGGTGGTATTCGAGCTTGCGCTCGATGCATTGACCGGCACCCGCGTCCCGGTGGGTCGCGCGATCGCCCGCACCCCCGTCGTGCGGCGCGACCTGGCGCTCGTGGTCGACGATGCGCTACCGGCACAGGCGTTGCTAACTGCCCTACGAGACGCCGCGCCGGACCATGTGCGCGCCATCTCGCTGTTCGACCTGTACCGGGGCCGCGGCCTGCCTGATGGCCGAAAAAGCCTTGCGATTCTGGTGCTTATGCAGGATACTTCCCGCACTTTGACCGACGCCGACATCGATGCCACCGAAGCCCGATTGGTCGCGGTGGCCGGCGAAAAGTTTGGCGCAACGTTGCGCGGCTGACACCGTGCGCACCGCGTGCCCGGTCCCGGAAGTGGTGGCCACCCGACGCCGAAGCGGGTGGGAAGTAACGCGACGTCCCGACGAGAACGACATGACCCTCACCAAAGCCGAACTCGCCGACCTGCTGTTCGAGCGCCTGGGGCTCAACAAGCGCGAGGCCAAGGACATGGTCGAGCGCTTCTTCGAGGAAGTGCGGATCGCCCTCGAGGCGGGGGAGCCGGTCAAGCTTTCGGGGTTCGGCAATTTCCAGCTCCGTGAGAAGCCGCAGCGGCCCGGTCGCAATCCGAAGACCGGCGAGGAGATCCCGATCACCGCCCGCCGCGTCGTCACCTTCCACGCGAGCCAGAAGCTGAAGGCCATGGTCGAAGCCGCGAACCATGCCAGACCCGAATCGCGCTAGAGCCGAACTGCCGCCGATCCCCGCCAAGCGCTACTTCACGATTGGCGAGGTGAGCGAACTGTGTGCGGTCAAGCCGCACGTGCTGCGTTACTGGGAGCAGGAATTCGCGCAGCTGAAGCCGGTCAAGCGCCGCGGCAATCGCCGCTACTACCAGCACCACGAGGTGCTGCTCATCCGGCGCATCCGCGATCTGCTCTACGAGCAGGGATTCACCATCAACGGTGCACGCCACCGGCTCGATAGCGAGGCCGCCGAGCCACGGGCGGCCGCGCGGGCAACATCCAGCACGACCACGGTTGTCGCCATGACGCCCGCGTCGAGCTTCGATCCGGAGCAGATCCGGCAGGAACTCATCGCCATCCGGCAACTGCTCGAGTGACGCCACGCGTCCAGCAGGTATAATTCGCGGCTCGGTCGGGGCGTAGCGCAGCCTGGTAGCGCACCTGCATGGGGTGCAGGGGGTCGGAAGTTCGAATCTTCTCGCCCCGACCATAATCAATGAGTTACGAAGGGTCGATCACCCCGGTGTCTAAGATTCGCTGGGGTTGTCTAAGAAATCGCCGGCCTTCGCGACCGGGGCGTCCAAAGGTGAACGCGAGTTTTGTCGCCCGCCATCTGCCTAGGCGCTGACCGAAAATCAGGCACGTTCCGAATGGTCGCAAAGGTCGAGAGCGAGGCGACCCGAGTCCGTGTCGTCTCTTGCCTGGATCGATTTCGACGAAGCCGAGCGGCAGCGCGCGCAGCGCATCACTCGCCCGCTGTCGCTCGATCATGGTCCGCCACGCCTGCTCGCCGTGACGTTGCACCAGGACTTGCCTCTCACCTCGGCCGATACTTCGTAGTCGCGATGCGCTCGGGGATCAAACAATCTCTGTCGCATCCCATTCCGGGCGAAATCGCCGCCCTACCCGCAGGCTTCCGACCCCGCGACTCCCCAGCGCCGGCAGCGCCACGTTCCAGGCTCGATCACGACACTACGCCTCGAACTCGCCGCCACCTTGGTCGCAGCCCTCGATCGCTGTCCGTGTTGCGGCAGAAGTCGTGAACGACTATTGACACAGTAAGAAGAGTCGCTGTGTTCAGATAGACAGTTTTCGATCACAATCCACACCCACCGAAGCTTCGAAGGGTGCGGTCAAGGAATGCCAGGCCCGCTGGCACCGCACGTTGCCTGCGTGGACTACAGCGCCGGCAATGGCGGGCTGGGAGCCCGCGCGGCTGCAACCACTGCTCCCCGGCCTGCTGGAACTGGTGCCCTGCCTCATGCAGTGGCACAACGAGATCGACCCGGCCTACGGCGAGCGCATGGGCATGTACTACGGCGGATTCGTCGACGAGGAAGCGCGGGCGCTCGGCTTTACGCTGGACGATCTGCGTGCGTGGAAGCCTGCGGCAGCGTCGGCGCGGGCGTCGACAATCAACTGCAGCGCGGGAGGGGTGATCCATGGTCGATCGCCACGCTCCGCTCCGGCGGCTACGTCTGCCAGGGATTGATGATCTTGACACCCGCCGCCTGGAACGGGCCGACGTCGCGCGTGGCGACCACGAAACCGCGCGCGGTGGCAATGGCCGCGATATAGCCGTCGGGCGTCGAGAAGCCCTTGCCGGCCGCACGGGCAGCCACGGCCAGCCCGGCGTAGTGCCGGGCGGCGTCGGCGTCGAATGCGAGCACGCGATTCCCGAACAGCGCGAGCAGGCCATCGAGCATCTGCCCCAGGGCATCTTTGCGCCGGCCGGCGGGCAAGGCGCCGATGCCGAACAGCAGTTCCGCCAGCGTGACACTGGAGAGGTAGAGGGTTTCGGCCGCCTGCTCGTCGAGCCACGCCTGCACCGCCGCGTGCGGCCGCGGCCGCATCGCCTCGGAGATGACGTTGGTGTCGAGCAGGATCACTCGAACCTCGCGGGCTCGGCCGGCGTCCTGTCACGCACCCGCTCGAAGACGGCGAAATCCTCATCGGTCAGGCCGATCTGCCGGCCCAGCGCGGCCAGGGCCGTCCCCAAGCGAAGACGCCCAGGCGGGTGAACCGTCGTTTCGAGAATGTCGCGGATCTCGGCTTCGGTGCTGCGACCGTGCATCGCGGCCCGTACGCGCAACGCGCGATGGACCTCCTCGGGCAGGTTTCGAATCGTCAAGGTGGCCATGTCGTCAATGGTAATTCATTGCTGTCAACGCAGTCATTATCTCTCATATGACAGCATGGAACAAGGCGTGACGATTGCGCGGTTTGCAGCGACGCCGACGCGTGATGAAAAGATGCACTCACGCCTCGCCACCGACGCGGGCAGTACGCCGCGTCCCCTTGGCGCCACGACGGAAACGCGATCGGCGACCCGCCGCCCGTCGGCCAGGCTAGGCTGGCAAATCACTCGGGGTTATGCGCTCGACCAATATTTGCTATCTTGCGCATCACCCTCCCCGCACATAGCCATGATCCGCTGCCACCTCTCCACCCTCATGGGTCGCGACAAGCTTCGTGTCGCGGAGGTGGCCAGGCGCACGGGGCTCAATCGCAGCACGGTCACGGCGCTCTACAACGAGACGGCGACGCGGGTCGAGCTGCCGGCGATCGAAGCGCTCTGCCGACTTTTCCGCTGCGAAGTGGGTGACCTTTTCGAACTCGTCGACGACCGGGGCGGGGTGCAGCGGTGACGCTCGGCGCCGGCCGCTGGCACGTCATTGCCGAATCCAATTTCGCCTGGGAGCGGGAGGCGTTGGAGTGGCTTCGCGGCCAGTTGCCCGACCGCGATCCGTGGCACGTCTGGACGAACTTCGAATTCATCGACGACGAGGGCAAGGTCAGCGAGGTGGACGCACTGGTGCTGTCGCCCGCGGGTCTCTTTCTCGTCGAGATCAAGAGCCGCCCCGGGGTGCTGACGGGTGACGCGCACAGCTGGACCTGGACGACCGATGGCCGGTCGAGCACGGTCGACAACCCGCTGATCCTCGCGAACCGCAAGGCGAAGCGCCTGGCGAGTCTGCTGAAGCGTCAGCCGGCGATCGCCAAGGCCAAGATGCGCCTGCCCTTCGTCGAGCCGGCGATCTTCGTGTCGTCGACCACGCTCTCCTGCAGGCTCGAGGGACGCGCGAAGTCGGCCACCTTCGAGCGCGGCCGTCCGGGCGCGCAGGACGATCCGGGCATCGTGGGCGCGCTGGCCAACGGCATCACCCACCGTGCGTGGACCACCGTCGACTCGCAGCAGGCTCGCGCCATCGCGCGCGGGCTCACCGAAGCCGGCATCCGCCCCTCGAACAAGCATCGCCAGGTCGGCGACTATCGCCTCGACAGGCTGCTGTCCGAAGGCGAAGGATTCCAGGACTGGGACGCGCAGCACGTCAGCATCGAGTCGGTGCACCGCCGGGTGCGCATCTACACGGTGGCCACCGCGTCGAGCCCGGAGATTCGCGCGGCGCGCGTTCGCCAGGCGCGCCGGGAATTCGAGATCCTGGAAGGCATCGACCATTCGGGCATCCTCAAGGTCAAGGACTACAAGGAGACCGAACTCGGCCCGGCCCTGATCTTCGATCACGACCCCACCGCCGTGCGCCTGGATCACCTGCTGCGCGACAGCGGCAACGTGCTCTCGATCACGCAGCGCCTGCAGGTCATTCGCGACATCGCCGAGACGCTGAAATACGCGCACTCGAAGCGCCTGTATCACCGCGCACTGGGACCGCAGAGCATCCTCGTGCAGGACGTTGGCGGCGGCGCGCTGCACCTGCGCCTCATGAATTGGCAGACGGCCTCACGCAACCCGGGCAACGTCGGGGAGCCCGCATCGTCCTACACGGTGCATCGCACCACGGGCACCCGGCACGTCGAGGACTACGTCGAAGACCCGGGGATGGTGTACCTCGCACCCGAGACGACGGGCGCCGATCCCGCGCAGGGGCCGAGTCTGGACGTGTTCTCGCTCGGCTGCATCGCCTATCACGTCTTCAGCGGGCAGCCACCGGCCGAGTCGGCGCTGGATCTCGCCGCGAAGCTCCGGGCCGGTCAGGGGTTGCGCCTGTCCAACGTGATGGACGGCTGCGGCGTGCACCAGCAGGAGCTTATCCAGTTCGCGACCTATCCCGACGTCTTCACACGCTATGAAACGATCCAACAGTTTCTCGACGACCTGGATTGCGTCGAAGACGAACTCACCACACCCGACCCGGAGGCCACGGTCGACCCCGGCGTCGCCGGCAAGGACGATCGTCTGGACGGCGGCTTCACGGTCATCAAGCGCCTGGGTCGCGGCTCGTCGAGCGATGCACTGCTCGTGCACGAGGATGGCAGCGACGACGCGTTCGTCCTCAAGGTCGCGAGCGACGTCGCGCACAACGATCGACTGGCGGCCGAGGGTGAGGCGCTCGTGCGGTTGCGCCATCCGAACATCGTCGCCTGCTACAAGACGCTCACGGTCGCGGGCCGTACCGCGCTCCTGCTCAAGAGCGCCGGGGCTCGCACGCTCGCCGAAAAGCTGAGGGAGGACGGCCGCCTGTCGCTCGACATGCTGCAGCGTTTCGGCGAAGAGCTCATCGACGCGGTGAATCACCTCGAAGCCGAGGGCGTTGCCCACCGCGATATCAAGCCCGAGAACATCGGCATCGCCGAGGGTCGCAACGGCAAGCTGCAGCTCGTGCTCTTCGATTTCTCGCTCACCCGCACGTCGCCCGACAACATCACCGCCGGCACGCACCCGTACCTCGATCCGTTCCTCTCGCTGCGCCGCCCGCCGCGCTGGGACTTGTACGCCGAGCGCTTCGCGCTGGCGGTCACGCTGTACGAAATGGTGGTCGGAAGGCTGCCCGTCTGGGGTGACG
>JBDHRR010000045.1:0-25705 GCA_039807685.1 Burkholderiales bacterium
CGACGAAGAGCAGGAGCAGGTTGACGAGCAGGAGGAAGACCCACGGCGAATTCGTGAAGCCCAGCACCCACGCGGTCACCATGTCGGTCACCCGCGTGGCGGTCAGCAGCCAGCCGAAGATCGACGCCGCGGCAACGATGAACAGAACGGTAGCGGTCGTCTCGATCGTCTCCATCGAGACCTTGACGAGCATCCGCCACGACAGCGTGCGATACCACACGAGCCCCAGCACCAGCGCCCAGATCGACGCCGCGACCGCGCCTTCGGTCGGCGTGAAGACGCCGGTGCTCATGCCGCCGATGAGCAGGATCGGCGTCATGATCGGCAGCACCGCCTCGAACTTCCACTTCCAGTCCGCGAGAAAGAGTGCGACCAGGCCGACGATGACCACGGCCACTGGCACTCCGCCCGCTGCGATCCCCGCCCAGATGACCAGCGGAAACGCGATAACGATGCCGAGCTCGACGAGCGCCTTCGACACCCGCGGCCAGACGAATTTGACATCGGCGCCCCAGTTGTTCTTGTGCGCGAAATACGCCACGGTGAGCATCATGAGCACGGTCAGCACCAGCCCCGGCACGATCCCGGCGACGAAGAGTTGGCCGATCGACACGTTGGCGACCATGCCGTAGATCACGAACGGCAGCGAAGGCGGAATGATCGGACCCAGCGTCGCCGACGCCGCGGTGACGCCCACCGAGAATTCCTTGCTGTAGCCGTGGTCGCGCATCGCCTTGATCTCGATCGTGCCGAGACCCGCCGCGTCGGCGATCGCGGTGCCCGACATGCCGGCGAAGATCACCGAGCCCACGATGTTCACGTGGCCGAGCCCGCCCTTCATCCAGCCAACCAGGGCGAGGGCGAAGTTGTAGATGCGATTGGTGATGCCGGCGTTGTTCATGAGGTTGCCGGCGAGGATGAAGAAAGGCACCGCGAGCAGCGGAAAGCTGTCGATGCCGCTGATCATCCGGTGCACGACGACGAGACCGGGCGTATTGCCGGTGAGCCAGATGTACACCAGCGCCGAGCCCGCCATGGCGATCGCCACCGGGATGCCGGTGACCATGAATGCGAGGAAAGAAGTGAGGAGCGCTCCGGTCATGTCAACGACTCCGCCCGCGCGCCGCGCCGCACGCGATGGCTGGCTTGCTGATGGTCGGCCTCAATCGATCGTCTCCTCGATTTCGTGATCCGGACGTTCGAGCACGGAGAAGCCGCGCTTCCAGTTCTCGACGGTCACCTGCACCGAGCGCACCGTCGCGCACAGGAAGCCGAAGGCGCAGATCCCGTAGATGATGTTCATCGGCAGGTCGACGATCGTCATCTGCAGGTTCTCCATGCGCTGCATCATCTGCACGGTCAGGACCACCGCGACGGCAAAGAAACCGATGCGCACGAGATCGACCAGCGTCGATAGCGTCCGGCCGACCTTCGCTGGCACCAGGCGGTACAGGAAATCGACGTGGATGTGCCGCGTGCGCCGCACCGAGGCGGCGATCGCCACGAACGTCGTCGCGATGAGGAGATAGCGGGCGATCTCCTCGGTCCACGCCGCCGAGTCGTTCAGCGCATAGCGGGTGAAGAACTGGTAGAAGACGCAGGCGCCGAGGAGCCAGAAGAACGCGAACGAGAGCCAGTCCTCGAATACGTACTCGGAGAGGTCGATCGGAGCGTCGGTGGCGTGGAAATGCCCTTCGTCGTCGAGCACCGGGCCGGTGGCCGGCGGGACTTCGTTCTGACCTTCGATGTGCGACATGATTGTCGGTGGGCGGGGGCGTCACGCCCCCGCCGCGGCAGCGCCTACTTGGCGGCCTGGATCTTGTCGTAGTCCGCGCGCGTGAAGCCCAGCGACTCGAGCGTCGTGTTCTTCAGCACGGCGTCGGAGAAGCTCTTCTTGTCGACGACCACGATCTCGAGACCCTTCTTCTTGAACTCCTCGAGAAGCTCCGCCTCGCGCTTCTTGATCTTGTCGGTGGCACGTGCCGCCGCCTCGCGCGTCACCTCGGTGAAGATCTTCTTCTCGTCAGGCGTGAGCTTGTTCCACACGTGCGGGGCGATCTGCGTGGTGAGGCCGTCGACGATGTGCCCGGTCAGCATGATCGCCTTCTGCACCTCGTAGAACTTCTTCGCCTCGATCGTGGTGAGCGGGTTCTCCTGCGCATCCACCGTCCCGTTCTGCAGCGCGAGGTAGACCTCGGCAAAGGCGATCGGCGTGGGGTTGGCGCCGCAGGCCTTCGGCATCGCGAGGTACGCCGGCACGTCGGGCACGCGGATCTTGAGGCCCTTCATTCCGGCGCAGTCCTTGAACGGCTTCTGCGCGGTGGTGTGCCGCGCGCCGTAGTAGGTGTACGCCGTGATCTGGATGCCGGTCTTCTTGCGGAATTCCTCGACCATCTCGGCGAAGATCGGACTCTTCGAGTAGGCGATGAGGTGGTCGGCGTCGCGGAAGATGAACGGGTAATAGGCGATGCCGATGCGCGGATAGGTGCGCGCGGCAAACGACGGCCCGCTGATGATCATGTCGACGGTGCCGAGCGTGAGACCCTGGTTGATGTCGGTCTCCTTGCCCAGCGTCGACGCCGGAAACACCTCGATGTCGAACTTGCCGTTGGTGCGCTTCTTGATCTCCTGCGCCGCCCACACCGATTCGGTGTGATACGGCTCGCTCGTCTCGTAGACGTGCGCCCACTTCAGCTTCTGCTGCGCGAGCGCCGGGCCGACGCCCACGATCATGACGGCGAGCGCCGCGAGGGCCGTCTTGGATATGCAATGCATGATGCTTCCTCCCTGTTCGTGCGCGTCTATGCGCGTTCGTTGACGTGGTCGACCGCACGCCGGCCGCGCGGTCGATGCTGCAGTTGGCGCGCGTCAGTGGCGCGTGCCGCCAGCTTCCGGTGCGATCACCTGCACCTTGGTGCTCTTGTTCTTGTCGGCCGCCGCGGCAAAGGCCGCCACGGCGTCCTGCAAGGGGTACTGGCCGGAGAGGAGCGGACGCACGTCGACCCGCCGCGAGGCGAGGTAGTCGACCGCCCAGTCGAACTCGATTCCCCAGCGGAAGGCGCCGCGCAGGTCGAGTTCCTTGGCCATGATCTCGTTCACCACGAACGGCAGCGGCTCGTGCGGCAGCGTGCCTACCTGCACGACGATACCGCCGCGCCGGGTCGCAGCCACGCAGCTCTTGAGCGCATTGAAATTGCCCGAGACCTCGTAGGCGACGTCGAACTGCGGCTCGGCGAGCGCCTGCGCATCACGGTCAGCGCGGATCGTCGCGTCGGCGCCGACCTGCTTCGCCTGCGCGAGCGGCCGGTCGAGCACGTCGGTGACGGTGATCTTGCGGGCGCCGGCCAGACGCGCCGCCAGCACCGTCACGCAGCCGATGGTGCCGGCGCCGGTGATGAGCACGGATTTGCCGAGGAGACCACCGCCGCGGTTGACCCCGTGCAGGCCGACCGCGAGCGGTTCGGCGAAGGCGAGTTCACCCAGCGAGATGTCGCCGTGGACGGGGTAGCACTGCCGCTCGCCCATCACGAAGTATTCCTGGAACATCCCCTGCACGTGCGGGAAGCGCGACGCACTGCCCAGGAAGCGCATCTGCGAGCACAGGTGCTCGCGCCCCTCGCGACAGTATTCGCAATGGCCGCAGGCGTGCGACGGCGACACCGCGACCTTGTCGCCCACCTTCACGCGGGTGACCCCCGCGCCGATCGCCGCTACCACGGCAGAGGCTTCGTGCCCCGGAATGAGCGGTTCGCGCACGACGAAGTTGCCGTTGCGGCCCTCGAAGTAGTAGTGCAGGTCGGACCCGCAGATGCCGGCGGCCCCCAGGCGCAGCAGCACTTCGCCAGGCCCTGCTTCCGGTGCCGGGACGGGCTCGATGCGCAGGTCTTCCTTGGCGTGAATGCGACAGGCCAGCATGGCGTTCTCCTCTGGTTGGCGATGACCCTGCGCGGCCGCGAACTGCGGCGGGGCCGGGCGCCGGTGCGATGATAGCGTACTGCAACTTCGCCGCGAACGCCGCATCCTCGGCGTCCCAGCGCTCGCCAATCGCCATAGGGGTCTTGCCGTGCCTGCCACCACGATCGCCGCCATCCGCGCCACCCCGGTCACCGTGCCGCTCGAGGCGCCGCTGCTGCACAGCAACGGCGCGCACTGGGGTCGCTTCGTACGCACCGTCGTCGAAGTCGAGACCGCCGACGGCTACGTCGGGCTGGGCGAGATGGGAGGCGGCGGCGAAGACGCGACCCGCGCCTTCGAAAGCCTCCTCGCGTACCTGCGCGGCCACGACGTCTTCGCACTGGAGAAGATGCGCTTCGCGATCTGCAACCCGACCGCGAGCCTGTACAACAATCGCACGCAGCTCCACGCCGCGCTCGAGTTCGCCTGCCTCGACATCATCGGGCAGAAGCTCGGCGTCCCGGTGCATGCGCTCCTGGGTGGCAAGGTGCGCGACACCGTCGAGTTCGCGAGCTACCTCTTCTTCCGCTATGCCGATCCGGCGACCGGCCACGGCGAAGTGCGCACGGCCGAGCAACTCGTGGCGCACGCGGCGGCGCTCAAGGCCAGACACGGCTTCACGGCGCACAAGCTGAAAGGCGGCGTGTACCCGCCGCAGCACGAGCTCGCCTGTTACCGTGCGCTCGCGCAGTCGCTGCCCGGCGAGCGCTTCCGTTACGACCCCAATTCGGCGCTCTCCCTCGCCGATGCGATCGCCTTCGGTCAGGGGATCCTCGACATCCGCAACGACTACTTCGAGGATCCCGTGTGGGGCATGTCCCAACTCAAGCGGTTGAAGGATTTCGTGCCGCTGCCGATCGCCACCAATACCGTCGTCGTCAATTTCGAGCAGCTCGCGGAGAACGTCCGCAACGGCGCGGTCGACGTCATCCTCCTCGACACCACGTTCTGGGGCGGCATCCGCCCGTGCGTCAAGGCCGCGGGCGTATGCGAGACGATGGGCTTGGGCGTCGCCGTGCACAGTTCCGGCGAACTGGGCATCCAGCTCGCGACGATGCTGCACATGGGCAGCGTGGTGCCCAATCTCGGCTACGCCGCCGACGCCCACTACCACCACCTGGTCGACGACGTGATCGTCGGCGGCCCGCTGCGCTACGAGGGCGGCGCGATCCGCGTCCCCGACGCCCCCGGCCTCGGCGTCGCGCTCGATCGCGGCAAGCTCGCGCGCTACCACGAACTCTTCCGCGAACTCGGCGGTTACGCCTACGATCGCGATCCCGGCCGCCCCGGCTGGTACCCGCTCGTTCCCAACGATCGCTGGGCCGATCCCGGAGCGTCGCTCGCACCTGCGCTAAGATAGCGACGACGGGCGCGGCGGGCCGCCAATGCCGCCGCTGCCGCGTCGCGACGCTGCGCGTGGGAGGATGGGATGGGTGGACGACTCGCCGGCAAGACGGCGTTGGTGACCGCGGCCGGACAAGGCATGGGGCGCGCCTGCGCGCTGCAGATGGCGGCCGAAGGGGCGACGGTATACGCCACCGACGTCAAGCCCGAACTCCTCGCCGATCTCGCCGGCGTAGCCAACGTCATTGCGCGCAAGCTCGACGTGCTGGACGACGCCGCCGTGAAGCACACGATCGACGAACTGCCGGCGCTCGACGTCCTTTTCAACTGCGCGGGCTACGTCCATCATGGGTCGATCCTCGACTGCACGCCGCGCGACTGGTCGTTCAGCATGGATCTCAACGTGCGCGCGATGTACGTGACGATCCAGGCGGCGCTGCCGAAGATGCTCGACCGGCACCAGAAGACGGGCGCCTGGGCGTCGATCGTCAACATGGCGTCGGTGGCGGGGTCGATCCGCGGCCTGCCCAACCGCTTCGTCTACGGAACGAGCAAGGCGGCGGTGATCGGGCTCACCAAGGCGGTCGCTGCCGACTTCGTGAACAAGGGTGTGCGCTGCAATGCGATCGCGCCGGGAACGGTCGATACGCCGTCGCTCGCCGAGCGCATCGAGGCCTTCCCGGATCCCGCCGAGGCCCGCAAGATGTTCGTCGCCCGGCAGCCGATGGGGCGCATCGCCAAGGCCGAGGAGATCGCGCCGGTGGTGATCTACCTCGCTTCCGACGAATCGGCGTTCGCCACCGGCCAGGTATTCAGCGTCGATGGCGGCATGACGATTTGAGGTTCTGCCGGGTGCGCGGCGCGCGCCGGCCTTTGTGCTGTTCGATCACTACAAGGAGACGTCTTTGAAGCTCGTACGCTACGGACCCGCTGGCAAGGAAAAGCCCGGCCTGATCGACGCCGACGGCAAGCTGCGCGACCTGTCGAAGAAGGTGAAGGACATCGACGGCGAATCGCTCGCTCCTGCCGTTCTCGCCATGCTCGCCAAGCTCGACGTGAAGCGGTTGCCGCTCGTCAAGGGCAAGCAGCGGCTGGGATCGTGCGTGGCGAAGCCGTCGCAGTTCGTGGCGATCGGCCTCAACTACGTCGACCACGCCGAGGAAACGGGCTCGCCGATCCCCGAGCACCCGGTGGTGTTCTTCAAATCGCCGGGCTGCATCGTCGGGCCCAACGACAACGTGATCGCACCGAAGAACTCGACACAGCTCGACTGGGAGGTCGAACTCGGGATCGTCATCGGCCGCAAGGCGAGTTACGTCGCCAAGAAGGACGCGATGAAATACGTCGCCGGCTACTGCGTCGTCAACGACGTCTCCGAGCGCGATTTCCAGCTCACCAAGAGCGCGTCGCAGTGGAGCAAGGGCAAGGGCTGCGATACCTTCGGCCCCACCGGCCCGTGGATGGTCACCAAGGACGAGATCAAGAACGTGCAGAATCTCGCCATGTGGCTCGACGTCAACGGCGAGCGCCGGCAGACGGGCAACACCAAGACGATGATCTTCGGCGTCGCCGACGTCGTTGCCGACGTCTCGCAGTACATGACGCTCTACCCCGGAGACGTCATCACCACCGGCACGCCGCCCGGCGTCGGGCTCGGCATGAAGCCGCCGAAGTGGTTGCAGATCGGCGACGTCATGACCCTCGGCATCGAGGGGCTGGGCGTGCAAAAGCAGAAAGTCGTCGCCTACAAGGGCAAGAAATAGCGCCCGTGCGGCAGTCGCCGCGGCCGCTACAGCGCGCCGCGGCGAGCGAGGCTTTGCATGAGTGCCACGCTGCCGTAGGTCCACGGCGCGATGCGATCCGAGGTGTTCACGCGGTTGACGAGCGCGCCGAGCTTCGGCGTGGAGACGGTGACGACATCGCCGACGACGTGCGTGAATCCCTGCCCCGGGCCGTGCCGGTCCTGCGTCGGCGCGAACATGGTGCCCAGGAACAGCACGAAGCCGTCCGGGTACTGGTGATTGGGGCCGATCGCCTGTCCGACAAGGTCGAGCGGGTCGCGACTGATGAGCGAGATGGCCGACGACCCGTCGAGGATGAAGCCGTCGGGCCCGGCGACGCGCATGTCGAGGTCGCAGCGGCGCACGTCGTCGATCGTGTAGTGCGCATCGAAGAGGCGGATGAAGGGGCCGATCGCGCACGAGGCGTTGTTGTCCTTCGCCTTGCCGAGGAGCAAGGCGCTGCGGCCCTCGAAGTCGCGCAGGTTGACGTCGTTGCCGAGCGTCGCGCCGACCGTCTTGCCGTGCGCGCCGACGACGAGGACGACCTCGGGCTCCGGATTGTTCCACTCGGACTTCGGGTGGATGCCGATCTCGCTGCCGGTGCCGACCGCCGACATCGGCTGCGCCTTGGTGAAGATCTCGGCATCGGGGCCGATGCCGACCTCGAGGTACTGCGACCACGCCTTCTGCGCGATGAGGGCCTCCTTGAGCCGCGCCGCCTCGGGCGAGCCGGGCCGCACGTTTGCGAGATCGTCGCCGATCACGGCAACGATCGCCTGCCGGACGCTCTCGGCACGCGCCGGGTCGCCGCGTGCCTGCTCCTCGATGACGCGCTCCAGCATGCTGGCGACGAAGGTCACGCCGGCGGCCTTGATCGCCTGCAGGTCGTTGGGGGCGAGGAGCCACGGCGTCGCCGCCGCGCGCCGCTCCTCCACGCTGTTGGCGAGCACGTCGGCGAGTTTCGCCACCGTGGGCAGGTCGGCCGCCGCGCGCAGCGCCGCCGCAGGGTCGGGCAGGTTCATGAGGGCGGCCGACGTCGGCGCCACGCGCGTGGCATCGACGAGATCGTCGCCGCGCACCACGACGAGCACGGCGCCGCCGACGGCAGGCACCCACGCGCGGCCGACGAGCAGGGCGCGCTCGTGATCGCGGGGAAGCGTCGCGGAGGCAGTGAGTTGCATGGCGTCGACCTCGATTGTCAGACGAACGAAGCCGAAGGATAACCGAGCGCCACGACGCGCGGCTATGCCAGAATATGCACTGCTCTCCTCTGGGTCCTTGCACACGATGAACCGCACCGAACTCGATGCTGCCGCACGCCTGCTCTTCGCGGCGCGGCAAAGCGGCACGCCGGGCCCGCGCCTGCCGCTCGAATTGCGGCCAAGCGGCCTCGACGACGCGCTCGCCATCCAGGCGCGGGTCGGCGAACTCATGGGCACACCGATCGCGGGCTACAAGTGCTCGGCGCCGACCGCTGCGCGACCCGTGTCGTACGCGCCGATCTACGCCGCGGCGATCCGCGATGCCTCGCCATATCCGGTGCCGGGGGCCAAGGCGCAGGCGCGCATCGAGCCCGAGATCGCGTTCGTCATGGGACACGACCTGCCGCCGCGGACAAGCGCCTACAGCGAGGCCGAGATCCGCGCGGCGGTCAAGGAAGCGCGCTTCGTGCTCGAGATCATCGGCTCGCGCTACGCCGACCCGACGTCGGTGCCGTTCCCCGAACTCCTGGCCGACCACGTCGCGAATCTGGGCCTGTTCATCGGCTCGGTGCTGCCCGATCCGTGGTCCAAGCAACTCGGCGCCTTCCCTGTCGTCGTGCACGCCGGCGCGGCAACCCTCCTCACCCGCGACGGCGCGCACCCCGACGGCCACCCACTGCGCGCGCTCACCTGGCTCGCCAACCATCTCGCCGGCCGCGGCGAGACGCTGAAGGCGGGCCTCGTCGTCACCACGGGATCGTACTGCGGCATGCTCGACGTCCCCGTCGACACCCCGCTGCGCTTCACCTACGGCGACCTCGGCACGCTCGCCGTTTCACTCACGCAAGGGTAGGTCCCGATGTCGGCGACACGCGTACGGTTTCGCGGTGGGCAAGGCGATGCAGGCACCCGGAGGGCTGCGCGTTGAGCCTCGCCGGGTTGGGCCTCGTCGCGATCTGGCATGACTTGCTGCCGGAAGCGAAGGACGATTTCTACGAATGGCACGCGCGCGAGCACATGCCCGAGCGGGTGGGCATTCCCGGTTTCCGCCGCGGGCGCCGCTACATCGCCACGAGCGGCGCGCCCGAATACTTCAACGTCTACGAGGCCGACAGCGTCGAGGTGCTCGCCGGCCAGGACTACCTCACCCGGCTCAACGCACCCACCCCGTGGACGCAGCGCGTGGTCCCGTCGTTTCGCAACGTCGCACGGTCGATCCTGCGCGTCGCCTTCACGCAGGGGACAGGCAGTGGCGGCGTGATGCTGACGCTGCGCGTCGCCGTCGATGCCGCACACCGCGACGCGCTTGCCGTAGCGCTGCGCGAGCGCGTGCTGCCGCCGCTCGTGCAGCGGGTCGGTGTTGCCGGGGTGCACGCGGGGTTTGCCGATGAGGCAGCGAGCAACATCGAGACCGCCGAGCGCAAGGCGCGCACCAGCGCCACGCTCGTGCCTGCCTGCGTGATCCTGATCGAAGGTATCTCGACGAAAGCCGTGGAAGCAGCCGCCCGACCGCTCGTCGCTGCGCTGCGCGCGCAGGATGTCACCGACATCGACGAAGCGGTGTACCGTCTCGAATTCACGCGTCTCAAGACGCCGTGGGCGGCCGGCTGACGCGCGGCGCGGCGATGTCTTCCGTCCCTGCCGGCGCCGCGATGCCGCCGCCGAGCCTCGACACCATCCTGTATCCGGAGATCGAGCCGTACACATCGGGCACGATCGCGCTCGACGGCGTCCATACGCTGCATTGGGAGGCCTGCGGCAAACCGGGCGGAGTGCCGCTCGTCTTCCTGCACGGCGGACCGGGAGGCGGCAGCCTGCCGCAGCATCGCCGCTACTACGATCCAGCGGTCTTCGACATCACGCTCTACGACCAGCGCGGCTGCGGCCGCTCGACCCCTTCCGCGTGTCTCGTCGACAATACGACGCAGCACCTCGTGGCCGATCTCGAACGCCTGCGCATCGCCCGCGGCGTCGATCGCTGGCTGCTCTTCGGCGGCTCGTGGGGATCCACGCTGGCGCTCGCCTATGCGCAGGCGCATCCGCAGCGCGTGCTGGGACTCGTGCTGCGCGGCATCTTCCTCGGCACCGAGCGCGAGATCGACTGGTTCGTGCACCGCATGGGCACGTTCTTTCCGGAAGCGGCGCGGGCGTTCGTCGACTTCCTCCCGCCCGCCGAGCGCAGTGCGATCCTTACCAGCTATCATCGTCGGCTCACCGATCCCGACCCCGCCGTGCACCGCCCGGCAGCGTTCGCGTGGGACCGCTACGAGACGGCGTGCTCGATGCTCCTGCCGCAACCCGACAGCCCCGCCAGCTTCGACGACGCGGCCGCCGCGCTCGCCATCGCCAGGATCGAGGCGCATTACTTCGTGCATCGCATCTTCCTGCCCGAAGGCGCACTGCTGGCGGGAATCGACAGGATTCGCCACCTGCCCTGCCGCATCGTGCAGGGACGCTACGACGTCATTTGCCCGCCGGTGACCGCTACCAGCCTCGCCCGCGCCTGGCCGAACGCCGACTACGTCGTGGTTCCTGACGCCGGACACTCGGCGCGCGAACCGGGCATCGCGCGTGAGCTCATCCGCGCCGTGCGCGACCTGCAACGGTGTCTCGCGTAAACGCAACGATTCCGGCGGCGCGCGGGTCGCGCCGCCGGGGTCCGGGCACCGTCGCCGGGTTCGCCGCCGCGATCGTCGTCGCCACCATCGCCCTCCTCGACACGACCTGCGCGGGGGCGCAGACGCCAACCTCGTCGCCAGGCGCCGCCCAGCCTCGGCCGAAGATCGGCCTCGTACTCTCCGGCGGCGGCGCCCGCGGCATCACGCACATCGGCGTCCTCAAGGTGCTGCACGAACTGCGCATCCCCATCGACTACATCGCGGCCACGTCGATGGGGGCCATCGTCGGCGGCCTGTACGCGAGCGGCATGACGCCCGCGGCGATGGAGCGCAAGCTCGGTGCGGTGAGCTGGCCGACGCTGCTTTCGGACAGCCCCGAACGACAGGACCTCGAGTTCCGCCGCAAGGAGGAGCAGACGGCGTTTCCCCTGTCCTTCGAGATCGGCTATCGCGACGGCGAATTCCTCTGGTCGAAAGGCGCGCTCTCGGGGGCCAATCTCGAGCTCTTCCTGCACGAGATGACGCGCAATGTCGATTCGATCGACAACTTCGACAAGCTGCCGATCCCCTTCCGCGCGGTGGCGACCAACATGGTATCCGGACGCGAGGTCGTGTTCTCCTCGGGTCGGCTCTACCAGGCGATGCGCGCCTCCATGTCGGTCCCGGGCATGTTCGCACCGATGGAAATCGACGGGCGCATCCTTGGCGACGGCGGTCTCGTCAACAATCTCCCCGTCGACGTGGTGCGGGCGATGGGTGCCGACATCGTCATCGCGGTGAACATCGGCACGCCGCTCATGTCGCGCGACCAGCTGCAGTCGCTCGTCGGCTACGCCTCGCAGATGCTCAACATCCTGACCGAGCAGAACGTGCGCCAGCAGCTCGCGTCGCTGAAGCCGACCGACATCCTCATCTCGCCCGATTTGGGCACGCTCACCTTCATGGATTTCGCGGCAGCGCCGAAGTTCGTCGAAATGGGCGAGAAGGCGGCCGAGACGATGCGCACCGAGCTCGCCGCTCTCTCCGTCTCGCCGACGCAGTACGCGGCGTACGAGGCGCACCTGCGCACGCCGCCTGGGAAGCTGCCGGAGCGGCTCGACTTCGTCACCGTCGAAGGGACGCATTACGCCAATCCCGAAGTGCTCGAAGCGGCGATGGCGACCAAGCCCGATGCGCCGTTCGAGCTCAAGACCCTGGAGAACGATCTCGCGCGCCTCTACGGCCGCGGCGACTTCGACCAGATCGACTACGAGATCGCCAGCGTCGGCACACAGACGGGGGTCGTGGTCAAGGTGCTCGAGAAGTCGTGGGGACCCAACTTCCTGCGCTTCGGCGCGTCGCTGTCCACCGACTTCCAGGGCGAGACGTTCTTCAACCTGATGGCGGGTCACCGCCGCGTGTGGGTGAACAGCCTCGGTGCCGAGTGGATCAACGAGCTCGTGCTGGGCAGCACGCGCCGCATCGCCACCGAATTCTTCCAGCCGCTCGCGGTGGGCAGCCAGTGGTTCGCATCCGCCTACGGCCTCGCCCAGCGCTCGCCGGAATTCATCTTCGACGGTAATACGCGGCTCGCCGAGTACGACGTGCTCTACGAGACGGCCGGGCTCGACCTCGGCCGCACGCTGGGGACCTCCGGCGACCTTCGCGGCGGGTTCAAATGGGCGCATTACCGCGGCGACCGCACGATCGGCGAAGCCGCGTACCCCACGATCCTCACCACCGAGACCGGCGCGCGGCTCATGCTGCGCTGGGATCGCCTCGACCAGCCCTACTTCGCGCGCAACGGGCTGCGCGCCATCGGCGAATTCTTCTACGGCAACCGGCGCACGCAGCTCCTGGGCCTCGACCTGCGCGACTCCAGTTCGCGCGTCAGCATGGTCGTCGACGGCGCGGTGCCGCTCACCAAGGACAGCTTCCTCGATGTCCAGGCGCGCGTCGGCGCCATCACCAACTCGCACGCGCAAAACGTGATCGAGGACTTCAACCTCGGGGGCTTCCTGCAGCTCTCGGGCCTGCGCACCAACCAGATCTCCGGCAACTACATGGGCTTCGCCCGCGCGGTGGGTTATCACCAGATCGCGACCATGCCGGTCGTGGGTCGCGCGATCTATGTCGGCGGCTCGTTCGAGGCCGGCAACACCTGGGACAACCGCGAGCAGATCTCGGCCAACCTGCGCACGTCCGGTGCGCTCTTCCTCGCTGCCGACACCTGGCTCGGCCCCTTCTACCTCGGCTGGGGTCTCGCCAGCGGCGGCCAGCGCAGCTACTACCTCTACCTTGGCCGGCTCTGACACCAACGCGGCGTGGCTCGCGCGCAGCCGCGCTGCGGTGTGGCACCCGTGCACGCAGATGAAGGTGCACGAGTCGCTGCCGCTGGTGCCGATCGCGCACGCCGACGGCGCATGGCTCGTCGATTTCGACGGCCGCCGCTATCTCGATGCGGTGAGCTCGTGGTGGGTGAATCTCTTCGGTCACCGGCATCCGCGCCTCGACGCCGCGATACGCGCCCAGCTCGATTCGCTCGCGCACGTGATGCTTGCCGGCTTCACGCACCGCCCGGTGGTCGAACTCTCGGAGCGGCTGGCCGCGCTCGCGCCGGCGGGTCTCGGCCACGTCTTCTACGCTTCCGACGGCGCGTCGGCCACCGAGATCGCGCTCAAGATGAGCTTCCACGCGTGGCGCAATCGGGGGCAGCCGGACAAGCGGCGCTTCGTGAGCCTCGCCGGCAGCTATCACGGGGAAACGGTCGGTGCGCTCGCGGTCACCGACGTCGCGCTCTTCCGCGACGTGTACGCGCCGCTCCTCAACGCGAATGCCATCGTCCCGACGCCGGATCCGCGACGCGGCGTGAGCGTCGACGCCGCCGCCGCGGCGCTCGATGCGCACCTCGCGCAGCACGCGGCAACGACCGCCGCGCTCATCGTCGAGCCGCTGGTGCAGGGGGCGTCGGGCATGACGATGTACGACGCGCGCTACCTCGCGCTCGCCCGCGCGATCACCGCGCGCCACGGCGTCCACCTCATCGCCGACGAGATCATGACCGGCTTCGGGCGCACCGGCACGCTGTTCGCGTGGGAGCAGGCCGGCGCCGCGGCACCCGACTTCCTGTGCCTGTCCAAGGGCATCACCGGCGGCTACCTGCCGCTGTCCTGCGTGCTCACCAGCGACGACGTGTACGCCGCCTTCTACGCCGACGACGTCGCGCGCGGATTCCTGCACTCGCACTCGTACACCGGCAATGCGCTCGCCTGCGCGGCAGCGCTCGCCGTCCTCGACATCTTCCGCGACGAGCGGGTGATCGAGCGCAATCGCGAGCTCGCCGCCGCGTGGCGAGCGTCGCTCGCGCCGCTTGCGGCGCATCCGCGCGTGCGCGACTTCCGCCAGTGCGGCATGATCGTGGCGTGGGAGGTCGACGGCGCGCGCAGCGACTTCGCCCGCTGGTTCTTCGCCGAGGCGCTCGCCGCCGGCCTGCTCCTGAGGCCGATCGGCAACACCGTCTACGTGATGCCACCGTACGTTGTCACCGCAGCCGAGATGGCGCTGCTGGGCGAGCGCGTCGCCGCGATCCTCGATCGCGCGCCGTGAGACACGCGCGCATCCTCCTCGCGGTCGCGGCGGGGCTCGTCGCGGTCTGCGCGCAGGCGGCGCTGCCGTCGGGTGTCGCCCGCGCCTTTCGCGATGCGGGCATCCCGCTCGCCCACGTCGCCATCGTCGTTCGTCGGGCCGGACAGCCGCAGGCGCTGGTGAGCCAGGACGCCGAGCGGCCGATGAATCCGGCCTCGGTGATGAAGCTCGTCACGACGTTTGCCGCGCTCGAACTCCTGGGTCCCGACTACCGCTGGCGCACCGAGGCCTATCTTGCCGGCAGGCTCGACGCCACCGGCACGCTCGCCGGCAACCTGCTGCTGAAGGGCTACGGCGATCCGAAGATCACGATCGAACAGTGGCAGGCCTTCATGGCCGATCTCAAGGCGCACGGACTCGCGCGCATCACCGGCGACCTCGTCCTCGATCGCTCCTACTTCAAGCTCGCGGAGCACGATCCGGCCGCCTTCGATCAGGAGCCGCTGCGTCCGTACAATGTCGGTCCCGATGCGCTGCTCGTCAACTTCAATGCGGTGCGCTTCGGCTTCGTCCCCGAGACCGCACGCCACGCGGTCGCCGTGCGCATGGATCCGTCGCTGCCGGCGATCGCGCTCGGCGCGCAACCCACGCTCGCCGCGGGCGAATGCGGCGACTGGCGCACGGCGCTGGCCGCGCAATTCGACGACGCACGGGCAAGCGCGACGGCGGCATTTCCCGGGCGCTACGCAGCATCCTGCGGCGAGCGCGAGTGGTACGTGGCGCTCCTCGATACGCCGCACTACGTCCACGCCATGTTCACGGCGTCTTTCGAAGCGGGCGGTGGCAGCTTCAGCGGCGGCGTGACGGCGGGCAAGGCGTCCCCGTCGGCGTCGCCCTTCGCCGTGCTGCAATCGGCGCCGCTCGCCGAGCTCGTGCGCGACGTGAACAAGCTCTCGAACAACGTGATGGCGCGGCAGATCTTCCTCACCCTCGCCACCACCCGTCATCCGCCGCCCGCCACCGTCGCGCTCGCCACCGAGACCGTGCAGGCGTGGCTCGCCGCGAAGCGGCTGCGCCTGCCGGGGCTCGTGCTCGACAACGGCTCCGGCCTTTCGCGCCGCGAGCGGATCACCGCCGGCGGCCTCGTCCGCCTCCTGGCGGCGGCCGAGGCGAGCCCCGTCGCCGACGCCTTCATGAACTCGCTCGCCATCGCGGCGACCGACGGCACCGTCCGCAAGCGTTTCCAGGACGGCGCCGTCGCCGGGCGCGCGCTCCTCAAGACCGGCACGCTCGAAGGCGTGCGCGCGCTCGCCGGCTACGTGACGGATGCAAAGGACCGCCGCTTCCTGGTCGCGGCGATCGTCAACGATCCCAACGCCGCGCGCAGCGGGCCGGCGCTCGACTACCTCGTCCAGTGGGTCTATCAGGAAGCAGGCGAGTACGATCCGCAGTTGCGGCGCTGATCGCCGCCGCTTGCAGGCGGCGGGCACGACAGCGCAGGAGGAAATGGCGACATGCACGGCTGGGATGCGGTCATCGAGGCGAAGATCGCGCAGGCGCAAGCCGCGGGCGCCTTCGACGATCTGCCGGGCGCGGGCAAGCCCCTCGACCTCGACGACGACCGCCTGGTGCCCGAGGAGGTGCGCGTCGCCCTGCGCATCCTCAAGAATGCTGGCTACGTCCCGGCGGAGATCACCGAGCGCAAGGAGATCGTCGAGCTCCGGCGGGCGGTGGCGGCGATGAGCGAAACGCCGCAGCGGCGACGTCTGCTCGCCAAGCTCGCCCTCCTCGAAGCGCGCCACGAGTTGCGCGGCCTGTCGCGGCCGCGCACTCGATAGCCGACATCCACCGTCTGCGGATCAGACCCCCGGGATCGGCCGGCTATCCTTGAAGAAGAGATAGCCGCGGATGATCCGATAGAGGAACCAGATGCCGGCGACGAACCAGATCGCGATGGCGATCGGGATGCCGATCAGGATGATGCCCAGGACGAGGAGGACGAGCCAGCCCAGCGCCGCCCAGAGCAGCGACCACCAGAACGTGCGGATGAGCCACGTGAGGTGCGAGGCGACCCAGGTGCCGGCGGCCTCGTCGCGCTTCACGTAGCAGACGATCACCCCCACGATGCCCAGGATCCCGAAGAGCGGGGCAATGAGCGGCAGCCCGGACGAGGCGAGCGCCGCAATCGCGGCGATGCCGTAGAGCGCATACGCGAGCACGCCGGCGGTGACGGGAACGCCGGACGTTCCGGACGTCGATTGCGGAGCGGGAAAGTCGGCCATGGCCACGAACCCTCGATGCGAAATGCGCCGCACGTCGGCGCCCGTGCCCGGAATGTGGGGTGCACGGCCTGGCGCGTCAATAGTCGGCGCGACGGGAGGCGGCACGCGGGGATGGCGCCGGCGCGGCGGCGGACGGACGACGCTGCGCCACCCTTGCCCGGGGCCGCGCCCCGTCTGGCTATAATGCCCTTCCCGCGGTGCGGTTGCGCCCGCGGCAATCGCTGTCCGCACTCAAGGAACCATGCCATGAGCATCGATACCGCCCGCGACAAGCTGGTCGACGAATTCTCCTCGGTGCTGTCGGAGGCCGAGTCGCTCCTCGACAAGGCAAGCAAGGAAACCGGCGACCGCGCGCGCGACCTGCGCTCGCAGGTCGAAGCCCGGCTGCTCTCCGCCAAGCTCAAGCTGCAGGAACTCGAAGGTGAAGCGGTCGACCGCGCGAAGGCCGCGGCGCGCTACACCGACGACTACGTGCACGACCATCCCTGGCAGGCGATCGGGATCGCCGCCGGCATCGGGCTGGCCGTCGGCCTCCTGATGAATCGCCGCTAGGCGCGCTGCCGCATGCCCGCACAGGCCGGCGGCCACGTTGCACGAGTCCCGGCGCGGGCCGCGCGGAGGCTCACGACGTGAGCGAACCCGACGCCGCGACGTCGCGCGGGAGCACGTTGTCCGGCGCGCTGTCGCGTCTTGCCGACGCGTTGCTGGGGCTCGCCCGCACGCGCCTCGAACTCGCCTCGGTCGAGTACGCCGAGGAGCGGGGGCGCGTGGGCATGCAACTCGCGCTGGTGCTCGCCGGCGTAGGCTGCCTCCTCTTCGCCGCCTTCTTCACGGCCTTCGGCGTGGTCGCCTACTTCTGGGATAGCTACCGGATCGCGGCGATCGTCGGCGTCATCATCTTCTTCATCCTCGCCGGCGCCGCGTTGCTGTGGCGTCGCGCGGAACTCGCCAACGCCGCCGGCACGCCGTTCGCCGCGACCGTGGCCGAGCTCGAGAAGGATCGTGCCGCGCTCACCCGCACTTTCCACAGCCCTCGCCCGTGAAGCCCGCCGCCGAACTCGCCGAGCGCAAGGCGCGGCTCATCGCCCAGTCGGACCTGCAGCGCATGCAGGCGCTCCTCGCCTGGCACGCCGCGCGCAAGATCGTCTCGCCGCCGGCTCCCGAGGAGCGCAGCGCGCGGTCGCGATCGGTCGCCGCCACGCTCATCGGCATCGCCCTGCCGCTGTTCGGCCCCGGGCGCATGCGCAGCCTGCTGCGCACGCTGTCGCTCGCGGCGACGGGGTTGCGGCTGGTGCGTGCCTGGCGCGCGCGCTGAAGGCACCCGGAGGGTATCGGTCAGTACGGCATCGACAACCGGGGCGTGAGATGCCCGCGTCGAGCATGGCTTGACGGCACCCGGTGGCACGGCTCTTCCTCGAGAAAGCCTGCCTCGGACGGCGCGACCCAACAACAGGCTCCAAGCCGCCGCTGCGCTGTGCCCAGCGGCTATGCGCGCTCCAACCAATAGCCCGGCTCACGGCGCTGATGAGCTACAGCATAGATCTGTGGACCGCGCGGATCATCGTCATAAATCACGGTGTATGGGAATCGATCGAAGTGGTACACACGAAGTCCGAACTCCCCGTATGGGCCACGTTGCTGGTTTTCGACGAGGAGGTCTCGCACTCGCTCGAACTCGGCGAGAAACGCTTCCGCGATGGCCAAGCTGGCATGGCCGGCATAGTAGACAGCAGCGTCACCCAACTCGGTTTCAGCCTCTGGATGAATCCAGTAGCTCACGTCAGACGGGCTCGGACTCGTGCGAGCGCCTTGTCACCAGGAACCATCTGTGCGCGACCGGCTCGGACGTCCTCGCGGCGACGCTGGGCTAGCCTGAACCAAGTCTCTTGAGCCGGTGACTTGGGTTCGAAGCTGGCGATCAGGCGCTCCAATAGCAGCGCTCGATCTTCCGGAGGCAGGCTCAAGGCTTGTGCGGCGAGGTCTTCGACGGGCAGAGACATGATTGGTCCCAAGGGCGGACAGGCGTCTATAGCATGCCACACCCGGTGTTCAGGGTCGACCGAGCGCTTGGCGCGTTGACGGCCAGCTAAAGTTTCAACTCGCGGTACAGCGCATCCATGCGCGCCTGTACCGCCGCGTCCATCGCGATCGGCCGGCCCCACTCACGCGCGGTCTCGCCCGGCCACTTGTTGGTGGCATCGATGCCCATCTTGCTGCCCAAGCCGGACACGGGTGAGGCGAAGTCGAGGTAGTCGATCGGCGTCGAGGCGACAAGCAGCGTGTCGCGCGCGGGGTCGACGCGCGTGGTGAGCGCCCAGATCACCTCTTTCCAGTCGCGGGCGTCGATGTCGTCGTCGACGACCACGATGAGCTTGGTGTACATGAACTGGCGCAGGAAGCTCCACACGCCGAACATCACGCGCTTGGCGTGTCCCGCGTACTGCTTCTTCATCGCCACCACCGCCAGGCGATACGAACAGCCCTCGGGCGGCAGGTAGAAGTCGACGATCTCGGGAAACTGCCTTTGCAGCAGCGGGACGAAGACCTCGTTCAACGCCACGCCGAGCATCGCCGGCTCGTCGGGCGGCTTGCCGGTGTACGTCGAGTGATAGATCGGATCGCGACGCAACGTGATGCGCTCGACGGTGAGGACCGGGAAGCGCTCGACCTCGTTGTAGTAGCCGGTGTGGTCGCCGTACGGACCCTCGAGCGCCGTCTCGTACCCGGAAGGATCGTCGGCATCGGGGCGCAGGTGCCCTTCGAGGACGATCTCGGCGTGCGCGGGCACCATGAGGTCGTGCGTCTTGCAGGCCACGATCTCGGTGCGCCCCCCGCGCAGGAGCCCCGCGAACTGGTACTCGGACAGCGTGTCGGGGACCGGCGTGACCGCGCCCAGGATCGTCGCCGGGTCGGCGCCCAGCGCGACCGCCACCGGAAACGGCGTGCCGGGATGCGCGCGCGCATGATCGCGGAAATCGAGCGCGCCGCCGCGATGGGCGAGCCAGCGCATGATCACCCGGTTGCGCGCGATCACCTGCTGGCGGTAGATGCCGAGGTTCTGTCGCGTCTTGTGCGGGCCTCGGGTCACCGTGAGTCCCCAGGTGATGAGCGGCGCGACGTCGCCCGGCCAGCAGGTCTGGATGGGAAGGCGCGCGAGATCGACGTCGCCGCCTTCCCACACCACCTCCTGGCACGGCGCGTTGCGCCGCTCCTTCGGCGCCATGTCGAGCACCTTCATGAACACCGGCCGCGTATTGCGCCACGCATCGACGAGTCCCTTCGGCGGCTCGGGTTCCTTGAGGAACGCGAGGAGCCTGCCGACCTCGCGTAGCGCGCCACGCCAGTCATCGTGCTCGATACCCATCGCGCGGGCGACGCGCTCGGGCGTGCCGAAGAGGTTGGCGAGTACCGGAATCGGGTTGCCGCCCGGGCCGCGGCGCTCACCCGTCGGGCGCTCGAAGAGGAGCGCGGGGCCGCGTGCGCGCAACACGCGATCGGCGAGCGCGGTCATCTCGAGCTTGGGGTCGACCGGCGCGGCGATGCGCCGCAATTCGCCGCGCGATTCGAGTTGCCCGATGAAGTCGCGCAGGTCGCGGTAGGCCATGGGGGAATTGTAGCGAAGCGCGGCGCGCTGCCGCGCAGTGCAATCGTGGCCGTACCGCTCGCTGCCCGTAGAATCCGGCATGGCTCAAGCGCACGATCGTGCCGCGTTCCTGCGTGCGCGCAGGACGATCTTCGGCATCGCCCTCGTCGCGTACGTGCTTTCGTTCGTCCATCGGACCGCGCCGGCGGCGCTCGCCGGCGAACTCGTACGCGCCTTCACGATCGACGCCACCACGCTCGGCACGCTCGCAGCGACCTACTTCTACGTCTACACGGTCCTGCAGATTCCGGTCGGGGTGCTCGCCGATACGATGGGCCCGCGCAAGCTCCTGGTCGCGGGCTCGCTGGTGGCCGGCGTGGGCTCGCTCGCCTTCGCGCTCGCGCCGAACTGGGAAATCGCCGCGGGCGGACGCACGCTCGTCGGCGTCGGGGTCGCCACCGCCTTCATCGCGATCCTCAAGGTGACGGCCGTGTGGTTCCCGCCGCAGCGCTTCGCAACGATGAACGGGGTGACGCTGTTCGCCGGCAACGTGGGGGCGGTCGTCGCCGGCGCCCCGCTCGCCTGGCTGGTCGCCGTCACCTCGTGGCGCAACGTCTTCGTCGGCCTGGGTGTGGTGTCGCTCGCGCTGGCCGCAGCCACCTGGTGGCGGGTGCGCGACCGCCCGCAGGACCTGGGCTTTGCCGCGGTGAATCTGCTGCCGTCGGCGGCGGCGCACGGCACGTCGTGGCGGCACGCGCTCGGCGTGGTCCTGCGCAACCCCGGCACGTGGCCCGGGTTCTTCGTCAACGTCGGCGTCGGCGGCAGCTACCTCGCCTTTGCCGGACTATGGGCCGTGCCGTTCCTCGTCGACGTCCATCGACTTTCACCGATCGACGCGGCCAAGCACGCGAGTCTGCTGCTCCTCGGTGTCGCCTTCGGTGCCCTCGCCGTCGGCTGGCTCTCCGACCGCCTCGGCAGCCGCACCGGCCTCATGCGCGCCTGCACCCTGCTCTACGCGCTGTCGTGGCTGCCCTGGCTTGCGCACGTCGCGTGGCCGGCGTGGGCGACGCTTGCGTGGTGCTTCATCATGGGCCTCCTCATTCCCGGCTTCACGCTCTCCTGGACGCTCGCCAAGGAGGCGAACCGACCCGAGCACTCGGGAATGGCGACGGCGGTCGCCAACTCCGGCATCTTCCTCGGCACCGGCCTCCTGCAACCGGCGATCGGCGCGGTGCTCGATCGCGGCCGCGCCGCGGGCAGCGTGACGCAGGCCTGGGAGCACGCGCTGTGGGTCATGGCGGGCGCCGCCGCCTTCGGCGCCGCTGCGGCGTGGGTCACGCGTGGCAAGCGCGGGCGCTGACGGTTCGCGCTCGGCGCAACGATCGACGATCCACCGCGGGGTGATCGCTTCGATTCACTTCAACCGCCAGATGCTGTTCATTCGCCATGTCTTCACTCACGAGGAGTACGACCCATGGAGACCGTGATCGATCGTCGAATCGCCGGCGATCTGGCTCGACATTTCCTGGCCATCGCCAAGCATGTTCCGTTGCGTCCGATTCGCAACGACGCCGACCATGACGCGGCCGTGGCGTCGCTGAATGTGCTGCTCGATGCCGGCGCCGCCGATGAGACGCACCCTCTTGCAGATCTTGCTGCGACGCTCGGTGAGCTCGTCGGGGACTACGACGCCGTTCACTATCCAGTGAAGGACGTGCCGCCCCATGCCGTTTCGCGCTACCTGATGGACGAACACGGTCTCAAGCAAGCGGATCTCTCCGGGGAACTGGGCTCGCAAGGTGTCGTCTCGGAGCTGCTCAACGGCAAACGCGAGCTGAACCTTCGCCAGATGCGGGCGCTTGCGGCCCGATTCGCCGTTCCGGCCGCCGCGTTTGTCGATGGGATGCGCGCACCTGGCGGCTCGTCGGAGCGACGATCGGCCGGTGAGCCTCGATAGGCCGGGACCACCGCGCAAGATGGCAAACGGGCTGGCGCGTGCGGACCTCGCGCCGCCCGAGCCCCGTCAGCGCGACGCCGTCGGGACCGCGAGCGCGAACGTCGCGATCGCCTCCACGAGCGCGGGGGCAACGGGTAGCGACGGATCGCCGTAGGACGCGACCTGGCGGGCGCGGTCGGCCGGCACGAGCTTCAGCACGTGATTCATCCCGGGAACGATCACGACCTTGCAGCGCGGCTGCGCGGCGCCGAGCGCCCGCGCATCGTCCACGCGCACCTGCAGATCGGTGTCGCCCTGCACCACGAGACATGGCACGGTAAGTGACGCGATCTCCTGCGCTGGATCGCGCCGCAGCCACGAGACGAGGTAGGGCTGCACGCTCGGCCGGTAGAGAGCGGCGAGTTGCGGCGGCACGTCGGCCACGGTGCGACCGGCTTCGAGCGACTGCAGCAGCGCGTCGTTGACCGGCACGAGATCGGGTGGAAGACGTCCAGCGAGCTGCCGCCGCAGCACCACTCCCGCGGGTTCGGCGACGCCGGCAAGGGAGACGAACGCCTTCGCCGGCGATTCGCGGGCCGCGATCATGCCGATGAGCGATCCTTCGCTGTGGCCGATGATGGTGACGCCGGAGAAACGCTCGTCCTTCGCGAGCATTGCCACCCACGCCGCCGCATCGCGCACGTAGTCGTCGAAGCGCAGGTCGGCCTCGCTGCGTGCGGCCGCCGCGCTCGCGGCGACACCGCGCTTGTCGTAGCGTACGGACGCGACACCCGCCGCCGCCAACGCCTGCGCGAGGCGCTCGAGACTGTCGTTGCGGGTCGCCGCCGTGGGACCGTTGCCATTCCGATCGGTAGGCCCGGAGCCGGCGATGAGGAGCACGACCGGCACCTTCCGCGCCCCTTCGGGCATGAGCAGCGTGCCGGCGAGCGCGCCCTCGGCTGTGGCGAGCGCGATCGGCACCTCGGCGGCACGGGCGACACTCACCACGAGGAGCCACGCCAGCGCGGTCCCGACCCGGGCGACGGCGGCGAGCCACGGACGACCGGAGGGCAGGCGGGTCGCGGCGGACGACGTGCCGGTCGCCGCGGCGACGCTGCGTGCCGTTGCCACTCGCGCCGGATCAGATGACCGCCGCCGCGCCGCCGTCCATCGGCACGATGGCGCCCGTCACGTAGCTCGCCGCATCCGAGGCGAGGAAGAGCGCGACCGCGGCCACCTCTTCGGGCGTGCCCGCCCGTCGCAACGGAATGCGCGCCTGCGCGGCGTCGAGGAGCTTCTCCGGGGCGATCCCGGTCATCCTCGATTCGACCGCCAGACCTTCCTGCACGCGGCCGGTGAGGGTGACGCCCGGATTGATGCCGTTCACGCGCACGCCCTGCGGCCCGTAGGCGGCGGCGAGGCCGACGGTCGCGAGCATCAGCGCCGAATTGGCGGCGCCGCCTGCGATGTGCGCGGTACCGGCGACCTTGCCGCCGGCGCCGATGATATTCACGATCGCGCCGCGACCGCGCTTCGCCATGCGCTTGACGACGACGTCGGTGACGTAGATGGTGCTGAAGAACTTGGCGTCGAGCGCGTCGCGCCACGCCTGCGCATCGAGTTCGGCGGGCGCGTAGCGCTTCGCCGCCCCGGCGGAATTGACGAGCACGTCGATCTCACCCAGTTCGCGGTACGCCGCGTCGACCGCGCGTGCCGCCTCACCCGGATCGCGGAGGTCGGCGGCAATGGCGACCGGGCGCCGCACGCCGGCGCCGAACGTCGTCAGCGCGGCATCGAGATGCTCGGAGCTGCGCGAGACGATGGCCACGCGCGCGCCGGCGTCGGCAAAGGCGTGCGCGCAGGCGAGACCGATGCCTTTGGAGGCGCCGGTCACGAGCACGCTGCGGCCGGCGAGGGAGGAGGAATGCGTCATGTCGTCAGGTTCCTTTCGAGTGAGGCCACCACGACCCGCGCCGGGATGCGCGTGGGTAGTTGCTGCGATGAGCGCCGAGTCACGACAGCCGCGGCCACGCGCGCAGCCGCCACGCGAAATCGGCGGCAACGCCGGCGAAGATCGCGAAGCCCAGCCAGTGGTTGTTGAGAAACGCGTGGAAGCAACGCTCGCGCTCGCGACCGCGGATGAGCCACAGGTGATAGAACGCGAGGAACACCGCGGCGACAAAACCGACCCAGAACAGCCAACCCAGCGGCACGCGCCAGGCGAGCCACGCGACGCCCGCCAGGAATATCGCGTAGCAGATCGCGACCGCCATCACGTCGAAGCGCCCGAAGGTGATCGCCGAGGTGCGGATGCCGATACGCAGATCGTCGTCGCGATCGACCATCGCGTACTCGGTGTCGTAGGCGATCACCCAGAAGAGATTGAAGGCGAAGAGCCACCACCCGAACGGCGACACGTAACCCAGCACCGCCGCGAAGGCCATCGGAATCCCGAACGAGAAGGCGATGCCGAGGAACGCCTGCGGCACGGCGAGGAAGCGCTTGCACAGCGGATACGCGAGGGTGATCGCAAAGGCCGCGACCGCCAGAAGAATCGTCGTGCGGTTGGTGGCGAGCGCCACGAGCGCGAAGGCCATGAGCGAGAGCACGCAGCCGACGACGACCGCCTCCCACGGCGCGATCTCGCCAATCGCGAGCGGCCGCTGCGCGGTGCGCTTCACGTGGGCGTCGAACGAGCGGTCGGCGAAATCGTTGAAGGCGCAGCCGGCACTGCGCATCACGAGCGTGCCGAGCGTGAAGACGAGCACCAGGACGAGCGACGGGCTGCCGCGCGCGGCGAGCCACAGCGCGGTCAGCGTCGGCCACAGCAGGAGCAGCGTACCGATCGGCTTGTCGAGCCGGATCAGACGTTCGTAAGCGTCGAGCCGCTGCGCGAGCGTGAGCCGGCGCGACGCGCCATGGGACTCGTCCGGTACCAGGGGGTCCGTCACAGCTGCAAGGGAAGTTGCCGCGTGAGGGGCGGCGGCGCCACCTTGGCGAGCAGCTCATGAGGCGTCGGCCAGGCGAGGCGCCAGCGCAGTTCGCGCTTGGCACGGTCGTTGACGAGACGCCGCGACTCGCTCATGAACGACAGGAGCAGCGGCGCGATGCGCTGCTCGGCCTCTTCCCATGACACGCGCGGCGGCCGCGGCAGGTGGAAGGTGTCGGCCACCGCATCGAACCAGGCGCCCATGGGCATCTGCGCATCGTCGTTCACGTTGTAGGCGCGGCTGGGCAGGCCGCGGAAAATCGCGAGCACCGCGGCGCGCGCGAGATCGTCGGCGTGGACATGACTCGTGAAGACGTCGGCATCGGGCGCGAGCACCGGTGTGCCCAGCCGCAGCCGGTCGAGCGGCAGCCGTGACGCCGAATAGATCCCCGGGGCGCGCAGTACCGTGAGCGTCACCGCGTTGCGCGCGGCCCAGGCGCGCAGCCGGTCCT
>JBDHRR010000177.1:0-5281 GCA_039807685.1 Burkholderiales bacterium
CCGCTCGTCTGGTTGTCCAAGGGCTTCCTCGCCGCGCCGGACGAGCCGACCGGCGTCGCCCTGGCGCACGAGCGCATCGGCGCCCTGTGGTCGGGACCGGTCGGCGCCGTCTCCGGGCCGAGCTTCGCCGACGAGGTTGCGCGCGGCCTGCCGACCGCGCTCGTCGTTGCCGCGACGGCGCCGCCGCTCGCGAGCAAGGTGGCGGCGCTCCTGCGCGGTGGCACGCTGCGAGCCTACGAATCCCAGGACCTCGTCGGGGTCGAGATCGGCGGCGCCGTGAAGAACGTGCTCGCCGTCGCGGCCGGCGCGAGCGACGGGCTGGGCTTCGGGCACAACGCCCGCGCCGCACTCGTCACCCGCGGCCTTGCCGAGACCGGACGCCTCCTGACGGCGCTGGGCGGCACGCGGGACACGCTGATGGGGCTCGCGGGACTGGGCGACCTCGTGCTCACCTGCACCGGCGACCTGTCGCGCAATCGTCGCGTCGGGGTCGCGCTGGCGCAGGGGCGGACCTTGCCGCAGATCCTCGCCGAGTTGGGCCACGTCGCCGAGGGAGTGGCGGCAGCGCGGGCGACGCGCCGGCTCGCCGCGCGCCACGGCATCGACATGCCGATCTGCGCAGCGGTCGATCGCGTGCTGCACGAAGGGCTGCCGGTGCGCGACGCCGTGGCGCAACTGCTGCAGCGCGAGCCGCGCGGCGAAGACTGACCCGGCGCCGGCGCACGGCGCTCAGCGCGGCGGCGGCAGCGCGAAGGCCTGTTGTCGCCACGCCTCGTACACGGTGATCGCCACCGCATTCGACAGGTTGAGGCTGCGCACCCCCGGCTGCATGGGGATCGCCAGCTGCGCTGCCTCGGGAAACGCGTCGAGGATCGATGGCGGGAGCCCCGCGGTCTCGCTGCCGAAGACGAAGACGTCGCCGGCCGCGAATGCCGTCGCGTAGAGCGACGTCCGCGCGCGGGTCGACAGCGCGAAGAACCGCTTGCGTCCCTCGTCCGCGAGCGCGCCCCGGCACGCCGCCCAGTCGGCGTGGACGCGCACGCTGGCGTACTCGTGATAGTCGAGGCCGGCGCGCTTCAGGTCGCGATCGTCCATCCGGAACCCGAGTGGCTGCACGAGATGGAGGTCGGCCGCGGCATTGGCGGTGAGCCGGATCACGTTGCCGGTGTTGGGCGGGATCTCGGGAGCGACCAGGACGACGGCGAAGCGGGTGGCGAGCATCGACACGCAGCGCGGCTCATGACGACGGCGGCAGTGTACGCGCGACTACCCACACGTCGACCCGGGCGGCCCCGGCCGCGAGCAACGCGAGTGTCGCGGCGCGCAGCGTGGCACCGGTGGTGAGGACGTCGTCGACGAGCGCCACGCTCGCACCGTGCATCGGGGCCGCGGCGACGAAGGCCCCGCGCATCGACGTTCCGCGAGCGCGCCACGGGAGCGCGGCCAGCGCTGGCGTATCGCGGGTGCGCGACAGTGCCGCGCACAGCGGAACGTCGAGTTCGCGGGCCAACGGCCGGGCAATCTCCTGCGCCTGGTTGTAGCCGCGCTGGCGCTGGCGTCGCGGCGAGAGCGGTACGGCAACCACCATCTGCGGTCGCGTCCGGACCTGCCGCGCGAGCGCCTCGGCGAAGAGCGGCGCGTAGGCGAGCGCTGCCCGGTACTTGAAGGCGTGCAGCAGCCGGTCGAGCGGATACGCGTAGGCAAACGCGGCCAACGCGTGGGTCCACGGCGGCGGGCGGCGCAGACACTCGGCGCAGGGCGTCTCGTCGATTGCAGGCAGCGCGCAATGCGGACAGGTTGGACCCAGGCGCGGCAGTGCGCGCTCGCAGGCGGCGCACAGCTGGCGGCGGCCAGCGGGTGCGCTGCACAGCGCGCAGCGTTGCGGCAGCGCGTCGTGGAGGAGGGCGCGACACCCCGCGCCGGCAATCGGCGCGCCGCGGCGGGTCGATGCTCCGAGCGCGGCGGCGAGCCCTCGCCAGCTGTCAAATTTTCCCCGCCATGCATTTGACATCGGCGCGCCCCTCCTCGACACTCCGCCGACCTTCGCCACCCCGATCCGACGTGCAAGCGCCGGCCCCATCGACAGTGTCGGTGCGAGCCGGACCCGGCGCGATCGGCCAAATGCACGAGTCCAATCCATGATCGATCCTTCCAGCGTCGCCGTATCCCGCACCCAGCCGACGGCATCCGTACCCCACGAGCCGCCGCCCGCAGCCCGCTGGACCGTCGAGGCGGTTGCCGCGCTCTTTGCACTGCCGTTCCCCGACCTCGTGTATCGCGCGCAGACGGTGCACCGCGCGCATCACGCCGCCAACGAGGTCCAGCTCTCGACGCTCGTCTCGATCAAGACCGGCGGCTGTCCGGAGGACTGCGGTTACTGCCCGCAGGCGGCGCGCTATCACACCGGCGTCGACAACGAGGCGCTGCTCGACGTCGATCAGGTCATTGCCGCGGCGCGCGCCGCGAGGGACGCGGGAGCCACACGTTTTTGCATGGGTGCCGCGTGGCGCGGGCCGAAAGAGCGTGATCTCGCCTCGGTGCTCGCCATGGTGCGGGCGGTGAAGGCGCTGGGTCTCGAGGCCTGCGCGACGCTCGGCATGCTGAAGGACGGCCAGGCCGAGGCGCTGCGCGAGGCCGGGCTCGATTACTACAACCACAACCTCGACACCGCGCCCGAATTCTACGGCGAGATCATCCACACCCGCGGCTACGACGACCGGCTGGCGACGCTCGATCGGGTGCGCGAGGCGGGTATGCACGTGTGCTGCGGCGGCATCGTCGGCATGGGCGAGTCGCGCGCGCAGCGGGCGGCGCTCGTTGCCCAACTGGCCAACCTCGATCCGTATCCGGAGTCGGTGCCCATCAACCACCTCGTGCAGGTCGAGGGGACGCCGCTTCACGCGAAGCTCGGCGGCGAATCGGTGCTCGATCCCTTCGAATTCGTGCGCACCGTGGCGGTGGCGCGCATCACGATGCCGAAGGCGAAGGTGCGACTGTCCGCCGGCCGCCGCGAACTGGGCGAGGCGATCCAGGCGCTGTGCTTCCTCGCGGGTGCCAACTCGATCTTCTACGGCGACCGGCTGCTGACGACCGGCAATGTCGACGTCGACGCCGACCGCGAACTCTTCGCGCGGCTGGGGCTGTCGGCGCAGGCGTGACGCACGCCGCACTGGCCGAGCTCGACCGCGCGCTGGTGGCGCGCCGCGTAGCGGGACTCGCGCGGTCGCGACGGATCGTCGAGGCGGTCGACGGCGTGCGCCTGCGCGTCGACGGCCGCGACCTCGTTTCCTTCGCGAGCAACGACTACCTCGGATTGGCCGGCGATCCGGCGCTTGCCGCTGCCGCCCGCGACGGCATCCGGCGCTGGGGTGTCGGCGCCGGCGCTTCGCACCTCGTCAGCGGGCACACCAGCGCGCACGAGGCGCTCGAGCACGAGCTCGCGGCCTACGTCGCGCCGTGCGCAGGAGCCCGTGCGCTGACCTTCTCGTCGGGCTATCTCGCCAACCTCGCGATCCTCACCGCGCTGGCGGGACGCGGCGACGTGATCGTCGCCGATCGTCTCAACCACGCCTGCCTCAACGACGGCGCGCTGCTCGCGCGCGCCGACCTCGTGCGCTACGCGCACGGCGATGCGCAGGCCGCAGCAGCCCGTCTGAGCGCCGCAGCGGCACGGCACCCGCTCATTGCCACCGACGCGGTGTTCAGCATGGACGGCGACCTGGCGCCGTTGCCCGACTTGCTGGCGCTCGCCGAGCGCCACGACGCCTGGCTCGTCGTCGACGACGCACACGGCTTTGGCGTGCTGGGTGAGGGCCGCGGCAGCCTCGCGCACTTCGGCCTCGCCTCGCCACGGGTCGTGCTCATGGGCACGCTCGGCAAGGCCGCCGGCGTCGCCGGCGCCTTCGTGGCGGCGCATCCGACGGTCATCGAGACGATCCTGCAAACGGCACGCCCGTACGTCTACACGACCGCGGCGCCGCCGCTCCTCGCCGAGGCGTTGCGCGCGTCGCTGCAGGCGATCCGCGATGGAGCAGCACGCCGCGCACACCTCGTGGCACTCGTCGCCCGCTTTCGCGAAGGAGCGGCGGCGTTGCCGTGGCGGCTGCTGCCGTCGTCGACCGCGATCCAGCCGCTGCTGTGCGGGGATGCGGCGCTGGCGCTCTCGCTGTCGGCTTCGCTCACCGAGCGCGGCTTCCTCGTGCCGGCGATCCGTCCCCCGACGGTGCCCACCGGTACGGCGCGGCTGCGCATCTCGCTGTCGGCGGCGCATGCCGGTGGCGACGTCGACGCGTTGCTGGCGGCGCTCGCCGATCTCGCTGCCGGTGTTCGTGGTGCGACCGCATGAACACGTCCGAAGATCTGTTCGTCGCCACCAGCGGCACGGGACCCCCGTTCGTGTTCCTGCACGGTTTCGCGTTGCACGGCGGGCTGTTCGCAGCGCTCGCCGCCGAGTTCGCCCGCACGCACCGCGTCCACGTCGTCGACCTGCCCGGCCACGGTTACTCGCCGGACGGTGCGCGGACGCTTCCCGATATGGTCGCGGCAGTCGCCCATACCATCACCCGCATCGGCGCGCCGGCCCGCGTGCTCGGCTGGTCGCTGGGCGGCATCGTGGCGCAGCGCCTCGCGCTCGACCATCCGCACCTCGTCGAGCGGTTGGTGCTCGTCTGCACCACGCCGCGCTTCGTCACCGCGCCCGACTGGCCGCAGGCGATGGACCCCGCCACGCTGGCGCGCTTCGGCGAGGAACTGCGCACCGCGTATCGTCCGACGCTGCAGCGCTTCCTGACCTTGCAAGTCCAGGGCGCCGATGGCCGCGCCGACCGCGCGGTTCTCGCGACGCTGCGTGCCGCGCTCTTCGCGCGCCCGCCGCCGACCGCAGCCGCACTGGTGGCCGCGTTGGCCGTGCTCACCGATACCGACCTGCGGCCCGAGGTCGCGCGCATCGGCGCGCCGGCGCTCGTGGTGACGGGCTCGCGCGACGCATTGACGCCGGCTGCCGCGGGCGCGTGGCTCGCCGGGCAACTTCCGCAGGCGCGGCTGGCAGCGATCGCCGGCGCCGCGCACGCCCCGTTCCTGTCGCATCCGGCAGCGTTCGTCGCTGCCGTGCAAGGATTCATCGCCGATGCCCACGCCGCCGCCCAACCCCACGCCTGATCCGCACGACGTCGATCCGCGCGCGGTCCGCCGCGCCTTCGGTCGCGCCGCCGCGACCTACGATTCGGCCGCGGCCCTCCAGCGCGAGGTCGGCGCGCGCATGGCGCAGCGACTCGACGTCGTG
>JBDHRR010000178.1:0-5276 GCA_039807685.1 Burkholderiales bacterium
CCGCGCACGATCTCGCGGGTGATCGCGCTGCTCGCGGTGCGGCCGGCGGTCTTTGCCATGGCATCGAAGACTCCCTCGTGCCGACCGCCGCGCGGCCCGGTCGAACCGAACAGGATGTCCTTGAGGCCCCCCATCATGCCGCCGCCCTGCGCGCTCGGCTGACTCGCCGCAGTGGCGCCACCCCCGGTGGTTGCGGCCGGTGCCGCATCGGCGCGTGCTTTCAGCATCTCGAACGCCGACTCGCGGTCCACCACCTTCTCGTAGACGCCGGCGACCGCCGACTGCGCGAGAACCGCGCGGCGCTCCTCAAGCGTGATCGGGCCGATCCGGCTCGCCGGCGGCAGGATGAAGACACGCTCGACGACGGTGGGTCTGCCCTTTTCGTCGAGGAACGACACCAGCGCTTCGCCGACGCCGAGCTCGGTGATCGCCGCTTCGGTGCTGAATTTCGGATTGGCGCGCATCGTCTCGGCGGCGGACTTCACCGCCTTCTGGTCGCGCGGAGTGAAGGCGCGCAGCGCGTGCTGGACGCGATTGCCGAGCTGACCCAGCACGGTGTCCGGAACGTCGAGGGGATTCTGGGTCACGAAGAACACGCCCACGCCCTTGCTGCGGATGAGGCGCACGACCTGCTCGATCTTGTCGAGAAGGATGCGCGGCGCTTCGTTGAAGAGGAGGTGCGCCTCGTCGAAGAAGAAGACGAGCTTCGGCTTCTCGGGGTCGCCGATCTCGGGCAGCCGCTCGTACAGATCCGAGAGCAGCCACAGCAGCAGCGTCGAGTAGAGCTTGGGCGACTGCATGAGCTTGTCGGCGGCGAGGATGTTGATGGTGCCGCGACCGTCGACCGTCTGCAGGAGGTCGTCGACGTTGAGCATCGGCTCGCCCAGGAACTTGTCGCCGCCCTGCTGCTCGAGGGTCAGGAGGCCGCGCTGGATCGCCCCGATCGACGCCGCGGAGACGTTGCCGTAGGTCGTCTGGAACTGGCCCGCATTGTCGCCGATGTACTGCAGCAACGCGCGCAGGTCCTTGAGATCGAGGAGCAGGAGCCCGCTGTCGTCGGCGATCTTGAAGGTCAGCGTGAGGACGCCGGCTTGCGTCTCGTTGAGGTTCAGGATGCGCGCGAGGAGCAGCGGACCGAGGTCCGAAACGGTCGCCCGCACGGGGTGCCCCTGTTCGCCGAAGACGTCCCAGAAGGTGACCGGAAAGCCCGTGAATGCCGGCTTCGCAGCACCGATCGCCGCGAGGCGCTCGCCGAGCTTGGGCGAGTCCTTGCCGGCTTGCGAAAGGCCAGCGAGGTCGCCCTTGACGTCGGCCATGAAGACCGGAACACCAAGTGCCGACAGGCGCTCCGAGATCACCTGCAGCGTCACGGTCTTGCCGGTGCCGGTGGCGCCGGTGATGAGGCCGTGGCGGTTGGTGAGGCCAGGCAGGAGCGAGCAGGTGATATCGCCGTGGACGGCGATCGGCATGGGATCGGGCATGGCAGGGCGCGGTGGCGATGGGATCACGCAAGTGTAGCGTGGTCACGGCGCCGCCGGTCGCGCAACGAAGCCTAGTTCGGCCCCACTGCCGGATACGGCATCAGTGCACGAGCAGGTGCACCGCGACTGCGGCCTCCTCGACACCCTGCATGCCGCCGCCGTTCTCCTGGATCGCCACCCGCGCACCCTCGACCTGGCGCGCGCCGGCGCTGCCGCGCAACTGCGTGACGAGTTCGAAGAGCTGTCCGATGCCGGTCGCGCCGAGCGGGTGCCCCTTCGATTCGAGGCCACCCGACGGATTGATCGGGACCCGTCCGCCGAGCGTGAAATCGCCGCGCTCCGCGGCCGGTCCGCCCTCGCCGCGCGGGACGAGCTGGAGGTTCTCCGCCTGGATGATCTCGCCCATCGCCGAGGCGTCGTGCACTTCGGCGACGTCGACGTCATCGGGGCCGATGCCGGCGATCTCGTACGCCTCACGGGCCGCGAGGGTGCCGATCGCCTTCTCGGGCTCGTCGATGCCGCGGTGCGTGAAGCTGCGCATGACGCTGGCAGCGACGCGGATGCACCGGCTGCGGTCGGCGCCGATGCGGGCGAGCCCCTCGTCGGTGCACAGGATCGCGGCGGCGGCGCCGTCGGACAGCGGTGCACACATCGGCAGGGTGAGCGGATAGGTGATGGGCGGTGCGGCGAGCACCTCGTCGATCGTGAAGGTCTTCCGGAACTGGGAATAGGGGTTGTGCACCGAGTGCCCGTGGTTCTTGGCGCACACGGCTGCGATCTGGCGCTGGGTCGTTCCGTAGGTCTTCATGTGCCAGCGGCACATCGCCGCGTAGATCGCCATGAACCGGCTGTATGGTCGGTCGGACTCCGACCCGCTCGGCGGCACGATTCCCTCGCCCATGGCAATCAGCGTCGCGTAGTTCTCCTCGGCCCGGGCGACGTCCCACCCGGCCTCGAAGATCGACATCGCCTTCGTCTTGTCGGGGATGTTCATTTTCTCGGCGCCGATCGCGAGAGCGACGTCGGCAGCGCCGGCCCGCAGGCTCTGCACGGCGAGATGCACCGCCGAACTCCCCGACGCGCAGGCGTTCTCGACGTTGAACACCGGAATGCCCTCGATGCCGATGCGACCGAAGACGACCTGGCCCGGGATCGCGATCTGCCCCTGCAGCGGGCCGTTGGTCATCCCCGCGTAGTACGCGATGCCGAGGTCGCTGCGCGCGCAGCCGGCGTCCGCCAGGGCGCCGTCGAGCGCCTCGCGCGCGAGGTCGTGCACCGCGCGCTCCAGGTGGCGCCCGAATACGGTCATGGCGATGCCAGCGATGTATACGTTCTTCATCGAGACGATCCTTTCGTCGGTTGATGCCGCAAGTCTCGACGGCGGCGTCCGCGCCCGCCCCCCCTGCGGCGGGTAGAGCGCAGGCGCGCCCGGAGCGGTCACCGATCGCAGGGCGGGCATTCCGGGCGGCCGCGATCTCGGGCCATTTCTCGCCCCGCGCCCGTTCGCGGCGTACGCTCCCCCTCGTCGATGGGGGGGATTCCCGCCCGCGGGACCCGTAAGGTTCGCTTCCGGACGCCCGGCCGTGGGTGTCGATGAGGAGGCAATGATGAAGGGGAGGAAAACCTGCACACGTGTTGCTGGGCGCGCGCGCCTGCGTCACGGTGCTCTTGCGGCCGCCGTGGCCGCCGTCGTCGGCAACGCCGCACCGGCCCTCGCTTTCGAGATTCCAAGCGACAACCCGGACCTCACGGTGCGCTGGGACAACACCCTTCGCTACAACGCGGGAGTTCGCGCCCAGAGCCAGGATTCGGCAATTCTCAAGAATCCGAATTACGACGACGGGGACCGCAACTTCAGCAATGGCACGATGACCGCGAACCGCCTCGACATCCTGTCCGAGTTCGATTTCGTCTGGCGCCGCAAGTACGGCTTCCGCGTCTCGGCTGCGGGCTGGTACGACGGCGCCGCGAGCAATCTCGCCAACGACTCGCCGGCGACTTCCAACCATTTGGGCGAGAATGGCCTGCCGATGGTCGGGCTGTCGCCGTATACGCAACGCTATGCGCGCGGCATGTCCGGTGAGGTTCTCGATGCCTTCGCCTTCGCCAACGTCGACGTCGGCACGATGCCGTTCAGCGTCAAGGTCGGCCAGCACACCGTCTACTGGGGCGAGAGCCTGCTGCTCGGGGGCGCGCTGCACGGCGTCGACTACGCCCAGAACTCGCTCGACATCTGGAAGGGCCTGCAGGTCCCCGGATCCGAAGCGAAAGAACTGTTCCGGCCACGGCAGGGCATCACGGCCCAGTTGCAGGCGATGCCGGATCTGTCGATCGCGGCACAGTGGTTCTGGAACTGGCAAGCCGTGCGCTATCCCGAGTCCGGGAGCTATCTCACGGTCAACGATGCGCTCAATTTCGGCGGCCAGTCGCTCATCGTCGGCCCCAATCCGTTTGCCGCAGCGATCCCAGGCGCCCCGGCATACCTGAGAGCATGGAATCTCAACCCGATCGATCCATCGGTGACCAACGGCAGCACGATGGGCGACTGGGGCCTCGCCGCCCGCTGGAGTCCGGCCTGGCTCGACGGCACCGTCGGCCTGTATTACCGCAACGCCACCGACATCCAGCCGCAGCTCATCCTGACGCCGGGGATGGTGCCGCTGTCGGCGCAGCTGACGCCGGCCGCGTGCGGTGCGATCGGTGGCCAGGTCGCCTTCAAGGCCGTGTGCATGATCAACAAGGACGCGACCACGCAGGCGGACCTCGCGAGCAAGGGAAAGTACGGCACCTACCAGACTGCGTACGGCAACAACATCCACATCCTCGGCCTGTCGCTGTCGAAGAACATCGCCGGCGTTTCGGTCGGGGCGGAACTGTCGTATCGCCAGAACATGCCGTTGCTGTCCGATCCGGTGACGGTGCTGCCGGCGCCGCTGGCGGCGCTGACGCCGGGCGCGATCAGCGTCGGCACGATCCCCTCGACAGGCACGCCGGGTGCTCTGGGCGACACGATGCACGGCCTGCTCAACGGCATCTGGAGCGTGCCCAAGACGCCGCTGTGGGACACGGCGACGCTGCAGGGCGAGCTCAGCTGGATGACCTGGCTCAGCGTCACGCAGAACGAAGCCGTGTTCAAGGGGCGCTCGAACTACACCGGGATCGACAAACCGGACAAGAACTATTTCGGGCTCGGCCTCAATTTCACGCCGACCTGGTACCAGGTGTTTCCGGGGATCGACATGTACGCGCCGCTCACCTGGAGTCAGGGGATATCGGGCAACGCGGCGGTGACGTCGGGCGGCAACGACGGCACCGGCAACTGGTCGGCTGGCGTGGCCATGGACATCCAGCAAAAATACCGCGTCGACCTCAAGTACACCGGCTACTACGGCAGCTATTCGACGCTTCCCAACGGTGCGATGAACGTTCCCAATGGCGTGTCGGCTGCGCTTTCCGATCGCGGGTTCGTGTCGCTCACCTTCAAGACCACTTTCTGAGGATTTCCGATCATGGTGCGCAAGACACTTCTCGCGCTCGCCGTTGCATCGCTGTGCACGGGCGCGCTGGCGGCGGTGACCGCCGATGAGGCGAAGCAACTCGGCACGACGCTGACGCCCATCGGCGCCGAGCGGGCGGCGAACAAGGACGGCACGATTCCCGAGTGGACGGGCGCGCTGAAGGCCCCGGCCAACTTCCAGGCAGGCAGCACCAAGCGACCCGATCCATTCGCCGGCGAAAAGCCGCGCCTGGTCATCGACGCCAAGAATGCGGCGGCGCAGGCGGACAAGCTGACCG
>JBDHRR010000179.1:0-5275 GCA_039807685.1 Burkholderiales bacterium
GATGGTGGCCAAGGGCGGAATTGAACCACCGACACAAGGATTTTCAGTCCTCTGCTCTACCAACTGAGCTACTTGGCCAAGCCTGAAATTATAGCAGAACGACCGGCCGCAACTGCGGCGGCAAGTCAGCCGTGGGCACCGCCCGCGAAGAAGCGCGCGAGCGCGTCGAGCGTTGCCGCCGGTGCTTCCTCAGCGAGGTAGTGGCCCGTCGGCAGCGCGTGCCCGCGCACGTCGCGTGCCACCGCCTGCCAGTCCTGCACCGGATGGAAGAGGCGCGCGACGACGCCGCGCTCGCCCCACAGCACGAGGAGCGGACACTCGACCTTGCGGCCGGCGGCGACGTCGGCGTCGTCGTGCACGAGGTCGATCGAGGCGGCGGCACGATAGTCCTCGCAGGTCGCGTGGATCGTCTGCGGCATGCGAAAGCAGCGCTCGTACTCGGCGTAGGCGCGCGGATCGAAGAACGCGCCACCGGCCGAGCCCCAGCCACTGGTCTTGCAGCGCAGGTAATACGACGGATCGGCGCCGATCAGGCGCTCCGGCAGATCGAAGGGCTGGATCAGGAAGAACCAGTGGTAGTACGCCGACGCGAATGCCATGTCGGTCGCGCGGTACATGCGGCGCGTCGGCGAGATGTCGAGCACGGCGAGGCGCTCGACCGTTTCAGGATGATCGACGGCGAGGCGGTGCGCGACGCGGCCGCCGCGGTCGTGTCCGGCCACGCCGAAGCGCGCGAAGCCGAGCGCGCGCATGAGCGCCACCATGTCGGCGGCCATCGCGCGCTTCGAATACGCGGCGTGCGTATCGTCGCTCGCGGGCTTGTCCGAGTCACCGTAGCCGCGCAGGTCGGCGCAGACGACGGTGAACGACGCGGCGAGCGCGGGCGCCACCTGGTGCCACATCGCGTGCGTCTGCGGATAGCCGTGCAGGAGGAGGAGCGGCGGCCCGCTGCCGCCGACGACGCAGTGGATCGACGCGTCGGGCGTGGCGACGCGCTGCGCCACGAAGCCGGGGAAGAGCAGTGCGTCGGCGCGGCTTGCGTCACCCGCCGCCGGTGCGGAATCGCCGATCGCGCGCGCTCGCGACACCGCGGCCACGCTATCGATCGATCGCCGCCGCCGTCCCCGGCGCCGGCGTGAATCCGAGATCGCCGCGGGCGAGTGCCGCTTCGCGGCCGCCGACCTCGGCGAGGAGCGCCTGCTGCCGGGCCTTGGCGCGGGCGTCGACTGCCGCGGGATCGAGGATCGAACGCAGCTGTCGTTCGCCCTCGGCGAGATCGCCAGCATGCGCAGGATCGCCGGCGAGATCGACCATTTCCTCCGGATCGGCGACGAGATCGAAGAGCTGCGGCGGATGCGTCGCGTAGCGGCAGTACTTGAAGCGTCCGAAGCGCAGCATGAAGCCGCCGCCGGTCGAGCCGATGGCGTGGTATTCGGAGAGGACGGGGCGCGACGGTTGCGCGCCATTCGCGAGATCGACGAGCGATGCCCCCGGGAACTGCGCGCGATCGACCGGCTCGCCCGTGGCGGCGACGATGGTGGGCGCGAAGTCGATGTGCGACACGGGGGTATCGACGACGCGTCCGACGGGAATCCCGGGTCCGGCGACGATCGCCGGCACGCCCGCGCTCTCCTCGTAGAAGGTGGACTTGCCCCACAGTCCGCGCGCGCCCTGATTGTCACCATGGTCGCTCGTGTAGATGACCTGCGTGGTGTCGGCGAGTCCGGCGGCGGACAGTGCCTCCAGCACGTGCCCGATGTTCTCGTCGAGCGAACTCACGAGGCCCGCGTAGCCCGCGAGCGCGCGCTTCACGTCGGCATCGCAGTGGAAGTGCGCGTCGTAATCGACGGTGTGCGCGTACTCGTCGACGAAGGCATGCCGCGGACGCTCGTCGCGCGCATAGAGCTTGGGCATCGGCAGGTCGCGCTGCCAGTAGCGATAGAACCAGTGCGGGGGCGCGGTCAGCGGAAAGTGCGGCGCCACGAACGAGACGAAGAGGACCCACGGCCGCGCCCGCCACTTCGGCGCCTCCTCGTGCAGCCAGACCTGCGCGCGCGCGGCGATGTCGCGGTCGTAGACGGTGTACGTCGACTCGCCGGGGCCGGCGAGCCTGGCCATCTTCTCGCCGCCCTTGCGCTTGGGAATGTTCTCGCGCACGCGGCCCTTCACGTCACCGACGCCGTCGACGACGTGCATCGGCACGATCTCCTCGGAGAAGCCGTGGTCGTCGGCCGGACGGCCGCGAAAATGCAGCTTGCCGATCGAGACGACGCGATGGCCGGCAGCGCGCAGCACATGATGCCAGCTCTGGATCGAGCCGTCGTACGCATCGCCGTTGTCCCAGAAGCCGATCTCGTTCACGTAGCGGCCGGTGGCGAACGAGGCGCGTGCCGGCACGCAGATCGGACACGCGGTGTACGCCTGCGTGAAGCGGGTGCCGCGGGCGGCGAGCGCGTCGAGGTTGGGTGTGGCGACGTAGGGATGGCCGGCGGCGCCGAGAAACTTGGGATTGTGCTCGTCGGACATGATGACGAGCACGTTGGTCGCGGGTGTCGGCATCGTGGTGCTCACCTGCGCGCCGGCCGTTCGACGCCGGCGAGCGAGGCCACGCGCGCCGCGTCGATGCCGACCGAGCGGGCGGCGTCGACGAGATCGCTCCACGTCTTGTCGTCGAGGGGAATGCCATCGGCAAGTCGCGCGGCGCGCGTGCGCCGCTCGACGTCGCCCGGCCCCAGCACCGGCTGCGCGGGATCGGCCGGCGGCGAGGCCTTCACCCAGTCGACCAGCCGGCGGGCCTCGGCGAGCACGACGTGGTCGCGATCGTAGACCTTGGGGTCGATGAAGATCGACAGCATGTTGTTGCGCAGGACGGTATCGGTGGGATCGGAACTGCGCCCCGTGGTGACGGCGCCGGCAAGAAGATCGGTGAGGATCGACAGTCCCGAACCCTTGTGCGCGCCGATGGTGAGGAGCGCGCCGCCGTCGTAGAAGCGTGCGGGGTCGGTCGTCGGGCGCCCCGCCTCATCGACGATCCAGCCTTCCGGCACCGCCTCGCCGCGGTTGAGCGCGACCATCAGCTTGCCCTCGGCGACCGTCGAGGTGGTGATGTCGAGGATCACCGGCGGCGCGGCGGCGAGCGGCACGCCGATGGCGAGCGGATTGGTCGACAGTCGCCGATCGCTGCCGCCGTACGGCGCCACCCGCGGCGCACCCGACGTGTTGAGGAAGTGCAGCGAGACCTGCCCCGCGTCGGCGGCCATCTCCGCCCAGTCGCCCAGGCGTCCCAGATGCCCGCAATTGCGCAAGCCGACGAAGGCGATGCCCTGCTTCGCCGCCTTGCCGATGCCGAGCCGGGTCGTCGTCTCGCCGATCACCTGCCCGAAGCCGCGATTGCCGTCGACGATGGCGAGCGCGTCGTTCTCGAAGACGACGGTCGGCGCGGCATTGGGCTTCAGCCAACCGTCACGCACCCATTCGAGATACTTGCCGACGCGCAGCACGCCGTGTGAATCGTGTCCGACGAGATTGGCGTCGACGAGCCGGCGCGCGATGGTCCGCGCCTCGGCAGGCTGCGAGCCACCCCCCTCCATCACTGCCGCAACGAGATCGACGAGATTACCTGCTGTCACGTGGCGCATCGCACGTCTCCCGATTACTCGTCATGCCGGCGATTATACGAACGCGGCGCGACGCAGCAGCGAAGAAACGCAACACCCCTTTCACAAAGAGACACCGAGACGCCGAGAAGGGCTTGCTCGGGGCCTCTGCGTCTCATGGTGAACGCGGTGAATGCGTTTCGCGCAGCAGCGCGTGGATGCGCTCGAGCCGGCCACGGATGCGCGGCGCGAGTGCCGCCGGCGAGAGTTCGTTGGCGACGGTACGCAAGCCGCGATCGGCAAGTCGCGCGCGCAATGCCGGCGAGGCTGCCACCTCGCGCATGGCGCGCGCCGCGGAATCGAGATCGGGTTCGGCCCACGCCTCGCCCTTGCGATACGGACCCAGGTCACGCGCGAGGGGGGTGAGCGTGCAATCGACGAGCAGCGCGTTGTCGGCGCGCGTGAAGTCGACGTTGCCCGACCACGCGGTGGCGACGACCGCCTTGCCGCAGGCCATCGCCTCCGCCATGCCGAGGCCGAAACCTTCCGCGCGATGCAACGACACGTAGCAGTCGACGCTCGCCATCAGCGTCCACAGATCGGCGCGCGCGAGGTAGCCCTCGATGAGCACGATGCGCGGATCGGCGCGGGCGAGATCGCGCAGTCGCGCGGCGAGGTCGGGCTGGAATTCGAGGTTGCCGATCTTCAGGATGAGGCGCACGCGCTCGCTGCCGGGAAAGGCTTCGCGAAACGCCTCGGCGACCCCGAGCGGATTCTTGCGCTCGGGCACCGACAGCACGTCGCACATCGCGAGATAGGCGATGTCGTCGGCAGCAATCGCGAAGCGGGCGCGATCGCCCACGAGTCCCGCGGGTGCCTCCACCGAGTGCGGCATGCACAGCACCGGCACCGGCGCCTTCTGGCCCACCGCCTGCTGGCAGAAGGTCGACGGCACCCACACCTCGTCGACGAGGTCGAAGGCCGGCACCCAGGCGTCGGGAAAGTCGGCGAGCTCCCACGCCCAGAAACCGATGTTGTAGCGCCCGGCGAAGAGCGAGGCACCGAGGCTCGCCTTGGCGATCGCCATCTGGTCGGCATTGACGTGGAAGAGGTTGATCGCGTGCAGCTCTTCGGTGGCGGTGACGCCTGGAATGCTCTCGTCCATGCGCGAGAGATTGCCGGTGCGGAAGTTGATCGGCGCCACCGGCACCGCACCTGCCTTCAGGATGCGCAGCATCGCGCGCGCGGATTCGCCGATGCCGCTCTCGGCGCCGAGATAGCCGACCACGTTGACGCCGCGATCCCCGGCATCGCCGGCGCCGCGCACGTGCGCGGGATAGCGAATCGCCGGCTCCGGCGCCGCGCCGGCGGCCGGCGCCACGAGCGGCGGCGTCGCGTAGTCGTCGTCGAAGTACGCCTTGCGCAACAGCGCATGGCGCACGCGATGACGGAACGACTGCGTGGTGAGCGGCTTCACCGCGCGGCGCAGACCCCAGGCGACCCGATAGGCGAGCCGGTACGCGCCGCGCGTGCCGCCGTCGACGTCGACCGCGACCTCAGCGGTCAGCGCCACCGGCACGCCTTCGTCGGTATCGAGGACGAGCCCCGGCGTCGCCGGTGCCGGCGAGGAGGCACTCGTGGCACTGCCGGCCGCCACCGGCGCTGCGGGAGGCGGTGCC
>JBDHRR010000046.1:0-25518 GCA_039807685.1 Burkholderiales bacterium
ACGTATTCCTCGACGAAGTCACCGATCCCGCTGCCCAGGCTGTCGGCGCCGAGCGCGTTGTGGGTGATGCCGCGTTTGAGCACGAGGCCGCCCGGCTTCAGCACGCGATGGATCTTGCCGAAGTACTTGGGGAAGCGCGCCACGCCGACGTGCTCGAACATGCCGACGCTCGCCACCTTGTCGTAGGGCGCGTCCTCCGGAAGGTCGAGATAGTCGCGCAACTCGACCGTCACCTTCCCGCCCAGCCCACGCGCCTCGATCTCGCGCGACACGTGCTCGAACTGGTTCTTCGACAGCGTGATCCCGTGCGCCTGCACGCCGTAGTTCTGCGCGGCGTGCAGGACGAGCGCGCCCCAGCCGCAGCCGATGTCGAGGAAGCGCTCGCCCGGCGCGAGACGCAGCTTGCGGCAGATGTGATCGATCTTGTTGACCTGCGCCTGGTCGAGCGTGTCGCTCGCCGCCTTGAAATAGGCGCACGAGTAGACCATGCGCTCGTCGAGCCACAGGCGATAGAACGCGTTGGAGACGTCGTAATGGTGCGCGATGTTGCGCTGGTTGCTGCGATGCTGGTGGACGAACTGCTTCCACTTCGTCACGAAACCGTCGGCGCCGTGATCGACCGTACCAACCAGCGACTCGGCGACATCGAGGATGCCGCGGGCGCTGCCGGTGAAGTCGACGTCCCCGTGCACGTACGCCCGCGCGAGCGTGCCGAGCCCCGGCTTCGACAGCGCGCGCAGGCCCTTCCAGTTGCGCGCGACGACGTCGATCGCGGGTGCCGGCGACAGCGGCACGCGCGCGCCGTCCGGAAGTACGAGGGTAATCGGCAAATCGCGACCGGCGTAGCGGTCGGTGATGATGCGCTGGATCGCTGGCATGGCCCCGGAAAAGCGGTGCTACGAGTCGTCGGTGAGGTCAAAGTGTAGCAAGCCGCCCCGACGCCGCAAATTCGCGGCAGCGCGACCCGCCGGCCGCGTCCCCGTACAATCGCCGCACCCCCCGTCCAAGCCACGCCTGCCAGCGCGCCCGGAACCCGCCTCGACGCCGAGGACGAGTCCATCGTTTCGCGAGGCACGTTCGTTCGGCCGCGCCCTCCCTCCCATGACCCCCACGAGCAGCGCCCAGCGCGCGCCGACGTTCGACAGCCGGCAGTTTCGCGATGCCCTCGCGCAGTTCGCCACCGGCGTGACGATCATCTGCGCGCGGGCGAGCGAGACGCGCTTCGTCGGCTTCACCGCCAACTCGTTCAACTCGGTCTCGCTCGACCCCCCACTCGTGCTGTGGTCGCTCGCGCGCACGTCGGCAAGCCTCGCCGCCTTCGAGCACACCGAGCGGTACGCCGTGAACGTGCTGGCGACGACCCAGATCGACCTCGCGCGACGATTCTCGCGGCCGCACGCCGATCGCTTCGCGCACATCGCGTATCGTCTGGGCTACGCCGATGCGCCGCTACTGGACGGCTGTGTGGCGTGGTTCGAATGCCGCCATCACACGCGGCTGACGGCCGGGGATCACGTGATCTTCATTGGCGAAGTGGTCACCTGCGAACGCGCGCCCGGACAGGGCCTCGTCTTCCAGCACGGCCGCTTCGGCGCGCAGGCGCCACTCGCCGAATAGACGATCGCGCCCCCGGCCGGTACCAGGCGCCGGCCGGCACGCCGCAAGCACAAGCTACTGCGCGCGGGGCTTGTGCCGCTGGAACGACTCCCAGACCTTGCGGAATACGGGCCCCGGCGTCCCGCCCGCGAACGGCTTGCCGTCGACGGTGGTGATCGCCAGGACCTCCTTCGTCGACGACGACAGCCACAGTTCGTCGGCGGCGAGCGCCTCGGCCTGCGGCACCGGTCGCGTCACCACCGGCACGCCGACGGCACGCGCGAACTCGATGGTGGCGTCGTAGGTGATGCCGGGCAGGATGTGCTCATCCTTCGGCGGCACCACCACGGTGCCGCCCATCACGACGAGCACGTTCGACGCCGATGCCTCGGTGAGAAAGCCGTCGCGAAAAAGCATGGTCTCGGCGGCACCGGCATCGGTGGCGAGCTGGCGCAAGAGCACGTTGCCGACGAGCGAAGTCGTCTTCAGGTCGCAGCGATGCCAGCGGTTGTCGGCGGCGGTGACCACCGCCACCCCGCGCTCGACCTGTTCGCGCGTGGGCAGCGGCAGCGGATTGGCCATCATGAACACCGTGGGCGTCACCCCCTTGGGAAACGAGTGATCGCGCCGCGCCACGCCGCGGGTCACCTGGAAGTACACGGCCTGGTCGGCGAACGGCTGCCGTGCGACGAGATCACGAATGATCGCCTCCCACTGCGCGTCGTCGTGCGGATTGTCCATGCGTACGCCGGCCAGCGAGTGCGCGAGCCGCGCGAGGTGCTGCGGCAGGCGAAACGGCTGGCGCGCGTACACGGGAACGACCTCGTAGACGCCGTCGCCGTAGATGAAGCCACGGTCGAGGACCGGCACGCTCGCCTCGCCCAGCGGGACGAAACGGCCGTTGAGGTACACGATCTGCTCGGGATCGATCATGCGCTTCTCCTGGTCGATCAATGCTTGAACCACAGCCGCACCGTATCCCACGCCCGGCCGAAGAGACTCGCCAGCGGCACCTCCTCGAGGGCGATCAGCGGGAACTCCGCCATCGGCTTGTCCTCGAGCGCGATCTTCACCGTGCCCACGCGTTGCGCGCGCGCCACCGGCGCGACGAGCGGCTCCTGCGCCTGCATCGTCACCGTGAGCTTGTCACCCTTGCCCTTCGGGAGCGTGAGATAGCGATCGGCGAGGAATCCGGCAGGCACCTCCGGCAACGTTCCCTTCCACACCTTGATCGTGGTCACCTGCTTCCCCGACTGGTAGAGCTGCACGGTATCGAAGGCCTGGAAGCCCCAGTTCAAGAGCTTCTGCGCTTCGCTGGCCCGCGCCGCATCCGATGCCGCACCGAGAATCACCGCGAGCACGCGCCGATCGCCACGCAGCGCGGTTGCGATCAGGCACCAGCCGGCGGCTTCGGTGTGTCCGGTCTTCATGCCGTCGACGTAGGGATCGGTCCACAGCAGGCGATTGCGATTGGGCTGCGTGATGTTGTTGTAGCGGAATTCCTTCTGCGAATAGACGGGATAGAACTCCGGATAATCGCGGATCACCGCCACCGCGATCTTGGCCTGATCCCCGGCCGTGGTGTAGTGCTGCGGGTCGGCGAGGCCGGTCGCGTTGGTGTAGTGCGTCTCGGTCATGCCGAGTCGAGCCGCCTCGGCATTCATCTTGACGACGAAGGCCTCCTCGCTCCCCGCGACGAGCTCCGCGAGCGCGATCGACGCATCGTTGCCCGACTGCACGATCATGCCCTTCACGAGCTCGTCGACCGATACCGCGCGCCGCGGCTCGATGAACATGCGCGAGCCCTCCGCCTTCCACGCGCGCTGCGAGACGTTGACCATCTGCGACGGGACGATCGTCTTCGCGCGCAGCGCGCCGAAGACGAGATACGCGGTCATGAGCTTGGTGAGCGAGGCGGGATCGCGGCGCTCGTCGGCGTGCGCGGACGTGAGGATCTGTCCGCTCGTCACGTCGACGAGCAGATGGGCGGCAGCCGCTACCGTGGGGGCCGGGATTCCCGGGGGGGGCGGCGGCGCACTGGGGAGCGCGGTAGAGGCGGGCGTCGCGGCCGGTCCGGCGGCGATGCCGGATGGCGCGGTGATGCTGGTGGCAACGACCAGGGCGACGGCCGCGAGCAGCGCGCGCCGGGACAACGATGGAAGCTTCGGCATGGCAACCAGCAGCGCGACCGCACGGCCGGCACTGCGGCAAAGCGTCCGATTATACGGTGCGCACCGACCCTACCAGGGATTGAGCGGCAGATAGCCGACGACCTCACCCGTCGGGCGCTCGACGACGGCAGCGAAGTCCTTGTTGCGGGCGCGCACCGGCACGTAACCCAGGTCGCGGCCGACCCCGCGCTCGGCGAGGAAAGCGCCGATCGCCTCGGCGTTCGCGCGCCCCTGGCGGGCGAGCGCCTGCAGCGGCCGCGCGGCACGGGCAACCGCCGCGGCCTCCTGCGCGTACGGCACGAAGAGGTGCGGTTGCGCAGCGACGTCGGGTCCGCCGGCCATGGAGGCAAGTGACAGGCGCAGCGCCTCGTCGCGATCGGTGGGCGGGATTCCCGCCACCAGCCGAGGTCCGGTCAGCGACGCGCGATGGAAAGACTCCGCCGCTCGCGCCTGCGACTCCGCATCGATCGCATTGGCGGCGGTGACCTCGAAGCGATCCTTGACGAAGACGGTCCACGCCGGGCGCGCCTCGAACATCACGAGCACCCCATAGACGAGCGCCGTCAGTTGCAGCGCGGCGACGATCGCGAGATCGGTGCGAAGACGCGGCTTGCGCGGATCGAAGATGATGAGCGTGATGATCGGCCCCACGACGACGTCGACGCCGATGATGAGCCGCAGGAGCAGCGCGCCGCCCATCGCGGTGAAGTACGGCGGCGGATACCAGACCAGCACGACGAGCGCGACGACCACCGCGGCAATCGCGATCGACAGCCCGAGATGGATGAGAAACGCCTGCCAGCGATTGAGTGAATGAAGGATCAGCACGGTACGTTCGATGACGCGATGCAAGCCCGGCCGGCTGCCACCGCACGAGCCGCGCCAGCATCACGCGGTCACATGGCCGTGCGATTCGCCGCGGTCAGGCCGCCGCTCTGCCCCGCCCCGTGAACGCAAAATCCACGCCAGGCTTGCGGCCGGCGATGACGTCGGCCAGCGCCCGCCCCGAACCGCAGGCCATCGTCCAGCCCAGCGTGCCGTGCCCGGTGTCGAGAAAGAGGTTGGGATAGCGGGTGCCGCCCAGGAGCGGCACGTTGGATGGCGTCGCGGGACGCAGCCCGGTCCAGAATTGCGCGCTATCGCGCTCGCCGGCGTCGGGAAAGAGCTCGAAGGTGCGGTGGACGAGCGCTTCGCAGCGCACGAGATTCAATGCAGTTCCGTAGCCCGAGAGCTCGGCGGTGCCGGCGATGCGCAAGCGGTCGCCCAACCGCGTGAAGACGATCTTCCACGCGAGGTCGGTGAGCGAGACCGTGGGGGCGCCGCGATGACCGTCGATCGCAAGGGTCGCCGAGTAGCCCTTGGCGGGATAGATGAGACAGGGCACGCGCAAGGGTTGCAGCACGAACGGGCTGTAGCTGCCGAGCGCGACGACGTAGGCATCCGCGCGCAGCACCTCCTTGCGATGCTCCTCGTTGAGACAGCGGACGCAATCGATCCGGTCGCCCTGTGCCACCAGCCGCTCGATCTCGATGTTCCAGCGGAAGGTGACGCCGCGCTCGGCGGCCAGCCGCGCGAGTTCCTGCGTGAAGCGCTGCGCGTCGCCGGATTCGTCGCTTGCGGTGAAGATGCCGCCGGCGAGCTTGTCGCGGCAGGAGGCGAGCGCGGGCTCGATCGCCACGCACTCGTCGACCGACTTCACGTCCCGGTCGCAGCCGAACTCGCGCATCAGCGCCGCGGCCTTCACGCCGTGCTCGAATTCGGAACGGTCGGTATAGAAGGAGAGGATGCCGCGCTCGAGGTGGTCGTACTCGATGCCGGTGTCCGCGCGCAGCTCCCGCAGGCAGTCGCGCGAATACAGCGCGAGGTTCAAGCACTGGATCGTGTTGCGACGGGTATTCGACGGCAGGCACTCGATGAGGAACTGCAGGCCCCAGCGCCACTGGCGCGGATCGAGGCGCAGCCGGAAGAGGAGCGGCGCATCTTCGCGGCCCAGCCACTTGACGATCTTGAGCGGGGCATCGGGATTGGCCCAGGGCTCCGCATAGGAAGCCGAGATCTGGCCGCCGTTGGCAAACGAGGTCTCGAGCGCCGGTCCCTCGTGCCGATCGAGCACGGTGACCTCGTGGCCATCCCGCGCGAGGTACCACGCAGCGGTCACGCCGACGACGCCGGCGCCGAGCACCAGGATCTTCATGGCGGAGACATCAGGCGTCGGCGACCGTCGCCACGTCGGCGGCCTCCGCGACCGGGATGCAACTGCAGAACAGGTTGCGATCGCCGTACACGTTGTCGACGCGGGCGACCGGCGGCCAGTACTTCGCGGCCGCCTGCCCCGGCGCCGGATACGCGGCGAGCGAGCGGGCATACGGATGCGGCCAGGCGTCGTCGGCCACCGCCGCCGCGGTGTGCGGCGCGTTCTTCAGCGGATTGTCGTGGCGATCGAGATCACCTTCCTCGATCGCGCGGATCTCGGCACGGATCGCGATCATCGCCTCGATGAAGCGATCGAGCTCCGCCTTGCTCTCCGATTCGGTAGGCTCGACCATGAGCGTGCCCGGCACCGGAAAGCTCATCGTCGGCGCGTGGAAGCCGTAGTCGACGAGGCGCTTCGCCACGTCCTCGGCCTCGATTCCCGACGTGGCCTTGAGCGGGCGCAGGTCGAGGATGCATTCGTGCGCGACGAGCCCGCCCGGTCCGGTGTAGAGCACCGGGTAGTGCGCTGCGAGCGACTTCGCGATGTAGTTGGCGGCGAGGATCGCGCTCTCGGTCGCGGCGGTGAGGCCCGCTCCGCCCATCATCGTGACGTACATCCACGAGATCGGAAGGATGGAGGCGCTGCCGTACGGCGCCGCGGCCACCGGCGGGCGCGTACCCTCTGCGCCCGGCAGCGCGAAATGCCCGGGCAGAAACGACGCGAGGTGCGCCTTGACCACGACTGGGCCGACGCCCGGTCCACCGCCGCCGTGCGGAATGCAGAACGTCTTGTGCAGGTTCAAGTGCGAGACGTCGGCGCCGAAGTGCCCCGGCGCGGCGAGGCCCACCAGCGCATTGAGGTTGGCGCCGTCGACGTACACCTGCCCGCCGTGAGCATGCACGATCTCGCAGATCCGCTTGATGCCGGCCTCGAAGACGCCGTGCGTCGACGGGTAGGTGACCATGATCGCGGCCAATTCCCGGGCGTGCGCCTTTGCTTTCGCCTCGAGATCGGCGAGGTCGACGTTGCCCTCGGCGTCGCAGGCGACCACCACCACGCGCATGCCGACCATCTGCGCCGACGCCGGATTGGTTCCGTGCGCCGACGACGGGATGAGGCACACGTCGCGCGCGCGGTCGTTGCGGCTCGCGTGGTACGCGCGGATGGCGAGGAGCCCCGCGTACTCGCCCTGCGAGCCGGCGTTGGGCTGCAGCGACACCGCGTCGTAGCCCGTCACCGCGCAGAGCATCGCACCCAACTCGTCGACGAGCTGCCGGTAGCCTTCGGCCTGGTCGACGGGGACGAAGGGATGCAGGTTGGCGAACGCCGGCCAGGTTACCGGGATCATCTCGGCGGTGGCGTTGAGCTTCATCGTGCACGAGCCCAGCGGAATCATCGCGCGATCGAGCGCGAGATCGCGGTCGGCGAGGCGGCGCAGGTAGCGCAGCATCTCGGTTTCCGAACGGTAGCGGTGGAAGACGGGATGCGTGAGGAAGGCGGAGGTGCGCGCCGGGCCCGGTAGCGGGGCGTCGCCCAGCTCCGCGTCGAGCTCTTCCACCGTGAACCGCGGCACCACGCCGCCGAAGATGCGCCAGATCGCCGCGACGTCCTCGCGCGTGGTCGTTTCGTCGAGCGAGACGCCGAGGCGATCGCTGCCGGCCCGGCGGAAGTTGACGCCGTCGGCCAGTCCCCGGGCGACGATTTCGCCCGTCTTGTCGCCGGTGGCGATGGTCAGCGTATCGAAGAACGTCGCATTCGCACTCGCGAAGCCGAGCCGCGCGAGTCCCGCCTTCGCGATCGCGGTCAGCCGGTGCACGCGCCGCGCGATGCGCACGAGCCCCTCCGGACCGTGATAGACCGCGTACATGCCCGACATCACCGCCAGCAGCACCTGCGCCGTGCAGATGTTCGACGTCGCCTTCTCGCGGCGGATGTGCTGCTCGCGCGTCTGCAGCGCGAGGCGGTACGCCGGTGCGCCGCGGGCGTCGACGGTGACGCCGACGAGACGCCCCGGCAGCGAGCGCTTGAACTCGTCGCGCGTGGCCATGTAACCCGCGTGCGGGCCGCCGTAGCCCATCGGCACGCCGAAGCGCTGCGCGGAGCCGACCACCGCGTCGGCGCCCCACTCGCCGGGCGGCGCCAGCAGCGTGAGGGCGAGGAGGTCAGCCGCGACGATGACGAGCGTATCGCGCGCTTTCAGCTCCGCGACGAGCGCGCGGTAGTCATGCACGTCGCCCTCGCCACCGGGATACTGCAGCAGCACGCCGAAGGCGCCGGCGGACGCGGCAGCACTCGCCGGCCCCGTCAGCACCTCGATCCCGAGCGGCTCGGCGCGGGTGCGCACCACGGCGAGCGTCTGCGCGAACACGTCGTCGGCGACGAAGAAACTGCGCGAGGCGCTTCTCGTCGTGCGCAAGGCGAGCGCCATCGCTTCCGCCGCGGCGGTCGCCTCGTCGAGCATCGACGCGTTGGCGATTGCCATCCCGGTGAGATCGCAGATCATCGTCTGGTAGTTGATGAGCGCCTCGAGCCGACCCTGCGAGATCTCGGGCTGGTACGGCGTGTACGCCGTGTACCAGGCCGGGCTTTCGAGCACGTTGCGCAGGATCACGCCCGGCGTATGCGTGCCGTAGTAACCCTGACCGATGAACGACTTGAGGACGCGATTGCGCGCCGCGAGCGTCGCGAGGCGCGCGAGCGCGCCGACTTCGCCCAGCGGCCCGGGCAGATCGAGCGCTTCACGCGAGCGAATCGAAGGCGGCACCACGGCGTCGATGAGCGCCGCCCGTGACGGATAGCCGATCCGGGCGAGCATCGCCGCCTGATCGGAGGCGGCGGTGCCAACGTGGCGCTGCTCGAAGTCGCCGGCATCTTCGAGCGCAGCGAGGGGAGAGTGGGACATCGCGGCGTGCGTCATGCCGTCAGCCGATGAGCTTTTCGTACGCGGCAGCGTCGAGGAGGCCGTCGAGCGCCTTGGGATCGGCGGGCCGCACGCGGAAGAGCCACGCCTCGTACGGCTTCTCGTTGAGCGACTCGGGCGCGGCGGGCACCGCCTCGTTCACCGCCACGACCTCGCCCGCGATCGGCGCGTACACGTCGCTCGCCGCCTTGACCGACTCGACGATCGCGCAGGCCTCGCCGACCGCGAGCGTGCGGCCGACCGCTGGCAATTCCACGAAGACGAGGTCTCCCAACGCTTCCTGCGCGTGATCGGTGATGCCGATGGTGATCGTGCCGTCGCCTTCCGCGCGCAGCCATTCGTGGGTATCGACGTACTTGAGTTCGGCGGGAACGTTCATGGGCGTGGACTCCGGTAGGTGGGGCGGACGTGGGGATCGAGGTCGGCGGCGACGGCGGCGCGGATGCCGGCGAAACGTCAGGTCACGAGCACCTTGCCGTGACGCACGAAAGGCGGCTTCACGACGCGGGCGGCGAGCTGCTTGTCGCGGATCAGCACGGTGACGGTGTCGCCCGGAGCGGTGCCGGCGGGCACGCGGGCGAGCGCGATCGACTTGCCCAGCGTCGGGCTGAAGCTGCCGCTCGTGGTCTCACCCTCGCCGCGCGCGGTGACGACTTTCTGATGCGCGCGCAGCACGCCCCCGGTGTCCGTGAGCACGAGCCCGACGAAGGCGAAGGGACGCGCGTCGTTGGCCAGCGCCGCCTTGCCGACGAAATCGCGCGGGCTCTTGAGATCGACGGTCCAGCCGAGTCCGGCCGCAAATGGCGATACGGTCTCGTCCATGTCCTGGCCGTACAGGTCGAGTCCCGCCTCGAGCCGCAGCGTATCGCGCGCGCCGAGCCCAGCCGGCCGCACGCCGGCCGCACGCAGCGCCTCCCAGACCGCGACCGCCTGCTCCGCGGGCAGCAGGATCTCGAAGCCGTCCTCGCCGGTGTATCCCGTGCGGGCGACGAAGATGGAGCCGAACGGCGTCTCGGCGTCCGTTCCGTTGAAGGGCTCGAGCGCCGCCGTTGCCGCTTCGGTGCCGGGGAGCGCGTGCCACAGCAGGGCGCGGGCGCGCGGCCCCTGCACGGCAATCATGGCGAGATCGTCGCGCACGGTGATGGTGAGCTGTGGCGCGCGGGTGACGGCGAGCGCGCGCAGCCAGGCGACGTCCTTGTCGGCGGTCCCCGCATTGACGACGAGGCGGAAGAGATCCTCGCGCAGGAAATAGACGAGGAGGTCGTCGAGCACGCCGCCGTCCTCGCGCAGCATGCACGAATACAGCGCCTTGCCCGCCGTGGCGAGCTTGTCGACGTTGTTGGCGAGCGCGAACCGCAGGAAGTCGCGCACGCCGCGCCCGGCGATGTCGACCGTGCGCATGTGCGAGACGTCGAACATGCCGGCATCGCGACGCACCGCGTGGTGCTCGTCGATCTGCGACCCGTAGTGCACCGGCATGTCGTAGCCGCCGAAGTCCACCATGCGCGCACCGGCGGCGCGGTGGACCTCGTTGAGCGGCGTGCGCTTTTGCATCGCGTTCCCCCGGAAAAGCGAAAGGGCAAGGCTCGTCGAGCCTTGCCCCGTCTGTCCTTTTACCTGAGAGATTGCGCCGCGCGTGGTGCCTTCGCGTCGCTTGCCCCTTCGGTGGATCGCCTGCGAACGGCTCGATACGAGCCCGCCTCGCGCGACCGCTCTCCAGAGTGCGGTTGCGTTGCGTGCAGTCCTGGGTGCCTGAGCGGTTTCGGGATTACGCCTTCGGCGGCGCCGCGCATCGATGACCGCGCGGCACGCTCTCCTGCACGAACGCCGCCGATTCTATCGCAAAACCGTGGCGCCGCCGCGCGGCAGCGCCGTCCCGACTACTTCTTGAGCGTCAGGATCCAGGTCACGAGTTCCTTGACGTCGTCCGCCGACGCGTTGGTATTGGGCGGCATCGGGATCGGACCCCAGACGCCCGTGCTGCCGTCCTTCACGCTCTTGGTGAGCTTGGCGACCGCGTCCTTGTCGTTCTTGTACTTGGCGGCGACGTCGACGTACGCCGGGCCGATGAGCTTCTTCTTGATCGAGTGGCAGGACGCGCAGTTGTCCTTCTTCATCAGCTTCTCGGCGGCGGCCTCGTCGAGCACCGCGTGCGCGGGGGCGGCAATGAGGAGCGCTGCGAAGGCGGTGGAAGCGAAGATGACCGATGCGGCTTTCATGGGACGGCTCCGGGAGTTAGAGCGACGACGCTCGCCGGCGATTCTAGCAGAGCGCCGCCTCGATTCCGGACAGCGAGTCGATCGCCGGCAGACAGGTCGCAGCACGACAGACGTAGGCCGCCGCGCCGGACGCGGGCGCCGGCCCCTTGACGAGCGCCGCCGGCAACGCCGGGATCCCCGCGAGGTCGAGCACGAGGGTATCGGGGCGGTACGCCCGGGCAAGCGCGCGCCGCCATTCGTCGCAGAGCGCCCGGTCGCCGTGGAGCAGGACGATCGGCGGCGGCGATGCGAGCGTTGCCGCTGCCGCGAGGAGCGTCGCGTAGCCCTGCGGCGCCGCGGCCATCCCGCTCGCGAAGAGCGCAACGGTGCGCTGCGCCGCCTCGACGTAGCGAAGCTCTCCGGTGAGATGCCCGAGGATCGCGAGCGAACGGGCTGCCACTCCGTTGCCCGACGGGGTCGCGTTATCGTGCCCGGGCTTCGTGCGATGGAAGAGCCGCTCGTGATCGTGGCTCGTGAAGAAGAAGCCGCCGCCGTCGCGATCCTCGAAGTGCGCGAGGAGCGCATCGGCGAGCGCGCAGGCCCAGGTGTAGTCCTCGACGCGAAAGCGCACCTGCATCAGTTCGACGAGCGCCGCCAGCAGGAAGGCGTAGTCGTCGAGGTACGCATTGAGCGCGGCGTGCTCGTCGCGGCGCGTGGCGAGGAGACGCCCGTCACGCCACGCGCTGCGCCGGATCGCATCGGCGGCGGCCATCGCCATCTCCCCCCAGCGCGGCAGGTCGAGCGCGGTCGCTGCGCGCGCGAGCGCGGCGATGGCCAGCGCGTTCCACGCCGTCAGGATCTTCTCGTCGCGGCCGGGACGAGGGCGCCCCTCGCGCGCCTTGAAGAGCGCTGCCCGGGCTCCGGCGAGCCGCGTCGCGGCGTCGGGACCGGCGAGGCCGCGCTGCTGCGCGACCGCGGCGAGCGTCATGGCGACGCGCGGATTCCACCAGCGCCCCTCGAAGTTGGGCGGCGCATCGAAGCCGTAGTACGGTTCGGCGACGACCCACTCCTCCGCCGACATCGTGGCGCGCGCCTCGTCGCGCGTCCAGACGTAGAACCGACCCTCGTGGCCCTCGCTGTCGGCGTCGAGGCTCGACCAGAAGGCACCGTCGGGCGCGCGCATCTCGCGATCGAGCCAGCCCACGATGTCGCGCGCGACGTCGCGATGACGATCCTCCCCCGTCACCCGCGCGAGGTCCGCGTACAAAGAGAGGAGGAGCGCGTTGTCGTAGAGCATCTTCTCGAAGTGCGGAATCGTCCACGTGGCGTCGACCGAGTAGCGGCAGAACCCGCCGCCCAACTGGTCGTGGATGCCGCCGTCGGCCATCCGCTCGAGCGTCGTGCGCACGATCGCGAGCGCCTGCGCGTCTCCCTCGCGGGCGTAGCGACGCAGGCAGAAGTCGAGATCGAACGGATGCGGGAACTTGGGCGCGGTGCCGAAGCCGCCGTGCTGCGGATCGAAGTCGCGCTTCAGGGCCGCAAACGCGGCCGCCGTCATCGACGCGTGGGGCGGCGCCCCCGCCGGCGCGGGTTCGAGCGAGCGCATCGCCTCGACGAGTCGCTGGTGCTGCGCCGCAAGCCGATCACCCTGCTCGCGGTAGGCGGCGGCAACCTTCGGCAGGAGGTCGGCGAATCCCGGCAGGCCGTAGCGCGCCTCCTTCGGAAAGTACGTCCCGCCGTAGAACGGCTCGCCGGCGGGGGTGAGGAACATGGTGAGTGGCCAGCCGCCGTTGCGCCGCGTCAGGAGCGCGTGCGCGGCCTGGTAGATCTGGTCGAGGTCCGGCCGCTCCTCGCGATCGACCTTGACGTTGACGAAGAGTTCGTTCATCAGCGCCGCCACCGCCGGATCCTCGAACGACTCGTGCGCCATCACGTGACACCAGTGACACGCCGAATAGCCGACCGACAGGAGGATCGGCTTGTCTTCGGCGCGGGCGCGGGCGAGCGCCTCGTCGCCCCATGGATACCAGTCGACGGGGTTGTTCGCGTGCTGCTGGAGGTAGGGGCTCGTGGCCCCGGCGAGACGATTGGACATGCGCGGATTGTAGGCCCGCGCCGCTCACGACTCCTCGAAGGCCACCCGCTCGAAGTCGCCGCCGCGCTGCAGGAGCTTCGTCAGCCGCAGCTTGCGCTCGGGGCCGGCATCCATCGAGCGCAGTACCCGTCCCGGGTTGAAGGTACGTGGCGGTACGACGAGCGAAGGCGGGACGCCCTCGCTGCCCGCGAGCAGTATCGTCGGCAGCGGCAACTCCTCGTTGAAGGCTACCGACGTCGGGCGCACGGCGAGCGTGCGCGGCGTGCCCGGCCAGGCCACGAGCGAGAGCGCCATCTCGAACGGAGCGCCGACCGCCACGCGCGTGACGTAACCCACCCGCGTGCGCTCGTGATCGCGAATGACCACGAGCTGGTCGAGGAACCACCGGTACCCCGTGTCCTCGCGGCGCACGAGACGCGCGCCGCGAGCGCTGCATTCGCCCTGCCACGCCTCCCACGGCCAGTTCTTCTCGGCGTCTTCCTTGTAGCGATCGTAATCGGTCAGCGCGCCCAGCGTCTGCAGGTGCTGCGCGCCCTGGAACGACAGGCGACCGAGCGGATCCTGGCGATCGAACGTGCGCCCACCCACCCGGAAGTACGCGGCCTGCACGCCACCGGCGCAAAGGTCGAGCGTATCGTGCACGGCATCGGCGGCCGACGCCGGCGGCTCGTACCAGTGCTCGTCGAGACGCGCGAGGAGCGTCTGCGACGTTTCGAGCGAGGTGTCTTGCCCGAGCTGCAACTCGGCAGGAGTCGCGCCGCTCGCGAGTCGCTTCAAGCGGCCACGAACCGAGGTGGCGAGCTTGCCTGGATAGCCGAAGCGCATCGACGGAGTGGCGCCGGCCGGCGGTGCCGTGGCGAGCCACCCCGGGATCGACGAGTCGAGATCCATGACGAGCACCGTGCTTTCGGTCTCGCGCTGCTGCGTGTAGGGGAAGAGCTTGCGCGCCCACTGGCCGAGCCAGCGATCGGTGAGCTCGATCTGCCGCACCGACATGCCGCAGGGATCGGCCATACCCATCAGGATCGCATGCGCATACGTCGAATAACACGAGATGCCCACCGCGTGCGGCATCAGGTCGTCCGATACCGCGGTCACCGCGCAGTCGAGGAGTTCGGCGAGCCGGTAATACGCGTGGAGCTCCTGCCACAGCGTGGGCGGCGGCACACGCCGCGCGAGCCCGTAGACGATCACGAGCTCCTTGCCGACGTACAGGCCGCGCTGCAGGAGCTTGGCCTTGACGCCCTGCAGCTCGGCGTCGCCCTCGAGCAAGGGCTTGAGACAGGCCGAGTATTGCTCCCACAGTCCGTGCCATAGCGAGATCGCCTGCTCGGCGGCATCGGTCTCGCGCTCGACCGCCGGCTGCGGCTTGCCGGCGTAGCGGCGGGCGAGCTCGGTGTGCAGATGGGCGACCTGCTCGCGCAGGATCTCGGCGATCGTCGCCCGCTCGCGCGGCGAGAAATCCGCTGCCGTCACCGCCCGGAGCTGCCCCCGCACGGCGTCGTACAGCGGCGTGACCGAGGTCACGAGCAGCGATTTGACCCAGCGCGAGGCGCCTTCGGCGTCGGCGAAGGCGAGCGCCGGAACGGCCTCCCCGTCGCGCGGTGCGGGCGCGGGATTCGCGATGGCGGGCTCGGCGGGCGAAGCGGGATCGTGCATCGGGAGGCGCGACGACACCACGGGACGGATGCCGTGCTTATAGCACAATGGCATATTCGCGAGCGCTGCCGCCGGCCAGTTCGCCGATCGAAGGCACCGGCGAGCGGCCCGGCGGCAGCGGCGCGGCGGCAACACCACCCGGCACGGGCACCACGGAATCCGCCGGATCCGCTGTCTCGAGGGTGCCTCGCCGTCCCGCCGACTCGCCGTCCTGCGGGCGACGGCTGCTTCCTACACCAGCACGCGTTCGATGCCGCCGGCGTTGGCCTTGGTCACGTACTCCGCCATCCAGTTCTCGCCCAGGACGTGGCGGGCGATCTCGATGACGACGTAGTCGGCCTCGGTTCCCGCGTCGTCCTCGTAGCGCGCGAGCCCCTGCAGGCACGACGGGCACGAGGTGAGCACCTTGACCGCGCCGTCGAAGCCGTCGGCGCGCAGCCGCCCCGCGACCTTGCGCATCTCCTCTTCCTTGCGAAAGCGCACCTGCGTGGCGACGTCGGGACGCGAGACCGCGAGCGTCCCCGACTCGCCGCAGCAGCGCTCGCTCAGGACCACGTCGGTGCCCATGAGGCGGTTCACCACGCCCATCGACGCGTACTGCTTCATCGGATTGTGGCAGGGCTCGTGGTACATGTAGCGCACGCCCTGCACGCCGTCGAGGGCGACCCCTTTCTCCATGAGGTACTCGTGGATGTCGAGGAGGCGGCAGCCCGGAAAGATCCTGTCGAACTCGTACTTCATGAGCTGGTCCATGCACGTCCCGCAGGACACGATGACCGTCTTGATGTCGAGATAGTTGAGCGTCGTCGCCACGCGGTGGAAGAGCACGCGATTGCTCGTCGTGATCTTCTGCCCCTCGTCGTGATTGCCGGTCGCCGTCTGCGGATAGCCGCAGCACAGGTACCCCGGCGGCAGGACGGTCTGCGCGCCGACGTGATAGAGCATCGCCTGCGTGGCGAGTCCCACCTGCGAGAAGAGCCGCTCCGAGCCGCAGCCCGGAAAATAGAAGACCGCATCACCCTCGTCGGCGGACCGCCGGGGGTCGCGGATCACCGGCACGATCGCCGGATCCTCGATGTCGAGCAGCGCCCGCGAGGTCCGCTTCGGCAGGTTTCCCGGCATCGGCTTGTTGATGAAGTGCACGACCTGCGCCAGCACCGGCCGCTTGCCCGTGGTGGGTGGCGGGTGGCGCGTCTGCCGCTGCGCGACGCGCGTCGTCCGCGCGAGGCGATACGCCAGCCGCTGCAGCTTGTAGCCCCAGCCGATCATCGCCTTGCGCGTCGCCTTGATCGTCGCCGCGTTCGTGGCGTTGAGGAAGAACATCGACGCCGCGGTGCCCGGATTGAAGTTGCGCGTCCCCATCCGGCGCAGGAGATTGCGCATGGCGATCGAGACGTCGCCGAAGTCGATGTCGACCGGGCAGGGATCGAGACACTTGTGGCACACCGTGCAGTGGTCGGCGACGTCGCCGAAGGCGTGGAAGTGCTTGAGCGAGATGCCGCGGCGCGTCTGCTCCTCGTAGAGGAAGGCCTCGATCAGGAGCGACGTCGCGAGGATCTTGTTGCGCGGGCTGTAGAGGAGGTTCGCGCGCGGCACGTGCGTCGCGCACACTGGCTTGCACTTGCCGCAGCGCAGGCAATCCTTGATCGAGGCGGCGACCTCGCCGATCATGCTCTGCTCGAGGATCAAGCTCTCGTGGCCGATGAGCGAGAAGCTCGGCGTGTACGCGGACGACAGGTCCGCGGGCCGCGCCGCATCGCGCAGCAGCTTGCCGCGGTTGAAGCGGCCCTCGGGATCGATTGCTGCCTTGTACTTCGCGAAGGGGGCGAGCTCGTCGCCGGTGAGGTATTCGAGCTTGGTGATGCCGATGCCGTGCTCGCCCGAGATCACGCCGCCCAGACCGCGAGCGAGCCGCATGATCCGCGCCACCACGGCGTTCGCCCCCTTGAGCATCTCGTAGTCGTCGGAATTCACGGGGATGTTGGTGTGCACGTTGCCGTCGCCCGCGTGCATGTGCAGCGCCACGAAGATCCGGCTGCGCAGCACGCGCGCGTGGATCTCGTCGATGCGCTTCATCACCGGCGCGAAGGCCAGCCCGGTGAACACCTCGGCGAGCGGCGCCTTCAGCTCGCGCTTCCACGAGGCAACCACCGCGTGGCTTTGCAGATCGCGGAACGTCTCGTCGAGGCGGTCGAGGAGGTCCTGCCAGGTGGTGCGCAGGCGTGCCACCAGCGCTTGCCCCTGCTCCACCTTGGAATCGACGATTTCCTGCGGCGGGCGGGCCTCGCTCGCCGGCGGCCACGCCTGCGCGAGGGCCGGGCTCGCGAGGAAAGCGCCGATCTCGTCGGCGATGCGGATCTTGTTGGCGAGCGAGAGCTCGATGTTGATGCGCTCGATCCCGTCGGTGTAGTCAGCGAGCCGCGGCAGGGGAATCACCACGTCCTCGTTGATCTTGAAGGCATTGGTGTGGCGCGCGATGGCGGCCGTGCGCGCCCGATCGAGCCAGAACTTCTTGCGCGCCTCGGCCGACACCGCGACGAATCCCTCGGCGCCGCGCCGGTTGGCGAGCCGTACCACCTCGGAGGCAGCGCGCGCGACGGCATCGTCGTCGTCGCCCACGATATCGCCGAGGAGCACCATGCGCGGCCGGCCGTGACGCTTCGCCTTGGTGGCGTAACCCACCGCCTTCACGTACTTCTCGTCGAGGTGCTCGAGACCGGCCAGCATGACGCGCCGGCCTGCGTCCTTGGGCAGTCCATCGAGGTAATCCTTGATCTCGACGATCGCCGGCGTGGCCTCGTGCGCCGGGCCGAAGAATTCGAGGCACACGGTGCGGATGGCGGGCGGCATCCGGTGCAGGATGAAGCGTGCGCTGGTGATGAGGCCGTCGCAGCCTTCTTTCTGCACGCCGGGCAGGCCCGCGAGGAACTTGTCGGTGACGTCCTTGCCCAGCCCCACCTTGCGGAAGGTGCCGCCAGGGATCGTGAGCGTCTCGCGACGGATGAGCGTCGTCCCGTCGTCGCCGTAGTACGCGCAGTCGAACGTCGCCTCCGGCGCATCGTGGATCTTGCCGAGGTTATGGTCGAGGCGGGTGACCTCGAGCCACTGCGCGCCGGGGGTCACCATGCGCCACGACACCAGGTTGTCGAGGGCGGTGCCCCACAACACGGCCTTCTTGCCGCCGGCGTTCATCGCGACGTTGCCGCCGATGCACGACGCATCCGCCGACGTGGGATCGCAGGCGAAGACGAGTCCCGCCGCCTCGGCGGCCTCCATCACGCGGCGGGTGACCACGCCCGCGCCGCAATCGATCGTCGGTGTCGGCGCGCTGTGGCCGGGCAGCACGATCGCCTCGACCGCCCCCAGCCGCTCGAATTTCTCCGTATTGATCACCGCCGAATGCGCATCGAGCGGGATCGCCCCGCCGGTGTAGCCGGTGCCGCCGCCGCGCGGAACGATGGTGAGACCCAGTTCGATGCAGCCCTCGACGAGGCCGCGGATCTCGTCCTCGCGGTCGGGATAGAGCACGACGAACGGGTACTCGACGCGCCAGTCGGTGGCATCGGTCACGTGTGACACGCGCGCGAGCCCGTCGAAGGCGATGTTGTCCTTGTCGGTGTGCCGCGCGAGCACGCGGCGCACGCGGCGGCGCAGGTCGGCGGTGACCTTGAACGACGCGGCGAAGCGGTCGACGGCGGCACTTGCCGCACCGACGAGACGCGCGACCTTCGCGTCGCGCTCACTGTCGGCAGGCGCCGAGCCGCGCCGCTTCTCGATCTCGCCGATGCGATGGCGCATCGCCTCGACGAGCAGCGCCTGGCGCTTGGGATCGTCGAGGAGGTCGTCCTGCAGGTAGGGATTGCGATCGACGACCCAGATGTCGCCCAGGACCTCGAAGAGCATCCGCGCCGAACGTCCCGTGCGCCGCTCGTCGCGCAATTGCGCGAGCAACTCCCACATCGGCGCCCCGAGGAGGCGGATCACGATTTCGCGATCGGAGAACGACGTGTAGTTGTACGGGATCTCGCGCAGCCTGGGCAGGCGGTCGGCGCTGTCCTGCTCCACGAAGGCGTCGGCGACGGTGTTCATCCGAACCGCCGAGTTTACCGCAGTGCAGCAGCGGGCTCGCATGCCGGCACCCGTGACGGCGCACGCGCGGGCCCGGCACCCCGCGCATGCGCCGTCAGCCGCGATGCCGCGCTAGAATCGCTCCCCTCTTCTTCCCCGCCCGGAGCACCCCATGCCCGCGCGCCTCACCCTCGCCGCCTGCTCGCTGGTCGCAATGATCGCGACGTGGCCCACCGTCGCCGCCGCCGCCGAGGCGACCTACCTCGACGAATTGCGCACCTGGCGCACCGGTGCAACCGAGAGCCTGAAGCGCGAGCGCGGGTGGCTGTCGATCGTCTCGCGCGACGAGCTCACGCCCGGCACCTATCGCATCGGCACTGCCGCCGACAACGCGGTCGTGCTGCCGAAGGGACTCGGCCCCGCGTATCTCGGCACCATCGTCGTCGCCGGCGACAACGTGCGCCTCACGCTGGCGCCGGGCCAGACGATGACGGTGGTGGGCAAGGACAAGGCGTCCTCCGACGAATTCACCGCGCGCGACATGGTATCGGGCACGACGCGTCTCGAATGGGTCACGCAGGGCCGCCTCTCGCTACAGTTCGTCAGGCGCGAGGACGGCAAGATCGTGGTGCGCGCGGCGGACCGCGAATCGCCCCGTCGCAAGACCTTCGCCGGACGGCTGTGGTACGACCCCGACGCCGCCTACAAGGTGCCCGCGAAATTCGTCCCCGTCGCCAACGGCACCACCATTCCCATCGCCAACGTCCGCGGCGAGATCAGCTACGAGAAGGTCGCCGGCACGCTCGAATTCACGCTCAACGGCAAGAAGATGACGCTCGACGCACTCGACGACGATGGCGATCTCTTCATCATATTCCGCGACGGCACGAGCGAGACGACGACGTATCCGCCGGGCCGCTTCCTCGCGGTGACGAAGCCGAAGGACGGCAGCTGGGTCGTCGATTTCAACAAGGCGTACAACCCGCCGTGCGCGTTCTCCGCGTACACGACCTGCCCGCTGCCACCACCCCAGAACTGGCTGAAGGGCGACGTCGCCGCCGGGGAAAAGTACGCGGGGCGCAAATCCTAGCAGCCCGCCGGACTTGCTCTTGCGAAGGCCAGTCCGAAAGGCTGCCAGCGCTTCGTTCGCACGACCTGCGCCGCGCGGGCTTCGACCATTCAATGATGTACTTGTCGCAACCGGCTCTTCATGCGGTCCAAGTAGTAGCGCGCCGCGTGGCCGACGCTGCCGTCGTTGCTGCCCAGCCGCACCTTGCGCAGCAGCATGGCGGGCGTGTCGGTGCCGGCGATGTCGAGCCTGCGGATCCGGTATGGGTTGACGTCGCGGCGGTTGAAGCCGGGCCGGGTGGAGAAGGCCGCGCGATAACCGGCCGCCTGGGCGGCTGCCTCGACGCGATCGTCGACGTGGCCGAACGGGTAGGCGAGGTACGGCACCCCATGGCCCAACAGCGCCGCCAGACGCTGGCGCGAGCCACCGAGTTGATCGGCGAGTTGCGCATCGTTGAGTGACGGCAGGCTCGGGTGGGTGCGCGTGTGCGAATGGAAACTCACCCCACGCTGCCGCATCTCGTGGATCTCCCCGACATCGAGGAGCGGCTGGGTGATTCCGGCCGGGTTCGCCGTGCGCGTCCAGTCGTCCTCTTGGCCGATCAGATCGCTGACCAGGAAGACCGTGAACGACCAGCCCAGTCGTTCCATCACCGGCAGCGCATGCTCGCGCACGCCGCGAAAGCCATCGTCGAAGGTCACGACTATTGCGCCGTCGGGCAGCATCGTGTCCGTTGCCAGCCAGTCCACCATGGCGTCGATACCGATCGCGCGGAAACCGGCACGCGCGAGCGCGCTCATGTGCGCCGCGAAGATATCCGGGGCGACCGTGTACCGGCTCTCCCACGCGTTGCGAGCGGCGCCGACGCGGTGATACATCAGCACCGGGACTCGCTGCCGGTGTGTCGGATTCGCTGGCATCTTCTCGCGGCTCAAGTATGACAACGCGGATTCTGGCATCGCCGCGTCGGATTGGGGCCAGGCACGAGCACAAGCGCTCACCGAGCAAGTCCACCACCCGTACGTCCGCGCGGCTGTCGAATTTCAAGGGAAAAGGTGCCGCACTGTCCGGCACCGCGAGAATCTCCTGGGCCGAGATGATGGCGCCGCTCGCCCTGCGGGTTAGGCGTCCGATAGGCACCCGGCGGATCAGCGATACCCGACAATGGCTCGCGCTGCCAGCACCGGTACTGCGGTGGTCCGCTGCGGCATCCCAATTCGACGCCGCACCATGAGAGGATCATCGATGCCATTTCCGAACTGCCGCCGTGGACTGGCCACGCTGGCCTTCCTCGTCTCGATCGCGTTCGGCGCGGCCTCGTTTGCGGTGGCGGCGGCCGACGCCGTCGACCTTGCCGACGCGACGTCGGGATTGTGGAGTGCCGCGGGCGCCGCCTCCCCCGGGTACGCGGCGCGGACCACGCTGCCGACCACCTTCCGCATCGCCACCCTCGACGCCGCGCGATTTCACGCGCTCGCCGCAGACGCGCCAGCCGAAGCGACGACCCGCGCGCGCGCGAGTGAAACGGTCCTGCCCATTCCCCTGCCCGACGGCGGCGTCGCGCGCTTCCGGATCGTGCGCACCGCGGTGATGGCGCCCGCGCTCGCCGCGAAGTTTCCGCAGATCGGCACGTGGATGGGCGAGGACGTCACCGATCCATCGACGACGATCCGTCTCGACTGGACGCCGTTTGGCTTCCATGCGATGGTGCTCTCGCCCGCACATGGCCGCATCTTCATCGATCCGGTGAGCGTCGGCGACGTGCAAAGCTACCTGAGCTACTACGCACGTGACACCACCGTGCCCATCGGCACCCGCCCGCGCCCACTGCCGCCGATCGATCCCGGCGGTGCTACCGCCGCGCGTCTGGCGCAGAGGATCGCCGCACGCGAGGTCGCGCCGAAGGCGTCCGGCGCGCAGTTGCGCACGTATCGCCTGGCGGTCGCCGCCACCCCCGAATACACCGCGTTTTTCGGCGGCACGGTGACCAACGGACTCGCCGCGGTGGTCACCGCGATCAATCGCATCGACGCGATCTACGGGCAGGAAATCGCGATCCGGATGGAACTGGTCGCCAACAACGACCTGCTGATCTACACGAGTGGCGGACCGTACACGAACGACGATGGGGAGGCGATGCTGGACCAGAACCAGGCCAACCTCGACGCGGTGATCGGCTCCGCCAACTACGACATCGGCCATGTGTTCTCGACCGGCGGTGGCGGTATCGCGGGTCTGGGGGTGGCGTGCTCGCCGGCGCAGAAGGCGTGGGGCGTCACCGGCAGCCCGGCGCCGGTCGGCGATCCCTTCTACGTCGACTACGTGGCGCACGAGATGGGCCACCAGCTGGGCGCCAACCACACGTTCAACGGCAATGCGGGGTCGTGCGGCGGAGGCAATCGCAACGGTCCGACGGCATTCGAGCCGGGCAGCGGGTCGACGATCATGGCATACGCGGGCATCTGCCTCGCGCAGGACCTGCAGCCTCACAGCGACGCCTACTTCCACACCGCGAGCTTCGACGAGATCGTCGCCTATACGACCGATGACGACGGCGCGAGCTGCGGGGCCGTGACCGCGACCGGTAACCATCCACCGACGGTGACCGTGCCCGCGGGCGGCTTCACCATCCCGTCGCGCACGCCATTCGCGCTCATGGGAGCGGCGAGCGATCCCGATGGGGATTCGCTCACCTACAACTGGGAGGAGTACGACGCCGGCGCCACTCCCGGCGGTCCGCCCGGGGTGGCCAGTGCGGTGCCGTTCTTCCGCTCCTGGCCGTCGTCGACCGGGCCCACGCGAATCTTTCCGCGCCTGTCCGACCTTCTCGCCGGCACGCTCGCCACCGGCGAGGTCCTTCCGAATGCGGGTCGCCCGGTGCGCTTCCGCATGACGGTACGCGACGGCCGCGGCGGCGTCGATCGCGCGCAGGTGAACTTCCTCGTCAGCGCGCTCGCGGGACCATTCGCCGTCACGTCGCCCAGCACCGCGGTGACCTGGCCGGGCGCGAGCACGCAGACCGTCACCTGGAACGTCGCGAACACGGCGCGATCTCCCGTCAACTGCGCCAAGGTCGACATCCTGTACTCGGCGGACGGCGGGAACACGTTCCCGATCATCCTGAAGTCGGCGACGCCGAACGACGGCTCCGAGCCGATCGCGGTACCGGCCGACGGCACGTCATCGGCCCGCATCATGGTCGCGTGCAGCACGAACATCTTCTTCAACATCTCGAAGACCACCTTCACGGTCACCACCGCAGTTCCGACGACCGCCACGATCGCCGCCAACCCCTACGGTCCGCTCATCGTCACCGGCGCCACGCTCGCCGGGGAGAATCTATCGGATTTCAGTACCGACACGACGATCACGCTTGGCAGCACCCCGGGCACGCCGGGATCATTCGCGCAGATCGACTTCGATCAGCTGAACCTCGGTGCCGGTGCAACGCTCACGATCCGCGCCGGCGCCCCAGGCCAGACGGTTGTCCTGCGGCACGTCGGTACCGGCGCCACCATCATCGATGGCACGCTGCGCGCCCTCGGCGCGGGAAGCGACGCGCCACCGTTGCGCCTCGCCAATCCCAGCGGGATCACGATCGGCGCCGCCGGTACCATCCAGGCGAAGGCAGGTCTCGACCTCGACGCGCTCGGCGCGGATCCGCTTTCCGGCGGGCCGATCGCCAACGCCGGGACGATCGACGGTGGTGCCTCGCTCGCGGTCAGCGCCGCCGGCATCCACGGCAGCGGCGCGTTCCGCGGCGACGCGGTACGGCTTGGCACCTTCGGCAACGCCAACAACCCGGTTCACGGCAACGACTATCTCGCCAATGGCGTCCAGCTCTTTCCCGGCACCGGCAACAGCGTCGCCCTGACCCTCAACGCCTACGGCCCGGTGCCGCAGGTGCTCAACGTCACCATCAACGGTGACGGCAGCGCGTGGATGCCGTCGGCGTGGCCGCCGGGATCGACGCTGCCGCAGAACAACACCCCGCTGGCGCCCGACGAGGTGCGCCCGCCGGGCGCGCCGAAGCCGGCGTACGGCGGCGGCAGCATGATCGTGCAGGCAACGGGCGCGCTCGCCCTCGTCGACGGCGGCACCCACGACTTCGTCTTTCCCGGCGCGATCGTGCTGAAGGCCATGCGCACGCTCGACGTCAACGGCGTCCTCGTCGATCAGGGCTGGACCGGCGATGGGCAATCGTTCCAGGGGATCTTCCTCGAGTCACCGAGCATCGTCAGCAGTGCTGGCCTCATGCAGTTCTTCACCAACTTTCCGAACTGGGTGAACTTCAGCACGCTCCCGAAGGCGCCGGTACGCGCATTCACGCTCCTGACACAAGCGGACGGCAGCGCGAGCTTTGTCGCCGCGGATGATTCCGTTCCTCACCTCAACACGTATTCGGTGATCCAGGGCATTGCCGCAGCGGGTGGCTGCTGGCTGTGTGCGGTCAACACGCAACCCATCGACGTCTACGGGCCGTAACGTCGAAGATCGGCCTACTCGACCAGTGCTCGTGGGCCGGCAGCGCATGGCGATCGATCGATCCACGGAACTGCGCCGTGCGCTCGCGGTACTGCGACATTGGACTATGATGCCCGGTGATCGTCGGCAGCGTCGCGCCGCGTCGGTGCGGCGATGTCGTGAACGAGGAGGAACCCAATGTCCCGAAGCGGATTGAATGGCGGAAAGTGCAGCATGCGTCGGCTCGTATCGACGTCGATCGTCGTGATGGCTGCGGCGACTCTGGTCGGGGTGGTAGCCGCTCCCCAAGTCCGCGCGCAGGGGGTGACGCTGAACGTCGTCGACGTTGCCGGCAACCTCGCCTTGACGCAAGAGGCCTTCGAGCTCTACGCCAAGAGGAATCCGGGCAAGGTCGCCAAGTTCGTCTTCACCAAGGCGCCCGCTCCCGAACTGCCCGGCAAGCTGAAGGCGATGCAGGCTGCGGGGCGCTCCGACATCGACCTCGTCCTGACCGGCGTTGGTTTTCTCGGCAACGCTGTGGAACAAGGGTTGCTCGTCAAGCTCCTTCCCGATCACGGCGGCAAGTTCCCCAACCTCATGGAGAACTACATTCCGGCCGCAGCGAAGATGCAGGAGCTCGCGCAAGGCCAAGGCATCGAAGTGGTGTTCATGCCGGCCGGCCCGCTCCTCGAGTACAACCCGGCCAAGGTCAAGCAGGTGCCGACCACGCCGCAGGAACTGCTCGCCTGGTGCAAGGCGAATCCGAACCGGCTGATCTACGCGCGTCCGGCCAACTCCGGGCCGGGCAACACGTTCATCATGGGCCTGCCGTACATCCTCGGCGACAAGGACCCGAAGGATCCGGTCAAGGGCTGGGACAAGACCTGGGCGTATCTCAAGGACCTCAACTCCTGCATCGAGTACTACCCGACGGGCACCGCCGCTACGATGAAGGAGCTCGGCGAAGGCTCGCGCGACATGACGGTGACGATGACGGGCTGGGACCTCAACCCGCGCATCCTCGGCATCGTGCCCAAGGAGTTCCAGGTCGCCCCGTTCAAGGGCATGACCTGGGTCAACGACG